>JAOIQU010000035.1 GCA_028141885.1 Flavobacteriales bacterium | reverse complement strand
TGACCTCTACCATGTCAAGGTAGCGCTCTAACCAGCTGAGCTAAATGCCCAGAGCGGACGCAAATGTACAGCGGACTTCGCGAAGTGCAAGAAAATTCGTGACGCTTGCGGGCTTTGTAAAAGCAGCGGTGTTATAAATCCCCCAAACAGGGGAGCCCCCGGTGCTGATGGCCCTGCCTATTTTTGCAGCATGTCGATGAAACGACTTTCTGAATTGGGTCCCAAAGAATGTGGGGTCATCGAACGGGTCAACACGCCTGAAGAGGTGTTGTCTCTTGTTCAGATGGGATGCTGTATTGGCTCCAAAGTGGAAGTCCGCCACGTGTCGCCATCGAACGGCCCCATGGCGATCTGCACGTGCGGCAGGACCCTGTCAGTTCGCAAAGAAGCGGCTGCCCACCTTTGGGTGCGCATGGCTGCCGACACCTCCCAAGTGGGGTAACACCAAATTAAGCGAGCACCGCGTGGGTGATCCACGCAAGCACGTAAGCGAAGAGTGTCAGGGTCGCAGCTTGTCCCAGCGCCCAAGGCCAGCTGTTGAGTTCAGACCGGACGATTGCCACCGTGCTCAAGCATTGCATGGCAAACATGTAAAACACGATGAGCGAGGCGGCGGATGCGGTCGTGAGCAAAGGCCGTCCTGTGCGGGGATGCGTTTCCTCGGCCAGCCGTGCCTTGAGTTCGCTGACCTTGGGGGTCGAGCCGTCCGGCGTCGGGTAGAGGGTTTGGACGGTGCCCACGAAGACCTCTCTCGCGGCGAAAGAACTCAACACCGCGATGCCCAACCGGCCGTCGTAGCCCAGGGGGGTGACGATGGGTTCGATGGCGTCACCCACAGCACCGAGAACGCTTGTTTCGAGGCGTTGGGCGGGCTCCATGGCTTGGCGTTCGGCGAGTGAGCCTTGCCCCCAAAATCCAAGCCCCCAAAGCACCACGCTCAACACCAGGATGACCTGCCCTGCGGACCTGACGAAAACAGAGCCCTGGCGGACCATGTTGCCCAAGACAAGTGAAAGGCGAGGGATGCGGTAAGGGGGCCACTCTTCGGCGTGTTCGAGGCGTTCGCGGTCTTGGGGCAAGCTTTTGTGAAGGAGCCAGGCCATGAGCAACGTGGCCGCGGTGCTGGCGAGGTAGAGGCCGTAGAGAAACAGCCCTTGGCGGTTCATGCCCAGCCACGTCCCGTCCGGCACCACAAAGGCGATCAGGAAGGCGTAGACGGGCAGCCGTGCGGAACAGGTCATCAGGGGCGTGACGAGGATGGTGAGCAGGCGCTCGCGACGGTCCGGGAGGGCCCGCGCGGCCATCACCGCGGGCACGGCACACGCCATCCCGCCGACCAGACTCACCGTGCTGCGCCCGCCCAGTCCAAGCTTGCGCAGGAACCGCTCCCCGACAAAGCCCAACCGGGCCATGGCCCCACTGTGCTCGAGGAGGGCAGTGAACCCAAAGAGGATCATGATTTGGGGCAGGAAGATGAAGATGCCAGCCAGCCCAGCCAACGCACCATCCACAATCAAGCTTCTCCACCACGTGTCGGGCAAGGCGGCACTGACCGCATCAATGCCCGAGGCCATCCACCCGTCGAGCAGATCAGTGGGCACCGTGGCCCAGCTGTACACCGCTTGGAACATCACAAAAAACAGAAGCCCAAACCCCAGCACCCCCCACACCGGATGGGCCATCGCCCGATCGAGTCGTCGGCTTGTGTTGTCGGCAGGGGCCGTGGATGATTCTGCGTCAGGAAGGATGCGCTGGATGTGCGCCATCCGCTCTCCCGCTTCGTTCAATTGCAAGGTGGCGGCGCGCTCGAGGGGAACGCGGGCCGCACGCCACGCGTTTTGCTCCGCATCCGACAGCCATTCGGGGGCATCGTTCATGCGCAGGAGGTGCGTACACACCTCAGGGGTGAGGTGCGGCATGGCGCCTTGCAGTTGGTTGGCGGCACTTTTGAGGTCCCCAGGCCAAGGTGGCGTGTCGAGTGCAGGAATGCGTTTGGTGTCGACGAGCGGAGCAAGGACAGAAACCCAAGCCACGGGATCGTCGTCCAGGGCATTGACAATTTGGACGGGGAGGTCGAGGTGGCGTGAGAGCGTCTCGGCCTTTTGGATCAAATCGTCGGGCGCGGAAGGGTTCCGGCGCATGTCGTTCAGCAACAAGATGCACGGCACCCCGAGTTCCCGCACTTGAAGGGCGAGGAACAGCTGTCCCTTGAGGGTCCTGGCGTCGGCCACCAAGAAGATGACCTCAGGGTGATGGGGGTGGTTCGCATCGAAGAGCGTGCGCTGGGTGATGCGGCCGTCCTCGGTTTGGGCGTGGAGGTTGTAAATGCCCGGCAAGTCGTGGAGGAGCCAATGCTCGGATCCGCGGACCTTGCAAGGGGCCGTGGCCGTGGCCACGGTCACGCCGGCCAAGTTCCCCAAAGACACCGAGGTGCCAGTGAGGCGCTGAAACAGGGTGGATTTCCCTGTATTGGGGTTGCCGACAAGCGCAATCTTCACGGCTGCAAAGGTCGCAGGTTCGCCATGATGCGCAATCCCCTGAACGGGCCATTCGAGCACTTGAGGTGGAGCGACGTCATTTGGCCTTGAGCCATTTTCTGGGGTCAACTGGCGTGCGCTCGCTGCCCGCCACCTTCCAAACCTCAAAGTGCAAGACGCTGTTGGATCCGTCCGCTCCGCCGACGTTGCCGAGGAAGGTCCCCACATCCACGGTGGTGCCTTTGGACACTGGGCAGTTCGCAAGGTTGGTGTACACCGTGCGGTAGGCGCCGTGGGTGACGATCACGCTGGTCCTGGCGCCCGGAAGGTTGAAGACGCTCGACACGGTGCCTTGGAAAATGCTCAGCGCACGGTTCCCCGCCTCGGTGGTGATGTCGATGCCGTTGTTGTCGATCGTGATGCCGTCGAGGGTCGGGTGTGGTTGTCGCCCAAACCCTTGTGTCACCACGCCCCGCATCACCGGCCAAGGCAAGGAGCGTTGGTTCTTTTCAAAGGCTTCCGAGACGATTTTGCCTTCCGGCGTCAGGGCGAATTCCCCGGCCGCAGAGGCGCGTTCGGCGGCCAGCTCCGCCTCGATGATGCGCTTGATTTCGTCGCTCAGGCGCTGGCGTTCTTTTTCCTGGGCTTTTTGGGCTTTCCGAAGGCGTTTTTCCTCGGCTTGGAGCTGGTCCACAAGCGCGGTCCGTTCTCCCTTGTCGGCACGGAGCGCATCGCGTTCCGCCTGTTGTTCTGCCAAGGCCCGCTCTACCTCAGTCCGCTCTTCGTTGAGTGTGACCCGCACTTCCGCGAGGTCGGTTTGGGCTTCCTCAATCTGCTTCACCTGCTCCTTGCGAACGGTGGTGTAGGATTGAACGAGCCGGAAGCGCAGGGCGGCCTGACTGAAATCCTCGGCGGCAAACACAAACAGCAGCGGGTTCGTGCCCAACTTCATGCGGTATGCCTGTTGGACCATACGAGCATATTCGTCCTTGAGGGCAGCGACGTGTCCTTCGAGGGTGCGCAACTCGGTGTCCGTGCCACGCATGGATCGTTCAAGTGACCGAATCGTCGCTTGGTGGGACTTGACCAGCCGTTCTCGCAGTTCGATTTTTTTGTTGAGCAGGCTGACTTGTTGTGCGGCGTTGTTGCGGTCGCGCTTGGCCTGGCTCAGCAGGTTTTCGGTCGTTTTGAGTTGTTGGGTGATGCGGTCGCGCTCCTTTTGCAGGGCGGCCTTGTCGCCGGTTTGGGCCCAAACCCCTTGCGCCCCCGCCAACAGCACGAGCACCGCCAAGGCTTGCTTCAGGGCCTTGGGAATATCAAAGGGTCGTGCGTCGTTCAAAGCCTTCGGGAATGCTGAATGGGAAATCGTAGGCGCGGCCTGTTCGGCGTCGCTTGGTTTCAAACACCGAATCGAAGTCGCCGTCTGGGCTGGTTACGGTCATGCGCACGGTGTTGGGCAATCGGCCGAGTTCCGTGTCTTCAAAATTCTCCCGCTCCACAGTGACGGTCCTGAATTGAAGCAGGTCGTCGATCACGTCCTTCACAGGATCAAACGTCACCCCATCCAGCCAGTATCGCTTCACGACCAGCTTGTCGGCCGCCACCTCTTTTTTCTCGGCCTTTCGCTCGGCCTTTTCCAGAAGGCGCTCGGCCTTCTTGTCCTTGGCCACAATGGCCAAACTGTCCCCCGGGGCAAAGCCTTTGTCGTCGGTGCCCACAAGTTTGCGGACGTTGCGGTCGTACTTGCTCAGCAGCACATATCGGTCGCCGTCCACCTTGCTGATGTACACCTCGTCGTCTTCCATGTCGAGGGGTTGACCGAGGAGCAAGTCCTGCACAAGGTCAAACGACACCGGCGCGTCCATCGCTTCAGAGAGCACGTCGTAGCCGCCCAAAAACACAAACCGCGACCCTGGCAATTTGCTCAGCACCTGCACTGAGTCAGGGGTCAACAGCACGCGTGCGGCTTCCACGCCCAAGGCCGGAGAAATGCTCATCCAAATCACGCTGTCCTTCGCCATGCGCACATTCATCGTGAAGCTGCCTTCTTTGTCCATGGCGTGCGCCGAGGACTCCATGCGCAACCCCAGCGTTTGCCACGTGGGCTCCCGGAATTTCAGGCTGTCCAGCAGCTCGTCAGCGCTGCGTTCGGGAAGCGCGGCTGAGGTGGTGTGCCGGACGTTTCGGCAACCCGTCGCCAACAACAAGGCACCCAACATCCCCAGCCACACGAAGCGACGGGAAGCGATGTGCCATGTGCTGGATGCGGTCACGGGCGGTTGATTTTCGGTGTGAGGACCTTTTGGTCGCCGCCAAAGTCAAGGGCCTTTTGCCAAACCTCGCGCGCGGCATCTTTTTGGCCCAATGCCCAGCGGATGTCTCCTTCGTGTTCAAGCGCCACCGGATCGCCGGCCATGCCGTTGTCTTGGGCGTCCAAAATCCATTGCAGGGCTTCTTCATGCGACCCCATCATGTACAAGACGTGCGCTTGCGTGTCCATGAAATTGCCCTCGCCCGGAGCCAATTCGTTGGCGCGCGTGCTGCATTCGAGGGCACGTGCCAGACGAGCCGGAGTGGCTTCGATGTCCTTGCGCGTGGCCATGAAGTAGGCGTGGTTGTTCAGCACCACGGCGTCTTCGTGGGCGCGCAAGCTGCGCTCGAAGGCTTCTTCCGAACGGTCGAGTTCCCCCAAGCTGCGGTGTGACCACGCGAGTTGAGAGGCCAGCGCCCCTTCAAGCACGGGATTGTCCAAGACCACACCCAAACCGGCCTTGAAGGCCTTGATGGCCTTGTCGTCCTGGCCGTTTTCCCTCATTGCAGTGCCTTGGAAGTAGAACAGCGTCGGTTCAAGGGGGAAGCGCGCGATGGCTTGTTCTGCGTCTTCGACCATGGCAGCCCAATCCCTCATGTCGATCCGAATCGCCATCAAGTTGGTCCACGTTTCCACAGCCCCTGGCGCCAACTCCACAAGGGTCAAGGCCAGGCCGAGGGCCTCGTGGTAGCGTTTGTTTTGGTAGGCCCAATCGCAGGCCATTTCCACCACGGCGGGCTCGTCCCCATGGTGTTTCATCATGCGGTCGAGCAGGGATGAATAGGGCGCTTCAAATTCAAGGTCGCCTTGGGCCAAATACCCATACCCCACCAGCACCCGAAGCTTGCTTTCCACCGCAACGTCGTCGCTGGCCATGGCTTTTTCGAGATGTGGCAAGGCAGCAGGCAGGTCTTCCTTGCGGGTCCAGTATTCGGCCCATTCGAACGACACTTTTCCCCAGTTGGGGCGGCGCGTTGACAAGGCGGTCAGCTCGATTTGGCATGCGTCCAAATCGCCCGTGGCCATCAGGTACCGCGCCCATTGTAGCTGGAACGTGTCGCTCTCAGGAAAATCTTCTCGAGCGCGCTCCAAGAACTGCCCCACGCCCTCCGGGTCGGAGGTGAGCTCGACAATGCGCAGGGCTTCTGTGCGCACGTCTTCGTCGTGACCCACGTTTTCCTCGTAGTTGTACAGGAGGTTCAAGGTGGGCAGGATGTGGCCTTCGCTCAGGAGCAAATCGCTGCATTCGAGGAGCGCCTCCAAATCTCCTGGCCGAGCCGTCACAAAGGGCGTCCAGTCTTGTTCGGCGCCTTCGCCGTTGCCCTGCCCCAAGCGTGCCAGGCCTCGGTGGTACAGCACCCACGTGTTGTCTGGCTCCAAGTCGTGCGCCCGATTGAGGTGCATTTCGGCGGCTTCAAAGCGCTCCAGCTTGAGGTCAATGTTGCCGAGTTGGTAGTGAAACGCCATTTCCTCGGGCTCGGATTCCGCGCAGCTCAAAAAGCTCGCGTAGGCATCCTCGTAATCGCCCTTCAGCAGGTGTCCTTGTCCTTCGAAATAGGCCAGCTGGGTCTCCTTCCCGTAGGGCACGCTGTTGCCGGTCAAGGAGTTCATGGGCTGGCAACCGGTGAGGGCCAGCCCGATCAAGGCGATTCCAACGAAGCCTTTGACATTCATGAGCGCGGCGTGCCTACGGTGGAGAAATCGCCGATGCTGGCGTCGTCAGGAGAACCGTGCCAAGCGGCGTTGGCGCCCACCATGGCCCCGTCGAGGACGGCGTGTTCGATGAGGCTGTTTCCAGCCACCAGGGCGTTGCTGACGCGGGCGTCGCGGACCACGGTACCAGGACCGAGGGTCACGTGAGGACCGACCACGGCGCGTTCGAGCACCACGCCTTCCCCAAGGTGACAGGGTTGCAACACGACGCTGTCCTTCACCTTCGCGGACGCAGGAATGCCATCCAGACGCCCTTCTTCTTGCAGGATGCTCAAGATTCGGGCATTGGTTTCCACGGTGACGGCCTTGTTGCCGCAATCCATCCACTCGGACACCTCGCCGGGCATAAACCGCAGGCCGTCCTTGGTCATGTTTCGCAAGGCGTCCGGCAGCTGGTACTCTCCGCCTTTGATTACGTTGTGGTCGATCAGGTGCTGGAGTTCGCGATTCAAGCGTGCGCCGTCCTTGAAGGCGTAGATGCCAATCATGGCCAAATCACCCACCCACTCCTGAGGCTTTTCCACGTAGTCGACAATGGTCCCCGCATCGTCTGTGACGACCACCCCAAACGCCGAAGGATCCTCAATGCGCTGGCAAAACAGCACCCCGTCGGCTTCAGGGTCGATGGTGAAATCCGCACGGAACAGGGTGTCGGCAAAGGCGACCACCACAGGCCCCTCGAGGAAGTCCTTTCCGCACAGGATGGCATGGGCGGTGCCTAGCGGCTCGTCCTGATAGCGGATGTGCCCTTTGGCGCCCAGTCGCTCGGCGATGGCCACGAGTTCCCGCTCGACTTCGGCACCGAAGTCGCCGATGACAAAGCAGATGTTGTCCACCCCGTCGTGGGCCGTTCGGACAATGTCCTCTACCAGGCGTTCGACGATGGGCTTGCCCGCAAGAGGAACGAGCGGTTTGGGAACGGTGAGGGTGTGGGGGCGAAGGCGGCTTCCGCGGCCCGCCATGGGCACAATGATGTTCATGCTGTCAGGAGGTTCCCGTGTGGCCAAACCCGCCAGCGCCCCGTGTGGACTCTGGCAACTGTTCGACGGTTTCTGTGAGGGCCCATGCCACGCGTTCGCAACGTGCGAGCACGAGTTGGGCGATGCGTTCGCCGTCTTCCACGGTGAATGGGGCTTGCCCATGGTTGATCAAGATGACCCCGACGTCGCCGCGGTAGTCCGCGTCGATGGTGCCAGGGCTGTTGAGGACCGTCACCCCGTGCTTGTACGCGAGGCCGCTTCGGGGGCGAACCTGCGCTTCAAATCCACGCGGCAAGGCCAAGTGCAGTCCGGTGGGGATCAGGGCGCGCTCGCCTGGCTGAAGCACGACGGGGGCGTCGAGTTTGGCCCGCAGGTCGAGGCCTGCGCTGTCGGGCGTGCCGTAGGCGGGCAGGGGGTGGGGCGTGTTCGCCACCACGGGCACCAACACGCCTTCGGTTGTCATCGTGTTGCTCATGTTCCGGGGAATTGAGGTTTGCGCTTTTCGAGGAAGGCCGTCGTGCCCTCTTTGAAGTCGTCGGTGGTGAAGCATTGCCCAAACCGTTCAATTTCCACGCCAAATCCGTCTCGGCTGTAACCAGCCAACACGCTGTCCAGCGCTGCAGCCAGTGCTGTCGGGGCGTTCTTGGCAATTTTGCCCGCCATCGCTTGGGCGGTCTCGAGCAAGATGTCTTGGTCGACGACTTGGTTGACGAGCCCGCAGGCAAGTGCAGCTTCCGCGTCGATCATGCCGCCGGTCAGGACCATTTCCAGGGCCTTGCCTTTGCCGACGATTTGGGCCAAACGTTGGGTGCCACCATACCCCGGAATCACCCCGAGACTCACCTCAGGCAGTCCCATGCGGGCGTTGGTCGAGGCGACGCGCACGTGGGCCGACATGGCCAGTTCCAAGCCGCCGCCAAGGGCGAATCCGTTGATGGCCGCCACCACGGGCTTGCGGCTTTGCTCGACTCGGTCGAACAGGTCGCGCTGACCGCGACGCGCCAACTCCTCGCCTTGGGCTTGGTCGAAGTCGGCGAATTCTTTGATGTCCGCGCCGGCCACGAAGGCTTTTTCTCCCGCACCTGTCAGGACAATGACGCGAACGTCTGGGTAGTCCTGGGCCGCTTCAAGGGCCGCGCTGAGGGCGTCGATGACGTTGCGGTTGAGCGCATTGAGGGCTTCCGGCCGATGGACCGTCAGAGTGAGGATGCCATCCTCAAGGGATTTCAAAACAAGGGACATGACGTGGGATTGCAAATCGCGGAATGCGAGTCCAAATTACGCAACGCGCCCCCTGCTTTTCTGCCCCGGACGGCTTGACAACAAACGTTGGGTGTAGGGATGTTGTGGACAACTCAGGATTTGGGCTGCAGGGCCTTCCTCCACGATTTCACCAGCCTGCATCACTGCGATGCGATCGCACACAGCCCCCACGACATTCAGGTCGTGGCTGATGAACAAGAACGTGAGGCCTCGGCGTTCGCAAAGGGCTTTGAGCAAGTCCAAAATCTCCGCTTGGATCCGCAAATCCAGCGCCGCCACGCTTTCGTCCAGCACCAGAAATTCCGGCGACAGCGCCAGGGCCCGCGCCAGCACGATGCGCTGTCGCTGGCCGCCGCTGAAGCTGCCCGGACGTCGCGTCGCATCGTCGGCCGTCAGTCCCACTTCTTCCAGCAATTCGCGCACCGACGGCCCCTCGATGGCGAGGCGTTGGTCAACGGCTTCTTGCAAGGCCGCGCCTACGGTCATCCGCGGGTTGAGCGCCGAGAATGGGTCCTGGAACACGGGTTGTGCCAACCGGCGAAACGCCCGGCCTTCTGCGGCATCACCCTTCCACCTCACTTCGCCTTCGTCCGCCTCATCAAGCCCAAGCATGACCCGTCCGAGGGTCGATTTGCCTGACCCGCTCTCGCCCACCAGCCCAACACGCTCCCCTGGGGCGATGGCCAGGCTGACTCCGTTGAGTGCGGTGAAGTGTTCGAGGGGTTTGCCCCACAGGTTCTTTTTGGTCACGTACCGCTTCACCACATTGCGCGCGTCGATCAAAGGCACGTCGGCGCCCTCGCCCTCAGCGTCGCCCCGCTGTCCCGCAAGCGGCTGTGGCATGGCCGCCAACAGCTCTTGGGTGTAGGGGTGGGAGGGGGTGTGCATCACCTTGTCGCACGGTCCCGACTCGACGACCGTGCCGTGACGCATCACCACCACGTGGTCGGCAATGTCCTTGACGACGTCGAGGTCGTGGGTCACAAAAAGCACTCCGAGGCCGCGCGCGTCACGCAGTTCCTGAAGCAAGTCGAGGATGGCACGCTGCACCGTGACGTCCAGGGCCGTCGTCGGTTCGTCGGCCAGCAACACCTTTGGGTTGCAGGCCAAGGCGAGGGCGATCATGACGCGTTGCTTTTGGCCCCCGCTCAATTCATGCGGGTATTTGCGCTCAGACCCCTCGGGCAAGCCGACTTCGGCAAACAAGCGCGCAACCTCAGCCTGGGCCGCCTCGCCCCTCACGCCCTGGTGAAGTTCGAGCGGCTCGGCGACCTGAGCCCCGACCCGCATCGATGGGTTCAGGGACGACATCGGGTCCTGGAAAATCATGGCCACGTCCCGGCCTACGGGCGTGTGGTGTTCGCCCGGGGCCGCCCAGAGCGCCCCCTCCGGCCCGCGAACCTCGCCCGCGACGAGCTTTCCCTTGCCGGGAAGCAGCCCCATGATGGCCAGAGAGGTGAGGGTTTTGCCCGAGCCGGACTCGCCCACGATGCAGGTCGTGGCCCCAGCCCAAACGTCACAAGACACCCCTTTCACCACCGGCTTGCCGCCGTCAAAGGCGACTTGAATGTCGCGAAGGGAAAGGAGGGGGGCGTCGCTCACAGGCTGAAGTTACAGCGTGCCGCGGTTCTCTTGCTCGCGCTCGATGGCTTCGAACAGGGCTTTGAAGTTGCCCTTGCCAAAGCTTTTGGCGCCCTTGCGTTGAATGATCTCGAAGAACATCGTCGGGCGGTCGACCACGGGTTTGGTGAACAGCTGCAACAGGTAGCCCTCGTCGTCGCGGTCGATCAAAATGCCAAGCTTGCGCAAGGGTTCGAGGTCTTCCTCGATTTCGCCGACGCGGTCGAGGATATCGTCATAGTAGTTGTCCGGGACGTAGAGGAATTCGACGCCGCGGTCCTTGAGGGCGGTGACGGTGCTGACGATGTCGTCGGTCGCGACGGCGATGTGCTGCACGCCCGCGCCTTGGTAGAAGTCGATGTATTCCTCGATTTGGGATTTCTTGCGGCCCTCCGCAGGCTCATTGATCGGGAACTTGATGCGGCCGTTGCCGTTGCTCATCACCTTGGACATGAGCGCGGTGTATTCCGTCGAAATGTCCTTGTCGTCAAAGGACACGAGCTGGGCAAAGCCCATCACCTCCGCGTAGAACTTGCACCAGGTGTTCATCTCGCCCCAGCCGACGTTGCCGACCATGTGGTCGATGAATTTGAGGCCCACGGGCGCGGGCTTGAAGTCGGGGTTCCAGGTGCGGTAGCCAGGAAGGAACACGCCGCTGTAGTTCTCGCGCTCCACGAAGACGTGGATGGTGTCGCCGTAGGTCTTGATGGCGCTGAGCACCACCTCCCCGTCGTCGTCGTTCCGGACCTCAGGCTCAAACTCGGCCACGGCGCCTCGTTTGGTCGTCTCCTCAAAGCTCTTCCGCGCGTCCGGCACCCAAAGCGCCACCGATTTCACGCCGTCCCCGTGCTTGTCGAGGTGAGCGTTGAGTTCGCCGCCCTCGGCGAGTGGGGTGGTGAGGACAAGGGTGATTTTGTCCTGGCGCAAGACGTAGCTCACGCGGTCTTTGCTGCCGGTTTCCAGGCCGCGGAAGGCCAACGGTTGGAAGCCCCAGGCCGCCATGTAGTAGTAGGCGCTCTGCTTGGCGTTGCCGACAATCAGTTCCACGTGGTCCGTCCCGAGCAACGGCAGGAAGTCGTGGGCTTCAGGAACGACTTTTTCGAGGTTGGTGGTGGGTTCGGTCAGCATGTCTTCTGGTTCTTCGGGGAGGTCGTAACGTTTCTGGGTGTGCCGTCGAGGCGAGTCACAACCAGCTTTGGTGGTAGCCCTCCAACTCGAGGTCGAGGGCTTGTTGGGTCACTTGGAGGGGGCGGAAGGTGTCGACCATCACGGCCAATTCTTCGGTGCGCTCCTTGCCAATGCTTCCTTCGTAGGTGCCGGGGTGTGGCCCGTGCGGGATGCCAGCGGGGTGGAGCGTGATTTGGCCTGGGCCCACACCTGTGCGGCTCATGAAGTCGCCGTCCACGTAGTACAGCACCTCGTCAGAGTCGATGTTGCTGTGGTTGTAGGGCGCCGGAATTGAGAGCGGGTGGTAGTCGTACAGGCGCGGCACAAAGCTGCAAATGACGAAGCCGTCGGTCTCGAAGGTTTGGTGCACCGGAGGCGGCTGGTGAACGCGACCGGTGATGGGTTCAAAATCGTGGATGCTGAACGCGTAGGGAAAGTGGTAACCGTCCCAGCCGACCACGTCAAACGGGTGGCTCGCGTACATGTAGTCGTGCAGCATGCCTTCCTTTTTGATGCGCACCTTGAACGGTCCGTCGCCTTCGCCACTGACGTTGCAAAGGGCGCTCGGTGGTCGAAGGTCGCGCTCGCAGTAGGGGCTGTGTTCGAGAAGCTGCCCAAAGTGGTTCCGGTACCGCTTGGGCGTCACCACGGGCGACGCGCTCTCCACGATCAGGGCTCGGTTGTCCTCGGTCGCCCACTTGAATCTGTGCATCACACCCCGTGGAATCACGAGGTAGTCGCCCTGTCCGTAGGCGATCTGCCCAAACATCGTCTCCAGCACCCCCTCGCCACGATGCACAAAGACCACTTCGTCCTGGTCTGCATTCTTGTAGATGTCGTCGCGCTCCACCTTGGGCGGGGCGGCAAGGGCCACGGTGCAGTCGCTGTTGAACAGCGTGGGCACGCGCGAGCCCAACCAGTCCTTGCCGGGCTTCACGGCCCACCCGTCGAGCTTCCTGCTGAGCAAGTTGCGCTCGACGGCTGCCACCGGCCTCACGTCCTCGCTGCCCAGCACCTCCACGACCTGCGTCGGCCGCTGGCGGTGGTACAGGAGCGAGCTCATCCCGACGAATCCGATCGTTCCAAACAACTGTTCGTGATGCAGTTCGCCGTCTTCTTGGCGGAACTGGGTGTGACGTTTGGGCGGAATGCTGCCCAGCTTTTGATAGAACGGCATGGTGCCTGCAAGTTAGTCAGCCGGCCTCCGTTTGCGCGCGACCCTCGTCACCTACATGTATCACTCCGCGCCCAGCGCCTTCGCCCACCACGGGAGCTTGCCCTCTTTGTTCAGGGGCCACTGCAAACTCAGCTTCGTGCCGGGACGCGGCACTTCGTTGGGCTTGAGGTTGTTTTTGCGCGCAAGGGCGGGGGTTCGGATGCCGCGCATTTGGGCGATTTGCCACAGGTTTTGGCCTTGTCGCACCGTATGCCACGGCGTGGCGGCATGCCCCTTCTTCGGCTGCATGTAAATCCGGTCGCCTTGCAGGAATTCGTGCTGCTTGCCGACCTCGTTGTAGGTCCGAATCTGCCAGGGCATCAAGTCCAAATCCTTGGCCAAAGACGCCTGCGTATCTCCAGCTTCCGCGTACACAAACTGCACGCCGTGCACGGTCGTCCGAACCCGATGGCGGTTGCCCACTTCCACTGTCCCGCCGCCGCCACTCGCTTTGCGCACCACGTCGTGTTCCCGCACGTTGCGCCTCGGCGCGCTCTCGTCGCTTCCCGCCTCGTTCGAAGCCACCGCGTCCCCACCGCCGGACCACGTCCCTCCAGGCTCGTCAAGCACATGCAATTCGTGCTTCTCGATGAGGGTGATCAAACGGTCCGCATACGCCGGGTCGGTGGCGTATCCGCACGCTTTCAGCCCTTTCGCCCAGCCTTTGTAGTCGGTCGGATCCAGCTCAAACAGGCGCGCGTACCGGTCTCGCAACAAGAAGTGACTGTGGTCTTCGTAGCTGTCCTTCGCGTCGTCGTACACACGGAAACATTCGCCTTTCTCGTCGTCGTTGTGGTAGGTGCGCTTGCCCGTCCACGTCGAGTGGCACTTGATGCCAAAGTGGTTGTTGGACCGCTTCGCCAACTCACTCACCCCATTGCCACTTTCCAAAATGCCTTGCGCCAACGTGATGCTCGCGGGGATGCCGTACTTCTCCATTTGGCGCAACGCCTCGCCCTGCCATTGTGCGATGTACGTCTCGTTGGTCGCCACCGGTTCCGACCCCGTGCCATCGCCTTTGGACGTCGCCGCCCAAGCCGCGCCCATCCAAAGGGCGAATCCCAATCCCATCAGGGCCTTCAATGTGTGTGCAGTGTTCAGTTGGACCATGGCGCTATTCTCTGAACGTCCAAACTACTTTCTCCGTGCCCGCCTTCGCAGCTCCCCCTCTGAAGTTGCTCCTCTAACCCATGTGAATAACCCCTCGTGGCAACGTTACGCCAACTGCCTTAGTTCGATGGCGTATCTTCAAGACGAAGAATCATGCGAAGACCCACTCTCACTCTGTTGGCTTTTGGAATTGCCTTGACCACCCATGCCCAAACCTTCACCAACGCCAACAACCTCCTTCCTGACGAGTACAACAGCGGGGGATGCATTGGATTTGCAGATCTCGACGGCGACGGGTTTGACGACTTGATTGTCCTCGATCAAAGCCGCAACCTTCACACCTTGTACCAAACCACGGGAGGCGAGTTTGTCGATTACGATTTGGGTCAGGTCAGCGGGGCAAGCCAATGGGGTATGTGCGTGGCCGATTTCGACAACGATGGCCACAAAGACGTGTTCAGCGGCGGGTCATACGACGGCGTGTTCGTCCAG
>JAOIQU010000034.1 GCA_028141885.1 Flavobacteriales bacterium | reverse complement strand
GTTTGTCATTTTGGATGAAGCCCAAAACGCGACCAGTGCCCAAATGAAGATGTTCCTCACCCGCATGGGACGCGACGCCAAATTTGTCATCACAGGCGACGGTTCTCAAGTGGACTTGCCGAGAAACCAGCGGTCTGGGCTGCTTGACGCCATTCGGTTGCTCGGGGATGTGGAGGGCATTTCCACGATTCGCCTGACGGGGATGGACATCATCCGGCACCGCCTGGTCAGCTCCATCGTGGACCGCTTCGAAGCAGACGACGCGAAACGCCAAGAAGAAGCCGAAGCCCGAGGCGAAGCCAAACGCCTCGCCCGAGAGACCCGGCAAAACAACCCCTTAAACAATCCTGAACAAACAATTGAATGAAGGCCATTCGAAACACTGATTTTCAGTTTACTGGACAAACCAATGCTTACCATGGAAAGGTCCGTGACATGTACACCATTGGGGACGACCTCATGGTGGCGGTGGTGTCCGACCGCATCAGCGCGTTCGACGTGGTCATGCCACGAGGCATCCCCTTCAAGGGCCAAGTCCTTAATGGCGTTGCAATGCACTTTTTGGATGCGGTCAAAGACATTGTGCCCACGTGGCATGTGGCCTGCCCAGACCCCAACGTGACCGTGGGACATCGCTGCGAACCCATTCGATTGGAAATGGTCATTCGTGGCTACCTCACGGGCCACGCATGGCGGCAATACAAAGCGGGGCATCGCGAACTCTGTGGCGCACCGATGCCCGACGGCATGAAGGAGCACGATCGCTTTCCGGAACCCATCATCACCCCAGCCACCAAAGCCGAAGAAGGTCATGACGAAGACATCGCCCCAGCAGACATCTTGGCTCGGGGCATTGTGACTGAGGAACTCTGGCAAGAACTCGTCCGTGTGACACGAGCACTCTTTGAACGCGGCACGGAGATGGCCGCCAAGCAAGGGCTGATTTTGGTGGACACCAAATATGAATTTGGCCTCCGAGACGGCGAGCTCACCTTGATTGACGAAATCCACACGCCTGACAGCTCCCGCTACTTCTATGCCGAAGGGTACGAAGAACGCCAAGCGTCAGGTGAAACCCAGCGACAGCTCAGCAAGGAATTCGTCCGGGAATGGTTGATGGACCATGACTTCATGGGCAAGGATGGACAAACGCCACCCGACATGGACGACGCGTTCCTTGACACAGTGACCACGCGATACGTGGAGTTGTACGAAAAGGTGACTGGGCAAGCGTTCAAAGGCGATCCGCACCCCGATCCCCTGGCCCGAGTGGAAGCCGCTGTGGAAACTTGGCTCGCAGCAGAACGTCCTTGACATGTGTGCCAAGCGGAAGTCGCCGGAACCTTGGCATGACGATGCACGTCAGGCCGTGAAAGTGTTGCGCGAAGGCGGCCTGCTGCTGCATGCCACCGACACGGTTTGGGGGCTGGCATGCGACGCCACCAACGACGACGCCGTGCAACGCCTCAATCGGTTGAAGTCCCGGCATCCAGAGCATCCCGTCCTGGTCCTTGTCGCAGACGAAGGCCATGTGGAAGAACTTGTGACTGAAGTCCCTGATGCAGCCTGGGATTTGATGGATCACGCCGACCGACCCACCACCATTGTCTACCCTTCAGGAAAAGGGGTCTCTCCCCTTCTAAAGGGCAGCAACGGAAGTTTGGCCATACGATGCATCCGAGACGCGTATTGCGCCCACGTCATCCGCGGTTTGGGTCGACCCATTGCATCCACAAGCGCCAACCTCACCGGAGGCCCCACACCGAAGGGATTCCGAGACGTGCCTGAGGCCCTCAAAAACGGGGTCGATCACGTGAGTTTGCATCGCCAAACAGAGACTTCAGGAGATGGACAACCCTCCATGATGGTCGCCTTCGACGAAGCAGGACGGTTTTCATTCATCCGCAAGTGATGTGGCGGACGCCCATGCGAACCGGTCACGCCCTTCGACACGTACCTTTGCAGCGTCTTCCATGAACCTGGCTTCCCACCTCACTCACCCTGTGTTCAAGCGCGTCGGCGAACTGGCCGATGAGCGCGGGCAACGTGCTTTCGTCATTGGCGGTTACGTTCGAGATTTGTTGCTCGATCGTCCGTGCAAGGACATTGACATCGTCACAGAAGGCAGCGGCATTGATCTGGCCAGGGCCACGGCAAAGCGAATGGGCATCAAACAAGTCCAAGTCTTCAAGAACTTCGGTACAGCCATGTTCAAGGCCCGTGACTATGAAGTAGAGTTCGTCGGCGCCAGAAAAGAGAGCTACTCTCGCGGCAGTCGCAAGCCCGTCGTGGAGGATGGAACCCTAGAAGACGATCAAAACCGGCGAGACTTCACCATCAACGCCATGGCCATCAGCTTGAATGCCGATTCCTTTGGCAAGCTGGTCGACCCCTTTGGAGGTCTAGACGATTTGGACCGCAAGTGGATTCGCACGCCCCTAGATCCAGACATCACCTACAGCGACGACCCTTTGCGGATGATGCGAGCCGTGCGGTTCGCTTCACAGCTTGGATTTCGAATTGAGGAAGGAAGCCTCGAGGCCATTCGACGCAACGCCAAGCGTCTTGAAATCATCTCTGCCGAACGCATCCACACCGAGCTGAACAAGATCGTCGCTTCACCCAAACCTTCTCGCGGGTTCAAGCTGATGTTCAAGACCAGACTCTTGCATCAATTCTTCCCAGAAATGGTGGCGCTTCACGGTGTTGAATGGCACAAAGGCATCGGTCACAAGGACAACTTCTACCACACGCTGGAGGTGCTTGACAACGTGGCTGAACACAGCGACTCGTTGTGGTTGCGGTGGGCGGCCATCCTGCATGACATTGCCAAACCCCCGACCAAGCGATTTGACCCCAAGGCGGGCTGGACGTTTCACGGTCACGAAGATCGTGGCGCACGCATGGTGCCCAAGATTTTTGCCCGGCTGAAGCTGCCCATGGACGCCAAGATGAAGTACGTCCAAAAGCTGGTCCTCCTTCATTTGCGACCCATCGCGCTGACCAAGGATGTCGTCACAGACAGCGCCATTCGTCGGCTGCTTTTCGAGGCGGGCGACGACATTGACGACCTGATGGTGCTGTGCAGGGCAGATATCACGTCGAAAAACGAAGCCAAAGTCGAGCGTTACCTCCGCAACTACGACGTGGTGGTCCAAAAGCTCAAAGACGTCGAGGAAAAAGACTCGATCCGCAATTTTCAGCCACCGGTGTCTGGGGAGGAGATTATGGCCACGTTCGGCATCCCCCCTTCACGCCCCGTCGGGGACATCAAAAACGCGATCAAAGAAGCCATCTTGGATGGAGACATCAAAAACGACCCCGTGGAAGCCAAGCAACTGATGCTTCGATTGGGTCAAGAAATGGGCCTCACCCTTTCCCCTTCCAACCGTCCTTGAGCGTCACCGCCCTGTTGAACACCGGTCGCTCGGCGCTGGTGTGTTTGGCATCTGCTGTGAAATAGCCCAAACGCGTGAACTGCCAGGGCGCCCCAGCCTTGGCATCGGCCAGCATGGGTTCAACCTTGCATCCTTCCAATACTTCCAGCGACTCTGGATTCAGGAACTCCATGAAATCCCGATCCTTGTGCCCGTCCGGGCTTTCGTCGAGGAACAGACGTTCATACAAGCGAACCTCAGCGTCTTGAGCGTGGGCGCATTCCAACCAATGCAACGTGCCTTTCGCTTTGATGCCACTGGTGTCAGAACCGCTTTTGCTGCTGGGATGGTATTCCACGTGCACCTCAGTCACCTCGCCATGTTCGTCCGTGACATGGTCGACGTAGGTGACGATGTATGCTGACTTCAACCGCACTGAACGGCCGGGTGCCAAACGGAACCACTTTTTGTTCACCCCTTCGACTTTGAAGTCCTCCTGTTCGATGAACAGTTCCTTGCCAAAGGGCAACTCGCGCGTGCCCGCCTTAGCATCCTCCGGATTGTTGATCGTCGGAAGCCACTCAATCTGACCCTCTGGATAGTTCACCACAACCATTTTCAGGGGCCGCAACACCGCCATGGCACGAGTGGCCGTGGCATTCAAGTGGTCTCGAAGGGCGAATTCCAACAACCCCACATCGATGACGTTGTTGCGCTTGGCCACCCCGACCCGGTCGCAAAATTCTCGTATGCTCTCAGGGGAGTAGCCACGGCGTCTCAACCCGCTCAATGTCGGCATCCGAGGGTCATCCCATCCGTCCACAGCACCCTCTTCAACCAACCGCAACAATTTGCGTTTGGACATGATGGTGTAATTCAAATTCAACCTCGCAAATTCGCGCTGCTTGGAAGGGAAAATGCCGAGTTGCTCGATGTACCAGTCGTACAACGGCCTGTGATTCTCAAATTCCAACGAACATAAGCTGTGCGTGATGCCTTCAATGCTGTCCGATTGCCCGTGGGCAAAATCATACATCGGATAAATGCACCATTCGTCACCCGTGCGATGGTGGTGTGCAAACTTGATGCGGTACATGAATGGATCCCTCATGTGCATGTTCGCGTGTGCCATGTCAATTTTGGCGCGCAACACCATCCTGCCTTCGTCGTGTTTGCCTTCACGCATCTCTTGAAACAAGCGCAGGTTCTCCTCAATGGGACGATCGCGGTACGGACTTGGCGTTCCCGGTTTGGTGGGCGTTCCCTTTTGCTGGGCAATCTCTTCCGCCGATTGCTCATCCACATAGGCCTTGCCCGTTTCGATGAGCTTCACAGCATACCCGAAGAGCGTTTCGAAATAGTCGCTGGTGTAGTGCTCCCCTCCGTTCCATTCGAACCCAAGCCACGCAATGTCTTCTCGGATGGCATCGACATAGGCCGTATCTTCTTTCACTGGATTGGTGTCGTCAAAACGCAAATTGACTGTGCCTCCATACTCTTGTGCCAAACCAAAATTCACGCAAATCGCCTTGGCGTGGCCGATGTGTAGGTAACCGTTGGGCTCCGGCGGGAACCTGGTGTGCACCCGTCCCCCATGAAGCCCCGCCTCCCTGTCGGCATCAATCAACTGTTGAATGAAGTGACGACGTTCTTTGCCTTCTTCATTCCCCTCGGCGGGTGTGTGAGGTTGGGTTGCATCCATGGGACAAAATTACGTTGGACCTTCACGTCATGGACACCTCAGACGAAGTTCGTTGGAGACTCAGGAACCAAGACCACATCGTCGGCTACGAGCGCCACGTATCAGGAAGGATCTGGAGCAGTTCAGATGGGTTGTGGTGGCGGGGTGAACGACTCAACTACACAAGCAAAGACCGTTGCTTCATGGTCAAGGACGTCAACAACGAGTGGCTTTATGAAGGAGATCTCGTCTCATGGAATCCCACATCCGGCTTGTGGCGGTTGTTGCACACACCTCGAGGATGGCGTCTGAGTTTGGACGGCTTTGAGTGCGCTGCTCCTGCACAAAACAGGATGTTGCGAAGGGAGGCCTTTTCGTTCGTCAAATGAGGTTGATGTGCCTCATGAGCTCCTCCTTGTAAGTTCTGCTGATCGGGATTTCCATTTCTCCAACCTTGACCGTGTATTGAAACGTGTCAATGTGTTGGATGCGATTCAGATTGACCACAAAATTCCGGCTTACGCGCACAAAGTGGTTGGTGGGCAACTTTTGGAGCAAATCTTTCAGCGAGGCCTTGACGTTGTATTTGCGGTCTCTCACTTGCAACGCACTATACTTCCCTTCCACCTCGATGTACAGAATGTCGTCGAGCGGGACTTTGCGCAGTTTGTTGCCGACCTTGGTGTAGATGTGCTCAGCGCTTGCGGTTCTGTCGTCCACGCGACGTTGAATCAATTCAATCACCTCCTGGACAGAAAGTCCCACATCACTGTGGTCATCCGCATGCCCATTGCCGTTGCCATTGCCATTGCCATTGCCATTGCCATTGCCATTGCCATTGCCATTGCCATTGCCGTTTTTGGCCATGACAGGGGCATGGGTAGTGACCATAGAATCCACAGCCACAAGTTTGCCGGTCGTCAGCGCCACGTCCGTGAATTCATTCCACTCTTCTCCCAAATCTCCTACGGTCAAGACCGCTTGAGCATCCCCTCGCAGCAAAACCAAAGCGGCTTGCAACGGGGTTTCTGAACGAAGGATGTCGCAACCCTCACGCATCAACACGTCTGTCAGTTCTGACGGAACTCCAAGGCCAACGATGAGGATAGAATTGTTTTTCATGGGGGGATTGCTTATTAAAGAACACCCACATGTCGTTCAGGTTCGATTTGGGACAACTCGGGGCATCAAGCCCTCTACAGCAAGCATGACCTGCTATCTTTGCGCCACGAGAATCCCGCTCCGAAAAGTCACCATGCGTTGCTCCGACACATTGACCCAAGAAGATGTTCTGGCCGAAGTTGTGCTCAGCGACGAATGGCACATCGTGTTGTTCAACGACAACCACAACACGTTTGACCACGTCATCGATTGTTTGATGGAGGTGTGTGGGCATGACGCACTTCAAGCTGAACAGTGTGCCATGATTGTTCATTTCAAGGGAAAATGCACAGTCAAAAGCGGTGATTACGACGAGCTTGCCCCCATCCAAAAGTCTCTTTCCGAAAAAGATTTGACTGTCGAGCTCAATCCTTAAATTGTCAGTTGACGTTCAGGATTCTATGCCTCGAAAGCGAACATATCAGGTGGCATTCATGACCTTTTTGGCATGGGGGTCGTTTGCGCAATCCCCTGTGGCGCAGGTGTTCACGAATCAAGCGCCAACATTTGGGATCACTGCCTACGACTGGAATGGTCATTACGGGGCTGCAGTCAGCACTGCCGATTGGAACGACGATGGGTGGGCGGACATCACACTCGGTTCGAGCGGCGGCGCCCTGCGTGGTTACGTCAACCTTCAAGGGAGTGGATTCGAAATGGTCTACTTTCCTTGGACGATGCTCAGCGAAACCAAAGCGCTTTTGTGGGTTGACCTGGACAACGATGGCGACGACGACTTGTTCATCCAGGAAGAAAGCGGCAGGTGTGGATTGTTGAAGCATGAAGACGATGGCACCTTCACAGATGTGACCTCTGACTCAGGCCTGCCTCAACTCACCACGGAAGCTGCTGGGGCGTCTTTTGGTGACATGGACAACGATGGGGACCTCGACCTCTTCCTCTGCAGGTATGTGGGATGGCCCATATTCGATGGTGCCAATCACAATGTGCTGCTGCGAAACGATGGACAACTCATCTTCACTGACATCAGTTCATCCTCTGGCGTAGGAGAGCCCATGAGATTGAGTTTCCAAAGCCTGTGGTGGGACCACAACGACGATGGGCTCCAAGACATCTTGGTCATCAATGACAAGGACCATCCCAATGCCTTGTTCGAAAATGCTGGCGACGGGACGTTTTTGGATGTTGCGCCTGAATACAATTTGGACATTGTCATCGACTGCATGTCCGCTTCTTTGGGCGACTTCAACCAGGACAAGCGACAGGATTTGTTTCACACCAACACTTACTTTGGCGGGGATGGATTGGGGTCAAAATTGTTTGTCCGGCAGCCCGACCAAACGTTCGAAGAGAGCGCTGCTGCCTACAATTTGGACATCGATGAATTTTGTTGGGGCGCGGTTTGGATGGATGTTGACAACGACACCGACTTGGATTTGTTTGTCGCTGAACATGATTTGTTGAATCCCTATGGAATCAATCACCTTTGGGAGAACCAAAGCGGCATCAACGATGGAGGAAGCACCAATGCAGGGTTTGCCCCTTTCGACACCAGTGTGTACGATTTGGATTACCTGAATGCGCACGTGGTGGCTTCTGCCGATTTCGACCACAACGGCTGGATCGATTTTATCATGCACAACTTGGGCAATCACGCCGCACGCATCTGGATGAACAGCGGTTTCGACAACGGGAACAGCAGCGTTTCGGTTGCCTTGGAAGGGAGCATCTCAAACAGGCCCGCCGTTGGCAGCAAAATCGAGCTCCATGGGGGTGGCGTGGTGCAAACGCGCATTGTTCATGCTGGCGAAAACTACTTGAGTCAAGAAACAGAAGCGGAGTTGTTCGGCTTGGGTTCGGGCACAGTCAGTCATGTCCTCGTCCACTGGCCTTCAGGGTTGACTGAGACGTTTCCTGCTGCCGAGTTTGGGCTTGCACCGAGCAATGCGGTCACGCTCAAAGAAGGCACGTCGCCTTGTCCTGAGGCTGCCATTGACCACGTCATCTGCAGCACATCGGTGCCACTGAATTTGAATGTCAACATTCCCAGCCCCTTCGAATCCATTTGGACCAGTGCAAGCGGACAAATGGTCAACGTTGACGAGAACCACATCTGGCAACCCAACCAAGGCGACTTGACCATGACAGCCTACTGGGAAGGTCAGCCGATGTGCACCGTCACACATCACATTGATGTGATGCCGCTTCTTGGGGATTTCAACCTTGACGGCGTCTTGGGCAATGCCGATGTGCTGGCATTGCTGACCGACTTGGGGTGCACGACATCTTGCTTCGCCGACCTTGACAACAATGGTTTTGTTGGGTCTTCAGATCTGCTCTTGTTGCTCACGGTGTTTGGCACCTCTTGTGAGTGAGCGGAGGTACACCTCAAACATGACGGCGTTCATCACGCCACCCAACCAATACATCGCAGCCATGGCCATTGCGGCGCCTTTCACACCCCCTTGTCGAATGCCCCAACCGCAAGACACCACTGTCAGCCCCACCAACACAACACTGATGTACGTGTTCCAATCGGCTCTCCCCACAGCCGAAAGCAGGTGGCCGTACGGCACCCTCAACACGTGCGCGCCAAGGCTTCCAATCAAAAAGATGCGCATGACGTCGACCCCTTCCACGTACCCCTCACCGAACACCTTAAGGATGACCGGTGCACCCCACGCAAGCAACCCCAAAAGCACCAGTGAAAGCGCTCCAAACGTCTTCCAATACCCCACCATGTAGGATCGCAGCGCTCTTTCGTCGTGTTTGTTCAGGGCGTTCTTCATGTAATCCGTGGCGGCAATGGACACGGGAAGCACAGCGGAGGCCAACGGAACAATCAATGCCACACGATACACGGCCACCACGCTCGCTTCTTCACCAAAATGATGACCGATGAGAAAGACATCTGCCGCGTAAAACAGCTGCGACAACAACATGCCCAAAGTCGTGAATAAGCCATAAGACCAAAATCCGCCGTAGACCTTCTCCAAGGGGTTCCACTCCCATTTCCAAAGTTTCATTCGCATCCCAAATGGAATGGAAGCCAACAAAGGAGCAATCACCACGGCGATGGCATAGCCGAGGATGCCCATGCCCTGCATCAACGCCACCGTGGCCGACACCAACAGAACGGCGAACGTCAAATCGATTTTGGCCGAAATCGAGTTTCGGTGAATGGCGCGTGCATACCCCTTCACACCCTCCATCAACAACGTGCTGAAAATCACCCAAATCAACACGCGAAAAACATTCACACTGTCAGGAATGGCATTGCAAATCCAGGGAGCCAAGCCATAAAGGACAGCCACCAGCGCCAAAGAGAACACAATGCCTCGACCCAAAGCGTAGAAATACAGGGACTTCTTTGAACGCTGACTCGGAGCATCTGCAGAATACCTCAGAAACGCTTGGTACGCACCAAAACCCATGAGTGGAACCAAGGCCCCGACCGCGTTCTTGGCGTAGGAAAACACCCCAAAGTCCTGTTCCGTAGTATGGCGCGTGACGTACGCGACGGCGGCAAAACCAAGAACCTTCGTGGCCACATTGGCCAACACCATCCAATGACCTTGCCTCTGGAAGAAGGTGTTCAGAAAAGCCCCTCCATTCATGCCTCCAAGCTACGTGAAAGGCCTTGTACCATCACAGGTGCGCCAAGGCGCGAGCGGCTTCAACTGGATTTTCTGCTCGAAACACCGAAGAACCCGCGACCAAAACATTGGCCCCGGCATCCACAAGGGCTTTGGCATTTCCAAGTCCTACGCCGCCATCAATCTCAATGAGTGACTCTGTGGCGCCCTCCTCATCAAGGAGCGCGCGAAGCGCTTTGGTTTTGGCGTACGTGCGTTCGATGAAGGACTGTCCTCCAAAGCCCGGATTCACACTCATGAGGCACACCAAATCCAGTTCGAGCGCGACGTCTCGCAGCACCTCCACGGGCGTATGAGGGTTCAACGCCACACCAGCTTTCATGCCAGCCTTGCGAATGGCGTTGAGCGTGCGGTGAAGGTGTGTGCACGCTTCGGCGTGAACCGTCAAGACATCCGCTCCTAGGTCGGCGAACGTTTGGATGTAGCGATCGGGATCCACAATCATGAGGTGCACATCCAAGGGTTTGGTGGCATGACGGGCAATCGCCTCCATCACAGGCATGCCAAAACTGATGTTGGGCACAAACACCCCGTCCATCACATCCAAATGAAACCAATGCGCGTCGGACGCATTGACCAATTCCACATCGCGTTGAAGGTTCGCAAAATCAGCAGCAAGCAGTGAAGGAGCCAAAAGGTGTGCCATGCTGCAAAGGTCAACAACTGCACACCAAATCGTCCCCGAATGTGGGCAACATGTGAAGAAGCCGCACCTTTGCATCATGGCCGACCCTCGCCCAAACACCCATTCCATGGACCATTCACCTGACGGGACGCGCCCTCTGGTGGTGGGGCTGACAGGAGGCATCGCCGCAGGAAAAAGCCTTGTGGGGCGCATGTTTGAGGCATTGGGCTTGCCAGTGTGGAATGCGGACAACGCAGCCAAACAGCTCTACGCAACCGATGCGCCCCTCCGGGAAGCCATGGTAGAACGATGGGGCGACGACATTGGCGCGTTTGACGGGGCTGGCAACCTTGTGGACATCGATCGTCAGGCACTTGCTCAGATCGTGTTCAACGATGCTGAGGAATTGAACTGGCTTGAGCAGAGGGTGCACCCTGCCGTGGGAAGGGCGTTCGAGAAATGGGTCGCCGGCGTCCAGCGCGATGGATGCGCTGAGATTGTGGTGCGTGAAGCGGCCATCCTCTTCGAATCCAAGAGTGACGAAACATGCGACATGGTGGTGACGGTTGAAGCACCACTCGATCTTCGGATCTCCCGGGCCTTATCCAGAAAAAGCAATGCACCGATCAAAAAAGAGGACATCCTCAAACGCGTTCAACAACAATGGCAACCCCATGAGCGGATGGCCAAAGCCAATCACGTGATTGAAAACGACGGCAACACCCCTCTCTTGCCTCAAGTGTTGGCATTGGCGGGCTTGATTCGCCGCAAGGTGGGTTGAACAACTCGCCCTCCATTGACCTTTCTTTGTTGGACCCTAGTTGGTGCCGCATGGAACACATTCAACACATTTTCGATCAGCAGAGAACTGCTGCCAAAACCCACTTGACCGCCACCGAGCGACGTGCGATGCTCGATGCGCTGTGGCAATCCGTGTTGAATCATGAAGCCGAGTTGATTCGAGCCTTGAAGGCCGACATGGGCAAGCCGCGTGAAGAAGTGCACCTTCAGGAAATCTATCCCTTGAAGGCCGAGATCATGCACGCACGAAAGCACCTGCGAGGATGGATGGCGCCCAGACCCACAAGCACTTCGCTTGCCATGTTTGGAACTGCTTCTCATGTGTTGCCAGAACCCAAAGGACAGGTGCTGATCATCGCACCTTGGAATTTTCCAGTCAACCTGACCCTTCGCCCCTTCGTCAGTGCCATTGCTGCGGGGAACCGAGTGATGCTGAAGCCTTCAGAGCACACCCCAGAAACATCCAAAGTGATTGCCTCCATCGTTGAAACGGCCTTCGCTCCCGATGTGGCGAGTGTCATCCTCGGTGGACCTGACGTCAGTCAAGCACTGACCGCCCTCCCCTTTCAACACATTTGCTTCACAGGTGGCACCAACATTGGCCGCAAAGTGATGCGGGCGGCGGCCGAACATTTGGCCTCAGTGACCCTGGAACTTGGTGGCAAAAGTCCTGCCGTGGTGGATGCCTCCGCCAACCTCGTTGACGCCAGCAAACGAATGGCATGGGGCAAATGCCTCAACAACGGCCAAGTGTGCATCGCACCGGATTACATGCTTATCCAGTCTTCCATCGCGGATCGTTTCTTTCGAGAGCTGACCTCGAGGTTTGAAGACATGTATGGCCCAGATGCGCAAGGTCAGTTGAACCACGACAACCGTTCTCAAATGGTCAATCAACATCACTTTGACCGCGTGGTGGGTTTGATTCAGGATGCGTTGGACCGTGGCGCCACGTTGGTTCACGGTGGCATTTGGGACGCAGCAACCCGTCGCATTGCGCCCACGGTGTTGGACAACGTCACCATGGACATGGCCATCATGAAAGAGGAAATCTTTGGGCCGGTGCTCCCTGTGCTGCGCTGGGAGCACGACGGGGATGTCAACGCAATTGTGGCGCACAACCCCCATCCCTTGGCAATGTACTTTTTCTCCAAACGGAATGATGCCATCCAATCTTGGATGCGGGCGAATCCCGCGGGAACCACAGGCATCAACGAGGTGGTTCTTCAAGTGGCGAGCCCCAACTTGCCTTTTGGTGGCATCCAAACAAGCGGCATGGGAAGAACGGGAGGCATCGCTGGATTCAAGCAATTCTCCAACATGCGTTCTGTGCTGAGGCAAACGTCGAGGTTCAACGTCTTGCCATGGACCTTCCCTCCTTTCACCGGACGCAGCCTCTGGCTGGCCAAGACTGTGCAACGTTGGCTGTGAAGTCCTGAGCCCTACCTTCGTTTTGATGCTCGTCCAAACGCATTTCCCCCGCAGTTTGTCTCGCTCCCGGTATGACCAATACCTGGCCTCGGGATGGTTTCGAGGGTCGGTCATGCTTTACAAAATGGACCTGCTTTGCATCGACGAACGGCTGTTCAGCGTCGTCAACATCCGGATGAATCTGGATCACCACACGCCCACATCGAGGCAGCGGAAGACGATGCGCCGCGTTGAATCAAGGTTCACCGTGACCTATGGCCATGCCCAACCCAACGCGAACAAAGAAGCACTTTACGCTCAGCACAAGTCACGATTCAAGGGATTCATTCACAACACGTTGACAGACTATCTGAGCGCTGGGTTTCAGGGCACGGTGTTTGACACCCGTGAGGTGTGCGTGTACGACGGAGACAAGCTCATTGCCGTCAGCTACTTCGACCTTGGAGAACAAAGCATGGCGAGCTTACTGGGATTGTACGACGAAGCGTACAGCAAATACAGCCTTGGCACTTACACCCTCTTGAAAGAAGCGGAGTACGGGAAGCGGACTGGGCGTCGTTGGTTCTACCCAGGATACATCTTGGACAAACGATCCGATTTCGACTACAAGTTGAAGCTTGGCCCCATGGAGCATTACACGGCCAACAAGCGCTGGGCGAAACTGGAGAACTTCAAGCCTGAAACGACAACGGCGTACAACATTCAAAGAACGACGGAGGCATTGACCGCCGGTCTCAGCGCGTTGGGCTTGCACCCCAAACCATGGCTTTATCCCTACTTCAGCATGGGGTACATGGGCCCGTGGAGTGCCTTTTTTCTCAGGCTTCCTGTGCCCGTAGAAATAGGACACGACGTGGAAGGCATGTTGGTCGCGGGATTTGATCCCGAATCAAACGGCTACACGCTGATGCACATCCACCCCTGTCCAGACGCTTCGCAGTTCCTCAACATGGAACCCTCGTCTGAATTCCAACAAGGGGAAGCCTACCTCAATCATCTCTACCAAACCGGCGACACCCTGCTCGCGCAAGGTTCTTTGGACGAAGTCCTGGAATTGGCTGCGCGATGGGCGGAGCGCCCTGATGCCCTGTTCACGACATGAAATTGATGAGTTGGAATGTCAATGGCCTGCGTGCCGTTGTCAAAAAAGGATTCACCGACCAAATCGAAGCCCTGGCCCCTGACGTTTTGGGATTGCAAGAAACCAAAGCCCAAGACGACCAGGTGCGAGAAGCGTTGTTTGGGTGGGACACGTACGAGGTGTTCTCAAGTTCTGCGGAAAAAAAGGGATACTCAGGGACCGCCATCCTGACCAAACAACAACCCCTGAGCGTGCAGGCGGGCATCGGGGTGAATGAGCTGGACCAAGAAGGCCGTGTGTTGCGCGCTGAATTCAGCGACTTTCATTTTGTCACCGTTTACACCCCCAATTCCAGCAGCGGCCTGAAACGACTTCCGTTCCGGAAAGAATGGGACGCGGCGTTCCGCGCGTACCTGGCAGAACTGGATGCGGACAAGCCTGTGATTTGTTGTGGGGACCTCAACGTTGCGCATGCCCCCATCGATTTGGCGCGTCCCACTGCGAACTTCAACAAGACGCCAGGTTACACGCAAGATGAAATCGATGGCATGACTGCCCTGCTCGACGCGGGTTTTGTGGACAGCTGGCGGCATGCCAATCCAGAACGAGTTAAGTACTCTTGGTGGAGTTACCGGGGTGGTGCCAGAGAGAAAAACGTGGGATGGCGTTTGGATTACATGCTCGTGAGTGAACGGGCCTTGGGCCAAATCCAAGAGCCGCACATTCACAACGACGTTTTGGGCAGCGACCACTGTCCGGTGTCGCTGAATTGGCAATCTTAAAGCGGACGTAAGCGCCTGTGAATCGCGGAGCTTAGGGAAGGCTGTCGTGGAGTCCTTTTGGACAAAAACGACATGCACAGATTCTTGTTCCTCCTTCCCTTTTTGGCCAACTGCACGTTCGTGGTTGACGTCACGGCGCAATGCCACGCCGATTTGAACGGAAACCAACTCATCGACAACGACGAT
>JAOIQU010000033.1 GCA_028141885.1 Flavobacteriales bacterium | reverse complement strand
CTCGCTAGACACCTCAATCGTAACCTCACCACAGTTGTCGATGGCAGCTACACTGTGACGCGCACGTTCACGGCCACTGACGACGCTGGCAACAGCAGCAGCGCGTCTCAGACCATTACGGTTGAGGACACGACAGCACCTGAGTTCACGAGCGTTCCTGCCGACTACACGGTTGAGTGCTCTGACGAGATGCCTATGGACGACGCTACTGCGTCAGACAACTGCAGCGAAGTGAGCATCACTGTGGAGAGCGAGACGATTGCAGGCGATGCTGCTGGCAACTACACGATTGTTCGCACGTTCACTGCAACGGACGCCTGTGGCAACAGCACTTCTGCGAGCCAGACGATCACCGTTGAAGACACGACAGCTCCTGAGTTGAGCGTCCCAGCGGACTACACCGCCGAGTGCTCTGACGAGTTGATCTTGGACGACGCCACTGCCACCGACAACTGTGGTGAGGTGACGATCGAAGTGAGCAGCGAGACCACCGCAGGCGACTGCGATGGCAGCTACACTGTGACGCGCACGTTCACTGCCACTGACGACGCTGGCAACAGCAGCTCCGCCACTCAAACCATCACGGTTGAGGACACGACTGCTCCTGTTCTGAACATTCCAGCGGATTACACTGCGGAGTGCACTGAAACGTTGACACTGGATGACGCGACTGCGTCTGACAACTGCAGCGAGGTGAGCATCACGGTGAGTGAAGAGACCTTGGCTGGAGATTGTGCGAATGGCTACGTGTTGGTTCGCACGTTCACCGCGACCGATGCTTGTGGCAACTTCACCAGTGCGGCTCAGACCATCACTGTGGTTGACACGACTGGTCCTGAGCTGTTCCTCCCACCGAGCTATGAAGCCGATTGCGGCGACGACTTGGTGTTGTTGGATGCCTTGGCGAGCGACGCATGCGGTTTGGCCTTGGTTACGGTGGAAGAGACCTACGACTACACTTGCGACAACAGCTATGTGTTGACGCGGACGTTCACCGCGGTGGATGCATGCTTCAACGAAACAGTTGGGGTCCAAACCATCACGGTTGAGGACACGACCGCTCCAGAATTCACATCTGTGCCGGCTGACTTCAGCGCAGAGTGTTCAGAAGACCTGGCGTTGGACATGGCCACGGCCACCGACAACTGCGGTGAAGTGACGGTGACTGTTGACACGGACACGTTGGACGGAGGGTGCGCCAACACGTACACTTTGATTCGCACGTTCACTGCGACCGATGCGTGTGGTAACAGCACTGAAGCCACTCAGACGATTGAGATTTCTGACACGACGGCTCCTGAATTCACGTTTGTGCCGGAAGATCAATTGATCGAGTGCAACATCAGCCTGTCCGTCACGATGGCCACTGCAGTGGACAATTGCGGAGATGTGACTGTGACGATGGATGAGGTCTTGGATCAGGGTGATTGCGGTGGTGCTTACGTCATCACCCGCACCTTCACTGCCACGGACGCATGTGGCAATTCGACCACAGCAGTCCAAACCATCACCCAGCAAGACACCACGGCTCCAACATTGGAGATTGCCGAGGATGTCACAGTGGAGTGCTACGAAGCCCTGCCTGCACCATCCCACACTGCGGATGACGCGTGTGGCGCGGTGACTGTCGATGTGACTGAAGAAATCGTGGAGGGCGACTGCCCACAGGAGATGACGGTGATTCGCACATACACGGCCACCGACGATTGTGGAAACAGCACCTCAGCTGTCCAAACCATCAACGTTGTGGACACCACGGCTCCCGAATTCACGTTCACCCCGGATGCAACGTCTGTGATTTACGCTGCCGATGGTGACACCTTGGCTGAGCCATTCGTGGTGGTGCTTGACAATTGCGACACGGAGGCTTCATGGAGCGTGGAGGAAACCATCTTGGTGGATTCACCCAACGAGTTGACAGTCGAGCGGGAGTACACCGCTTCGGACGCTTGTGGCAACACTGCGACCTACGTCGAGACGACAACCTTGGTGTTGCAGGTGTTTGGCTGTACGGATGCCACTGCGTGTAACTACGATGAGTTTGCCAACGAAGACGACGGTTCATGTTTCTACCCCTTGTACGCGTACGACTGTGATGGCAACTGCATCAACGACGTCAACGAGAATGGAATCTGTGATGAACTGGAGGTTGCCGGCTGTACGGATCCAGACAACCCTGGATACAACCCAGAGGCCAACATCGACGACGGATCTTGTTTGACTGGAGGCTGTACGATCGCATTTGCGTGCAACTACGATCCAACTGCCGAGTTCCAGATTGCCGGAACCTGTGAATTCGCTTCTTGTGCAGGTTGTACGCTTGAAGGAGCCTGCAACTACGACGAAGACGCCACCTTGAACGACGGCAGCTGCACGTTCCCAGATTACGGCTACGACTGCAACGGGGAGTGTTTGAACGACACAGACGGAGACGGCATTTGCGATGAATTCGAAATCGCAGGATGTACCGACCCAACCAACCCGGCGTACAACCCAGCCGCCACGGACGACGACGGCAGCTGTTTGGTCGCAGGTTGTTTGTTGCCATTCGCGTGCAACTTTGATCCAACCGCAGATTACCTGGATGTGGCGCTCTGTGATTTGAGCAGCTGTGCAGGTTGTACCGACCCAGCGTCATGCACGTACGATCCAAATGCGACGTTGAGTGCGCCTGCGGCTTGTACTTACCCAGTCAGCCAGTTTGTGGACTGTGACGGCGTTTGCAACAACGATGCGGACGGCGACGGCGTTTGTGACGAATTGGAAATCCCTGGATGTACCAACCCAGAAGCGTCCAACTACTCACCGTTCGCCACAGACGACAACGGCACGTGTATCATTGAAGTTGGAGGATGTACGTTGCCATTCGCATGCAACTTCGATCCAACCGCAGACTTCTACCTGCCAGGGTCTTGTGACTTCTCTTGCTTGTTTGGCATGCCTCCAGGCGACGGCAACTGCGCCGACGAGTTGGCTTGCAACTACGGAGCAGATGAGCCATGTGTCTACTTCGACGGAGAAGGCAACTTGTGCGCTGTGGTGGGCTGCACCAACGAAAGTGCTTGCAACTTCAACCCAGACGCCCAAATCAGCGGCGAGTGTGAGTTTGATTCTTGCCAAGTGTTTGGATGCACGAACGTCAATGCTTGCAACTACAACGCGGAAGCGAATACCGAGAACGGCACATGCGACTACACGGCCTGTGTGGGTTGCACGGACAGCGAAGCCTCCAACTTCGATCCAGAGGCAACGGTGGACAATGGCCAGTGCACGTTTGATGTGTCTGGATGCACGCTCTTGATTGCTTGCAACTACGATCCGACTGCCACGGTGAACGACGGATCTTGTGACTTCTTCGGTTGCTACGGCTGTGTGACGCCATCGGCTTGCAACTACGATGCAAATGCCTTGTACCCAGACGGCTCTTGTACGTTTGCTGACAACGATCAGGACTGCGATGGCAACTGCTTGTTCGACAGCGACGGAGATTCCGTTTGCGACGCAGACGAAGTGTCAGGTTGCATGGATGCCACGGCGTTGAACTTCAACCCGAACGCTACGGACGACAACGGTTCTTGCACCTACATCACTGGCGGTTGCACAGACCAAACGGCGTGCAACTTCGACTACACGGCGCAGGAAGACGACGGCACGTGTGAGTTCAACACATGTGCGGGCTGCATCGTTTCTTGGGCGTGCAACTACAACGCCGACGCGACGTACAACGACGGGTCATGCATCTTCCCAGATGCCAATGGCACTTGCCCAAGCAACTGCGACTCTGACGCAGACGGAGATGGCATTTGTGACGCGAATGAGATCGCAGGCTGCATCTACAGCAACGCGATCAACTTCGAGCCGCTTGCCACCGACGACGATGGCAGTTGCAACTTCGTGGGATGTGTGTTGCCTGAGTACAGCAGCTACAACGGTCTCGCCAACACGAACAGCGGCGATTGCACCAACACGCCACGCAGCGCCGACTTCAACGGCGATGGGGCCGTCCAGTTGTCTGACCTTCTTGAGTTCCTCGTGGCCTACGGTTCATCAGGACCAAACTGGGGAATCGACTGGGTGCAGGAGGGATGTGAAGTCGCTGCCATGGGCATTGCAGAGATGGACGTAGACGATGCGGGTTGCACATACCCAACGGCAGCGAACTACGACCCATCGGCAACGTTCGACACAGGATCTTGTGTGTGGTTGGGTTGCACTGACGCCACGGCGTACAACTACAACAACCTCGCGACGCTCGACGACAGCAGCTGCCAATACAGCCTCTGTCCAGACTTCAACGGAGACGGTCAAGTCCAAGCCATCGACTTGCTTGACTTCCTGTTGGCGTGGGGCACAGTTTACGAATAAGAACATCAACCAAAAACGTCGAGTCTGACGTTTGGAACCATGAAGGGGGCTGCCAACGGGCGGCCCCCTTTTGGTTTGGGGCCATCCACATGCCCGTAAAGAACCAATTGGCCCAAATCGGCATAGCTTTGTCCCATGAACAATACAAAACTGTTTTTTCTAGCCGGCGCTGTAGCGCTGACAATGGCCCCGGCATCGTCATGGGCGCAGGATGCCCTCTGGGTGCTGAGTGAAACGCCACCGAGTGTGGGCAAGATTGACCTGGCGTCATTCATCTATGAGGAAGTAGCGACGTTTGAGGATGCAGCTTACGCGACAGATTTGGAAATCAGAGGGGAGGAGGCCATTGTTGTCCTTGAGAACAGAGTCGTCAAGCTCGACCTGACCACAGGTCAAACTTTGGCCGACACCGAGTTGCTTGGTGCCCAGGAGGCTTGCATTCTTGATGACGGCACTGTCGTGGTCACGCGTGGTGGGCTCAACGACGCCTGGGAACCGCTTGATTTGACGAGCCACTTGGTGTGGTTGGACGGGCAGGATCTCAGTTGGGAGGGGGAGCTCACACCAAGTGAGGGTCCCAGCCTGCCCAGTCAGGAGGTGACCGTGGTGGACGGCATTGTCTACGTGGCGGTCAACAACGGCTGGATCTACACGGAAGAAGTGGGTCGCATGGGCCGTTGGGATCCAATGGAGGGCACGTATGAAGAATGGGACCTTGGCGAGGCAGCCCAAAACCCCGTGGCCATCCATGTCCACGATGGCGCGTTGTTCACCGTCAACAACGGCGACTGGACCAGCACCTCAGTTTCACGGGTGGCCCTAGACGATTTGGCCTCTGTGGAAACGGTCGCCCTTCAAGGTGTGTCCGCCGGGTGCAATGCGTCGGCGTTTGTGGAGAGCAAGCTCGCCGTGCAGATCAGTGGAGAATCGGGCTTGCGTCTTCTCGACAGCCCGACGATGGCATGGGAAGAAGGGGAGGTGCTGAACCAGGCTGCGCCTTCCGCGTACAGTTTGGCCGTTCACCCTCAATACGGTTGGACGTTTGCGGGTGTCACCGATTACGCCACCTTCGGCGAAGTCCAAATCCGCACCTCGACAGGCGAACTCCTTGCCACCGTGCCTGTCGGCATCAGCCCAGGGACGTTGGTGTGGCAAGACACTGAGACGTCTGACCTCGACAAGCTCCCCATCGCTTCCGCACCTCAGCGATCAGGGGCTTGGGACTTGATTGGGCGGGAGACAGGGCCTGCTCGTCTTCCCGGAATGCCCGCGTTGACGTTGGTGCGCCGGGACAACGGTACGGTCGACAAAGTGATGCAAGTCGGCCAATAAGCCAACCCCCTAACATTTCGGTAACAAAAAGCCCGGACCATTTGGCCCGGGCTTTCACGTTCATAGTTCGTGCTTGACTCAGCGATTCAAGACGGTCAACTTTCTGGTTGTCGCATGTTGGTGGCCAACAATGCGAATCAAGTATTGACCAGCATTCAATCCGTCAATGTGAATCGTTTGTTGTGCGCCATCAATGGCGCGAACCTCACGACCTTTCATGTCCACAACAGAGACGCGAGTGTTGATTCCCACAGGCAACACGACATTCACTGAACCCGCAGAAGGGTTAGGGTAAACGTTCACATTGGCAAAGAACTCGGTCACATTGTCCGTGCTGTCTGCGTTGTTGATGATGATGCCAGTCAAAGCGCCAGAGCATCCGAGGCTGTCGGTTGCAACGACAGAGTAAGTGCCTGCGAACAAGACAGCGTCTTCGTCTGTGCTGATTTCAGCGCCAGTGCTGTCTGTCCAGCTGTAAGTGTACACACCAGCACCTCCGGTCACGGTGATGTTGGCAGCACCTTCGAGGTCACCTTCCGCATCGGTGGTGCCGTCGAGCGTGACAACAATGAGGTCACAGCTTCCATCGTCTTCCGTGGCGTCTGGGTTGTAGTTGCATGCTGCGTCGTCCGTACAACCCAACACGACATTGAGTTCTTGGCCAAACAGGTTGCGCTCGTCGCAGAATGTCCAGCCTTCGGCGAAAGCGTGTCCAGAACCTTGGTTGACGTTAAGGAACAGCTGGTTGTTTGCCATGCCGCCTGCAGCGTCAAATCCAAACAAGTAGTCCAAACCTTCAGGCTCGCCGTTCATCACCATGTTCGCCATGGCGTAGGCATCCAAAAGGTCGTCGCCATCTGCGGCATCGCCGTCGTAGTCCAAGGCGTCGACGCCACCAGTCACCACAATGTTTTCAAGGGTCAAGTCGCCAGCTTCCCAACGTTCGTAAGCGTCTTCCACTTCGTCAGCCTTGTCTTCAATCTCGATGCCTTCGCTAGTGTTGCACAGCAGGGCGTTGGAGATGTGTCCGCCTGAGCCGTTGCGCAACAACAGACCTTGGTTGCCTCCGACACCCACAACAGTCCAGCCGGTGATGGTAGGTGTTGCAAAAGGCATTTCATCGCTGCTGACGTTTCCGTCGTCGGAATCGTCGCCATCGAGTTCACCGCCACGGTCGCCTTCGTCACCAGGTTGGTCTTGAATGGCCAGCCAGTTGCTTCCTGTGCCGTGGTAACCTTGGTCCCAGTCAAAGCTGTCGTCTCCGCAGAACGCCACCAAAGCGTTGTCCACGGTCACAGAACCACCAAAGAACTCGATGCCATCGTCAAGGTTGGAAACCACCTCCACGTGGTGGATGGTCGTTCCTGATCCCACACCTGCGAGGGTCAAGCCATTGATTTCGTTGGCTGCACCGAGTTGGGTTCCGCCGTGACGGATGCTGACGTAGGTGATGACGCCGCTGTTGTCAGCGTCGTTCTCTCCGCCGTACGTGGCGAGGTCGTTGTCAGAGGGGATGCCCTCAACTTGGGCGGCACCGCCGAAGTTGGTGGTGGCGTCACCCAACACAATCAAACCGCCCCATTGACCACGTGTGTCGTAAGAGACTGAACCGTCGAGCGGGTCGCCTTCGTAAGTGAAGATAATGGGGCAATCTGCGGTGCCCTCGGCGAAGAGTTGTCCACCTTTGGCCACAATCATCGCAGAGGCGTCCGCACCGGTACCTGCAGCGCCTTTCACCACAGTGCCCGCCTCAATGGTCAGGGCCTGGCCAGATTGGATGAAGACATATCCATCAAGAATGTAGGTGTTGTCGCAAGTCCAAGAGGTTGTTCCAACGCCTTGACCGTCATCGGCAACGAGCACCTCAGGTCGGTCGGCAAGAGGGGGGCAATCACAAGTGGGTGCTGCTTCTTCTGCAAACAGATTGCGCTCGTCGCAGAACGTCCAACCTTCGGCGAAAGCGTGTCCAGAACCTTGGTTGACGTTAAGGAACAGCTGGTTGTTTGCCATGCCGCCTGCAGCGTCAAATCCAAACAAGTAGTCCAAACCTTCAGGCTCGCCGTTCATCACCATGTTCGCCATGGCGTAGGCATCCAAAAGGTCGTCGCCATCTGCGGCATCGCCGTCGTAGTCCAAGGCGTCGACGCCACCAGTCACCACAATGTTTTCAAGGGTCAAGTCGCCAGCTTCCCAACGTTCGTAAGCGTCTTCCACTTCGTCAGCCTTGTCTTCAATCTCGATGCCTTCGCTAGTGTTGCACAGCAGGGCGTTGGAGATGTGTCCGCCTGAGCCGTTGCGCAACAACAGACCTTGGTTGCCTCCGACACCCACAACAGTCCAGCCGGTGATGGTAGGTGTTGCAAAAGGCATTTCATCGCTGCTGACGTTTCCGTCGTCGGAATCGTCGCCATCGAGTTCACCGCCACGGTCGCCTTCGTCACCAGGTTGGTCTTGAATGGCCAGCCAGTTGCTTCCTGTGCCGTGGTAACCTTGGTCCCAGTCAAAGCTGTCGTCTCCGCAGAACGCCACCAAAGCGTTGTCCACGGTCACAGAACCACCAAAGAACTCGATGCCATCGTCAAGGTTGGAAACCACCTCCACGTGGTGGATGGTCGTTCCTGATCCCACACCTGCGAGGGTCAAGCCATTGATTTCGTTGGCTGCACCGAGTTGGGTTCCGCCGTGACGGATGCTGACGTAGGTGATGACGCCGCTGTTGTCAGCGTCGTTCTCTCCGCCGTACGTGGCGAGGTCGTTGTCAGAGGGGATGCCCTCAACTTGGGCGGCACCGCCGAAGTTGGTGGTGGCGTCACCCAACACAATCAAACCGCCCCATTGACCACGTGTGTCGTAAGAGACTGAACCGTCGAGCGGGTCGCCTTCGTAAGTGAAGATAATGGGGCAATCTGCGGTGCCCTCGGCGAAGAGTTGTCCACCTTTGGCCACAATCATCGCAGAGGCGTCCGCACCGGTACCTGCAGCGCCTTTCACCACAGTGCCCGCCTCAATGGTCAAGGCCTGGCCAGATTGGATGAAGACATACCCGCTGAGGATGTAATTGTTGGCACAAGTCCAAGTGTCGGTGCCCAATCCCAAACCGTTGTCTTCGATTTGAACGTTGGGACGATCAGAGATCGGAGGGCATTCGCACTGCCCATAGATGAACGACACTGCTGACATCAACATCAGCACAAGAGAGAAACGTTGTTTCATAGTAGAAATGGATGAATAGAGTGATTTACGCCTCAAAATTGAAGTCCTTAAACGCCCTGATTGTCACGACGAGGTTATCGAAGTGTTAACCTCTTTTTGAAAAGGAAACATAGATTTTACACAAAAAAAAAGAGCGCCGAAGTGCTCTCTTTTCCGTTGCTTGATCTCTGTCATTCCTTTTCGAATCGAAGAAGGAAGCTGTAGTCGTACACCGTCACCCCTTCAACGTATTCACGGAATTGATAAGCTTGCATGTCGTCTTGTTCCAATTCGAGGATTTGCCAATAGACGTCCATTAACCGCAACACTTCACTGTAGGTCACGGTGACATTGAAATCATTGTTGTCATTGACGTAGGCAAGAACAACTTCGGACAGGATGTCTTCTGGAGAACCCACATACATCTCTGCGCTCAAGTTGCAATTGGCCTGAATTTCAGCAAAAAGGTTGGGGTCATCCAATCCTGTCAGAACTGGGTTCTTTTGGTTGAAATAGGAAATCTCGGCATTGTAATCACTGGCAATTGCGTTCGCGATGCCGTCGTAATCTTGGGCATCTGTAACGGCACCATCGTCGATCCAATCTTCCAGGCTGTCGTCGATAACCGCTAGCACCCATCCCGTGATGGCGTCACCAGGGTAGAAGATTTCCCCATTGACCGTCAGCGTGCCATTTTCTCCGCTCCCTTGAACCAAGGTCCATTGGAATCCTGTTTGAGAGAGGAGATTGACGCAGGAAACAACTTCAGATGTGATGTCGGTGAACGTGCCAGTCTCGACGAACAGGGTGTCCGCATTTTGGAGATACGCCAACGCACTCTCCATTTCTAGCGTACGATCCAAGCTGTCTTGGTCAAAGAAGAAAGGGCCAGTCGGTTTGAGGCTCTCCAAATCAAGGTGCAATACCGAGTTGTCTTCATTGAATGCCCACGTGCCTTCGTAGCGCAGCTCCTCCCCAATGTTTTCGAATGAAACAACACCACCTTCCTCGAAAATGGCCTCCAATTGGAGGTTGTTGGACGTCAAAAACTCAGTGACGTTGGTGTCGGCATCCGTACCCACTTCCGTGACCGATGCAGACGTCCAAGTGCCGAGTATGCGCTTTTCAGGTCGACGGAACTGCACAAGGGCCCCGTCTTGTTCATACTTGGTGCAACCGGGCAGCACTGAGAGGGTGAGGGCCATGGTGGCCACGCCAACAATTGAAAGCAAGGAGGACTTCATGGTCGAGTTGTGGTTAAATGCTGTAGGAAAGGGTCAGGCTGTAAGTCCGGCCACGCGTGTTTGCCAGCCAGTTGTAGTAAACGTCGTTGAACAGGTATGTTTTGCGATCCACAGGGTTGAGCAAGTTGCGCGCCCTAAATCTCAGGCTGAGGTTGTTGCCAAGCCCTTTGGCCAAGCTGAAGTCAAGCGTGGGCGTGGGCTGCTGGTAAATGTCAGGCGCGCCTCCCTCGGTGACAAGAAGCAACTTCTGACCTTGCACGTTGAAGCTGGCCGCAGCGTTGATTTTGGCGCTGTCATTCGAGTAGGTCAACATCGCGTTGACGATGTATGGACTTTGGCCAAACAATGGGCGTGTTTCGGGATGAAGCGGATCACTGGCGCGAATGGCCTGCAATTCATCTTCCCAGATGCGCGCCTCTGATCGAATGAGCGTGACGTTTCCTGAAATGCCGAATCCTGCGAGGGCAGGGGACAGCGTGCCAAGTTCTTTGCGACCTTCCAATTCAAGGCCCCAAACGTTCGCGAAGGGCACGTTAGACCACGTGTACTCAGTGTTGACCGCAGCCAAGACTGACGTCTGCTCGATTGGGTCTGTGAATCGCTTGTAGAAAACACTTGCCGAAACGACTTCTCCCAAGCCGGGAAAGTGCTCCAAGCGGAGGTCGAAGTTGTCGATTTTCGTTTCGTCGAGTTCAGGATTGCCTTTCAGCACCTCGAGCCACTCAAAGTTGAACGATCGGAAAGGCGCTTTCTCGCGGAACACGGGACGGGCAATGGTGCGGCTGTAGCTCATGCGAAGGTTGGTCAGCTTGATGGGATCCAATTCGCCCAGCGCATAGGTGAAGTTGAAACTCGGCATGAGGTCAACTTCGTTCAAGCCACCCTGCAAGTTGGCGATTTGGGCATCGGTGAGGTCGTTCACCAAATCAATTTTGCGGCTGCGAATGAACATGTCCGCCACCTCCAGTCTGGCGCCGGCATTGCCTGAGAAGCGTTCGTTCTTGCGGAAGTTGAACATGCCGTACGCCCCCCATACGTTGAGGCTGGCTTCGTCGGTGTTGATCAAGTCGGTCAGCAGCGTCGTGGTGATGTAGTCCGACTGTCCGCTAGGGTTCGCCACAAAATTGCTGTCTGCGAAGTAAGCGTCGAGGTTCCCGTCGGATTCATCAAAGAAGTTGGCCGAGGTGGCTTCGAAGCCAAACTGGTTCTCAGACATGGACCGAGTGGTTCGAACCATACTGACACCTCCAGTCAATTTGGCGTCTTCAAATCCGGCAAGTGTCAGAGGTTGCACGACGTGCAATTTCACGTCGGTGCGGTTTTCGTAGAGATCCCGATAGTAGCGTGTGGGAGATGGATAGAGGCTTTGTTGGATGCTGTAAGACGTGTCCAGTTCAGTTTCAAGGTCGATGCTTTGCAACGACAGATTGACGCCTTCGTCGTCCCAGTACGCATTGAGCTCGTCGACTGTGCCTTCAGGGTCATTGGCCCAATCTGCATTCAACACCCCTTCATTAATGAGGTAGTCGATTTCTTCAAGGATGTCGTCGTTGCTGTAGGTAGTGTCAAGCCCGGCAAAAACGGTGGATGTAATCACCGTTGCAGTGTCGTAGTTGTTGAAGAAAACTCGAAGGTCGGGGGTGTTCAGTCGCCCGGCTGAGTGGCTGGCCGTCCACCGAACCTCGGTTTTGGTCGCGGGAAGGAAGTGCTCACCTCGCATTTGGAAGATGTTCAATTCGCGGCCTTCGTAGCGGTGGGTGATTTGTTGCTGGAATTCCTCTGTGTCACGTGGGTTGAAACCGACTTGTTGGCGGGTCGATGACGTGGCGCTCATGTTGGGCATCGCCATCAAACTGACTTTGTTGAACTCGTTGATCTTGTAAGACAAATTGGCGAGCGCGTTCCACTTGTAGCTTATGTCCGAACGCGTGTCGTCGTAATAACGTTCTAGACCCAAGCTGTCCGTTCCTTCAATGTTGCCACCCGCGTAGCGTCCGTATTCTCCGTTTTCGTAATGTTGAGAAGACTGCCCCCAGCGCAACCCAAAAATGTAGCCGAGAGGTCGACCAAACAATTTGGTTTGGCTGCCCAAGCTCAAGCTGTGGCTGAAATTCAAAGGGGCCTGCTTTTGACGCACTGCCCAGGTGTTGTTGAAGCTTTGGCCGAGTTGGGTCAGGCTGTCGTTAAGTTGTGCGGCAACTGGAATCAGGCCTTCTTGGTTGAGGAGGTAAGTCCCATCAGAACCGCTCAAATCCACCAAACTTGTGTCGGAGTAGTCAAGGTCAGATAAGATCTGGTTGATTGAGACTTGCCCTGGCCCTGTGCCAATGCCACCTTGAACAATGCCAGTTCCGTAAAGCGTATCAAGCTGATTGCCGAAGTCCAAGTATTGAAGTGCGTCGTAGAAACTTGCGCTTTGCTGGTAAGGCCAATCTTCACTGGTGAGGCCGTTCACGTAATTGGGCATGTTTCGCTGACCGTCGTCAAACGCCAACCAGTCGGTTTGCCCCACGTCTGACGCCAACACATTCCTGAATGTCGTTTGATCATTGAATCCCACCGTCGAGCTGTAGTTCAGCGTAAATTCTTCTGGGAAGTCCTTGGTCTCGATGCTGATGTACGCTCCTGCCCAGTCCCCGGGCAAGTCGGACGTTTGGGTTTTGACAATCACCAAGTTGTCCACCAAATTGGTGGGAAAGAGGTCCATTTCTATGCTGTTGCGGCGTGGATTCATAGAAGGCACTTCGGCACCATTCAGCGTGGTTTTGATGTATCGGTCACTCAAGCCTCGGACAAACACAAAGTTCCCAACTGTGCTGACTCCTGGCACACGCTTGATCGCACCCGCAGCATCACTGTCTCCAGTTTGCTTGATTTGTTGGCTGGAGATGAAGTCCATGCTCGCCGCACTTTTTTTCTTGATGTTCTCCATGTAGACGTCTCGCGAACGATCCACCTTGGCCACCACCTCCGCGGCCTGCTCAATCACATACGTTTCGATGTACAGGTTGAAGTTCACAATCTTCACGCCATCGGTGACTTCCACAGTTTCCGTGATGGGAGTGTATCCGATGAAGCTGCCTGTGACTTGATAGGTTCCCGGGGCAAGTCCCTCGAGGCTGTAGTTCCCATCAATGTCTGCCATGGCTCCTTTGTAAGGATCCTTGATGACGACGTTGGCCCCAATCAGCGTTTCGCCTGTCTGCGCATCGGTCATTTTACCTCGAATCGCACCTTGACCGAAGGCCAATGTGGACGCCAGAATGAAACACATGGCTAGAAAAGAACGCATCATGCCTAAAAAATTTGTTGCAAAGGTCATTTCGCAAGGCACCTAGTTTGTGAACCCATTGTTAAGGAATCTCTTAACATGAGGGCGTTTCATCTTCTTCTCCTCTCAGAAAAAAGAAAGCCGGGCAACGGCCCGGCTTTCCAAAACAAGGTATGATTTCGACTTATTCGCAAATGCTTCCAAATGCCCCCAAGAACTCCAACAAATCAGCAGTGGCGACTGCACCATCGCCATCCAAATCCGCTGGGCAGTCGTTGTCAACCGCTTCGAAGACACACGATTCATCGTCGTCGTTGGCAAGTGGGTTGTAATTCGTTGCACTCGCGTAGGTGCATCCCAAGACTACGAGTGAAGTGCATGAGCCGTCGTCTAAAGTGGCGTATGGATCGAATTCGATGAATGCGGGGTTGGTGCAACCGCTGCAAGAGCTGTCATCGCCTCCGCAAACGCCGCACAAGTCGAGCACAGCGCATGAGCCGTCGTCGATGGTGGCGTCAGCATCGTAGTTGCAAGCATTTTCGTCCGTACAACCTGCGCATGACGTGAAGTCACAAGAACCGTCGTCTTCCGTGGCAGCAGAGTCGTAGTTGCACGCGCTTTCATCGGTACAGCCTGGTGTGCCAGCGGCGCCGTCGAGGCTAGCCGCGAACATTTGACGCTCGTCACAGAAGGTCCAACCGAGCGCGAAGCTGTGTCCGGATCCGTTTGAACCGTCGAGGTAGAGTTTGTCTGTGGCCAACTGACCTGCCGCGTCGAAGGCGAAGATGTAGTCCACGTCGTCACCGGCGTCGAGGACGATGCCGTTGGCGTCTGCGTACGCATCGAGCTGCGCATCGCCGTCGGCGACTTCTGTGCCGTCGTAGTCGATGGCGCTGTCTGAACCGACGACCTTGATGTTGGACAGAGTCAAGTCTCCAGCGACCCACCGGTCGAAGGCGTCTTCTGGCGTTTCCTTGTCTTCGATCTCGATACCTTCAGAGACGTTGGCGAGGAGGGCGTTGCTCACGAAGCCACCTGAACCGTTGCGGAACAAGAGACCTTGCTTTCCTCCGACACCGACGATGGTCCATCCGTTGACGGTTGGCGTTGCGAAAGGCATTTCATCCGCAGAGACGTTTCCGTCGTCAGAGTCGTCGCCGTCGAGTTCACCGCCGCGGTCACCGATGCCGTTGGGCTGGTCTTGGATGGCGAGCCAGTTGGCGTTGTTGGCACCGCGGTATCCTTGGTCCCAGTCAAAGCTATCGTCTCCAGCGAAGGCCACCACAGCGTTGGTGATGGATGCTGTGCCGCCGAAGAACTCAATTCCGTCGTCGAGGTTGGACACCACTTCAATGTGGTCGAGGGTGGTGCCGCTTCCGACACCGCCGAGGGTCAAGCCGTTGATTTCGTTGGCCGCTGCGAGCTGCGTGCCACCGTGACGGATGGACACGTAGCGCATGATGCCAGCGCTGTGTGCGTCATTCGAGCCACCGTAAGAAGCGCGATCGT
>JAOIQU010000032.1:5000-15512 GCA_028141885.1 Flavobacteriales bacterium | reverse complement strand
AGGGCCATGTCCATGGAACTCCAAAGGTAACTTCACAACATGATGGTCGGCACGCTCTTCAATACGGTTGCTGTCGCAGTGGGCGCTTCGGTCGGACTGACCTTGGGCGCGCGTTGGTCTGACGCGTTGAAACGTAAGATGTTCGTGGTGTTGGGGCTGTTCACGCTTGCCATCGGTGCATCCATGGCACTCGAGGCGTCTCGGCCCATCGACGTGTTCCTGGCCTTGGTGTTTGGGACGCTTCTTGGCCATGCTCTGAAATTGCAAGATCGGCTCTCGGCCTGGACCGAGTCTCCGTCTTCAGACGACCGCACCAACGGCCATGGAGGGTTTTTCGAGGCCATGGTGTTGTTCTGCGTCGGCTCCATGACCCTGGTGGGCTGCATGGAAGACGGCTTGATGAACAAGCCCGATTTGCTGTTGGTCAAAGGCACGATGGACTTAATTTCGAGTGCCTTTCTTGCGGCCACGTTGGGGCGAGGCGTGTTGTGGTCCGCGCTCGGCGTGCTTGGCTTCCAAGGCCTGCTGACTTTCGTGTTCGCATGGCTTGGGAAAGGCATGGAGCCCGCGCTTATCATGGAGCTGAGTGCCCTCGGAGGCATCTTGATGCTGGGCATCGGCCTTCAATTGCTCGGAGTGAATGCGCACGGACTGAAGCAATGGCCTCTGGTGGATGCGTTGCCCTCGCTTTTCCTGCTGCCATTCATTTGCATGTTGCACGATTTGATTCCGTGGTTCTGATGGCCAAACGTTCCAAACGCCCATCCTCCTCACGCCGCGCCGCATCTGGCCGTTGGAGGCATCTCTTTGCAGCCGTGGGGGTGTTTGGGTTGGTGATTCTAGGACATCGGTATCAACAATCGCATGTCGTGCATCCCAAACATGCCGCTGGCGACCGCGCTGGGAAAGCCGCCGCCGAAGCCAACTACGCAAGTGACGTGCAACGTGCCGCAGACAAATACGATTTGGACTACGGTTACCTCATGTCGTTGCTCATGCTCGAGTGTGGCGGGAGAAAAACCTCCGGCGCACGGTTTGAACCGCATGTCTTCAAACGGCTGAAACAGGTGCGAGACGGCAAGCGCTCTCAATACGAGCACGTCACGCCCGACCACCTGGCCGACGCCTCAGACGAGGCGTTGAAAAACCTCGCCACGTCTTGGGGGCCGTTCCAATTGATGGGCTACAAATGCATCCTGTTGGACGTCAAAATCAAGGACATTCGGGGCCCAGAGGGCATCGATCACGGCGCGAACTGGATCAACCGCACCTACGGCGATGTCATGCGACGCGGCCGGTTTCGCGATTGCTTTCACATGCACAACGCAGGCACGCCCTACCCTGCCACTGGCCTTCCCAAAACCCATGACCCCCAATACGTCCCTCGCGGCTTGGCCATGATGGACCAGTTCGCGCAGCCAACAGCAACCAACCCCTGACCTCATGCCTGCCAACAAATACGCTTTGCTGCGCTACCGCATCATCGACCGATGCTTGACCAATCCAGGCAAACCTTTCCCGACAAAGGAGGACTTGAGGCAGGCCTGTGAGGATGCGCTGTATGGCAGCGACGGCGTGCACATCAGCATTTCGACCGTGGAAAAAGACCTGTGGGCCATGCGCAACGAAGCCGATTTGGGATTCTACGCACCCATCGAATACCACCGCGACGAGCGCGGCTATCACTACACCGAGGAAGGGTACAGCATCAACGATGTGCAGCTCAATGACGACGACCTCGATGCCATTCGCTTTGCCACCAACACGCTGATTCAATTTCGCGACCTCCCCATTTTTCAGCAATTCGATCAAGCGCTGGGGAAAATCGCGGACAGACTCGCCGTTTCACCCAATTTGGACCCCCACGGCGACGACGACATCATCCAATTTGAAAGCACACCGCATGCCTATGGGTCTGTTCATTTGGGGCCACTTCTTCAGGCCATCCGCGCCCGTCATGAAATCACACTGACCTACAGGAAATTCAGCGAAGAGGGCGATGTCAAGCACGCCTACACCTTGCATCCATACCTGTTGAAGGAGTACCGAAATCGTTGGTATTTGCTGGGCTGGGACCCAAGCAAAGAAGGAATCCGCACGTTTGGTTGCGACCGCATCGTCGGCATCGAAACGCACGAAACCTCAAAATTCCAGGTGCAATCTTCGTTTCATCCCAAAGACTACTTCGCCCATGCCCTTGGCATCACCGTGTTGGGACAAGGAGCCCCCGAAGAAATCGTCTTTGAAGCCGACCCCTTGCTGGCCAAGTACCTCGCAAGTCAACCACTGCACGACTCTCAACACATCGAGCGCCGTGACGACCGCACCGTCGTGACCTTGACGGTCATGCCCACGTATGAATTGCTGCAGTGGCTCCAAGCCCATGCAGGTGAGTTGACCCTTTGCCAACCTGAACACATCAGGGCCTCCGTTCAGCACCAATTGGAGGCGGCTCTTGCCCGACAGACAGGTTGACAAACAGGGCATTCATCCCCTTTTTTGGCAGTCCGTAAATTCATTGCGGAGTGGCTTGTTCCCTTTGGTTTGAGAAATCCAATCAACCTCAAATCAACACAACATGGCCCTTCCACTCAACCCCGCACTGGTCACCCAGCCCTCCTCCATCCAAAGCCTCCCCCAAGCCCGCATGTGGGTGGAACGCTTTGCACGGCCTCAAGGATTCAGTCCTTATGCCTGGAACACCACGAAACGCATTGCCATGGAAGTGTGGAAGTGTCACTTTGCGTGCCGTCCATTCCAGCGCACGTTGAACTTCATGCATCCGCTCTTTTACCAGATGATTCGCACCCCTGAAGGCCTGCCGCTCGTTCCCGAAACATGCATGCGTGGGTTCATTTGAGTGTGATTCATGCCCTAACAAACTTCATTATGTGTGTGAATTGATTTTGGCCAAATGCCTTGTGTCAACCCATCTCCGCCAGTAGCTTGCATTGTTCTTTTCGAGGGACATTATCGACCATTCGTCGACGATTCTGGCCAAAATGACACGTCACGACCACCCATCCATGCTCCCCAGCCTGCATCGCAGGCTTAGCGCCATTGATCACGCCGATGGCAAGGGTGGCGAATTTGGGGTCATCCTGTCGTACACAGGATTGGTCGACGCGGAGATGATTCCTCATTTCATCCAACTGGCCGAACGGGCCCTGCATCACTCGACCCGCACGCGGAAAGAGGTCAAACGGGCCATGGCGGTTCTCATTGAGTCCGTGCAAAACGTCATCCACCACGGTCACATCGACGAACGCGGCGAGAGCGCATTGTTCCTGACCATGGAAAACACCCCGCTGGGATACCAGCTTCACTGCGGCAACCTCATGAACGCCGAGGACGCTGCAGAGCTCAATTCACGGATTGCAGAGCTCAACAACTTGTCTCATGCAGAGCTCCGAAAGTTGTACATCGACGTGTTGTGCGATGGCCCTCAAGATGCGAATCGGGGGAATGCCGGCCTGGGGTTGATCAGCATCGCAAAACGCGCTGCGGGCCCCATTGAATTCTTGCAGGAACCTCACTCAAGCGGCCTGACCTTGGTCACCCTCACCACCACCGTTCGCCGCTGACCCGAACGGAATCAGGTCTTCCGATCCTTCTTCTTGGCCGCCGGAAACAGGATGTTGTTTAGGATGAGTCGATATCCTGGTGAATTGGGATGGAGGTTCAAATCCGTAGGCGGGTCGTTGACCAAATGCCTGTAATCCTCTGGGTCGTGTCCCCCGTAGTAGGTCCATTGTCCCAACCCCAAGGTGCCATGGATGTACTTGGCCGTGGGTAGGTTGCGGTTGTCCCCCATGATGGTCACGTCGGGCCGAATGAAATCTTTCCGGAACGACGTGGTTTGGCCCATAAAACCCGCAATCACGCGCTCGTGGCTCTGCGTCAACATGGTTGGCACGATGTCCCACTTCGCCGAAAAATCAAACAAGGTGAAGAAATCGTTGATCGGCTTGATGTTTCCGTGGTCCTTGGTGCCGTCGATTTCCGAAAACTCATACACCAGAGGGTCCATTTCCAGCTGGTAATCCTGGAACGCAAGCCCCTCTTCAAATTGAAGCTTGGTCTGCGCTGCGGCATCGGCTGGATCGCCATCGAACATCGGACCGCAAATGTCCACGTTCTGAGCCGCCAACGCGATGTCGTAGCTGTCTGTACCTGAACACATCGTGAACAAGAACCCTCCTCCAATGACGAAGTTTCGGATGTTCATGGCGACGTTCCGCTTCATTTCGCTCACCTTTTGGAAGCCCATGATTTCCGCGGTGCCGCTTTGTCTTGCCACTTCTTCTTGGTACCAAGAGGCACTGCGATACGCTTTGTAGAACTTGCCATATTGGCCCGTAAAATCCTCGTGGTGGAGATGCAGCCAATCGTATTTGGGAAGCGCTTCTGTCAAGATTTCAGTGTCGTAGACCACGTCATATGGAATCTCGGCGTACGTCAACACCAACGTCACGGCATCGTCCCACGGCTGTTTTCCGTCAGGGCTGTACACCGCAATTTTGGGGACCGCCTCCAACTTGACCCGCTCCATGTTGACCTCTGGATCGGCAATTTCCTGAAGGATTTGTCCGGCTTGAACGTCGGCAATCACCTGGTGGGACACCCCACGGATGACGCATTCGTTTTGGATTTCTGGAATGTTGGGAAGCAGAAAACTTCCACCTCGATAATTCAAAAGCCACTCGACTTCGACCCCATTCTCCAACACCCAAAACGCCACGCCATACGCCTTCAAGTGGTTGGTTTGGCTCTTGTCCATGGGCACCAAAATCCGGGCTGCCCAAAGGACCTGAAAGGCCAAACATCCCACCACGACCAGTCCAAATCGTCTCAAGTGTTGCATGAGACAGCAAGATACATCGGGGAGCCACGACGCACAGGTTCGCGGATGCACGGTTGCAACAAAAGTTGGCGTGTCAGAACGGCACCCCGTCCCCGCCTCCCTGGTCGTCATTCATCTTGGAGCCCACCGTGATGGTTTTGGGCTCACTGAAGGCCGCGTTGGGTTGCATGGCGTTCCCAAATGCGGACTCAGCGAAGGTGTCGTAGTTCGTGAACTTGGCGAGTCTCTGGACAAACTTCATCTTGATCGTGTCCAGTGCACCGTGCCTGTGTTTGGCCAAAATCAACTCCCCAAGTCCATTGGTGTCGATGCCGTCTGGATGCTCTGTGATGCCGTAGTACTCCGCCCGGTAGATGAACGCCACGATGTCGGCATCTTGCTCAATGGCCCCAGATTCCCGGAGATCGGAGAGCAATGGACGCTTGTCTCCACCCCTCGTTTCTACGTTCCGACTCAACTGAGACAAGGCAATGATGGGCACGTCGAGTTCCTTGGCAATCGACTTGATGGAACGACTGATGCTCGAGATTTCCTGTTCGCGGTTTCCCTTGTCGGAACCTGCACTCATCAATTGCAAGTAATCAATCACGACAAGATCAATGCCGTGTTGGGCCTTCAGCCGTCGACACTTGGCACGCAGCTCGAAGATGTTCAAGCCAGGCGTGTCGTCGATGAACAACGGCGCGTCACTCAGCTTGCCCACGCGCGTGTACAACTGCTGGTACTCGTGTTCCTCGAGGTTCCCTTTCCGGAACTTGTCACTGTTGATTTCGGTTTCTGATGAAATCAAACGTTGGACGAGCTGAACAGCACTCATCTCCAGGCTGAAGACCGCCACTGGGATTTGATGATCGACCGCCATGTTCCGAGCCATAGAAAGGACAAATGCCGTCTTGCCCATGCCGGGACGGGCCGCCAACACGATCATATCCGAGCGTTGCCAACCGCCCGTGATTTTGTCCAAATCGTGGAATCCGGAAGGCACACCACTCACCCCATCTTCGTTGTTCCGCGCCGCTTCGATGTCTTCCAAGGCTTGCTTCATCACCGCACCCATGCTCTCGTAGCTCTTACGGATGTTGCCTTCCGCGACCTCAAACAGCTTGGACTCCGCCTCGTCCAGAAGGTCGAAGACATCCGACGTTTCGTCGTAGGCCTTCTCGATGATGGTGTTCGACACGCGGATCAATTCTCGCTGGATGTGCTTTTGGGCGATGATGCGTGCGTGGAACTCCACGTTCGCACTGCTGGCTACCCGGGTGGTCAATTCTGCGACGCGATGGCTCCCCCCCAACATGTCAAGCTTGCCGTCCATCCGCAGTTGCTCGGTGACGGTGAGCAAATCAATGGGCTCGGATTTGTTGAACAGCGTTTGGATGGCTCGAAAGACTTCGCCGTGGGCTTCCACGTAGAAGCTCTCGGGTTGCAACACATCGATGACGGCATTCACGGCCGATTTTTCCATCATCATCGCCCCGAGCACCACCTCTTCCAATTCTTTGGCCTGGGGTTGAACCTTGGCGCCCGGGATCAAGGCAGAGCCGGTACGCACCAAATCTCGAGGCCGACCTTGAGATGCAGGGTTTGAAGAGGGAGTCTGAGAGTCGTACATGATGGGAGGTGCAAGGTAAGGCGTTCATCACGTCGGTTGTTCACATGTTTTCACCCCCTTTTTTCACACTTCAATCCCCGCCACATTGCACACCTCAAAAGGCCCTTCTACTTTCGCATCATGAACGAAATGCTTCACTTCCCGCAAGAAGAACCCGATTTCAACGTGGCCCTGTCCACGAGCCTTGTGGTGTTTGGTTTCGACGGTGTGGAATTGAAGATTCTGTTGGCGCGCAGCACACGCCCTCCTTTCGAAGGAGCGCTCTTTCTCCCAAGTCGTTACCTCAAATCGAACGAGGAGCTCTTGCTCTCTGCCAAGAAGATGTTCAGCGACATGTTTGGCTATGACAATCCCAGCACGGTCGAACAGCTGATGGCATTTGGACAGGTTTTCCGCCACCCGGGGGGACGTGTGGTGAACATTGCACACTACGCCTTGGTCAACACCAATGATTTCAAAACGGAAGTGTGGGAGGAGCACGGCATGCACTGGGTGCCGATTTCTGAAGTGCCGGACCTGGCTTTTGACCACAACGACATCGTGGAGTACGCCCGAGAGCGTTTGAAGCGGCGTGTTCGCCGTCGTCCAGTGGGTTTTGATTTGCTACCCAAAGAGTTCACGTTGGGCCAGCTCCAAAATCTCTACGAGAAAGCCATGCGCAAAACATTTGACAAGCGCAACTTTCGGAAGAAGCTCTTCAAGTCCAAACTGCTCATTGACTTGGAGAAAAAGTCAGACGGCTCAGGCTACGGCCAACACAAAGGAAGCTTGCTTTTCAGCTTCAACGCCGACGCATACAGCGTGATGAAACTGAAAGGCTACGACTTCGTGTTTTGACCCTAGGACGTCCTAGGCTCAGAGCCCAAAGGCCTGCTTGACCTCTTCAACCTTGTCCAGCTTTTCCCACGGGAACAGCTCTACAGTGACTTGCTTGGGCTCGCCGCCAGCGTGCGTTGCGAACGTTTTCGTCACCACTTCGCTCGGGCGGCCCATGTGGCCGTAGGCTGCCGTCTCAGTGTAGATCGGCGTGCGAAGCTTGAATCGTTGCTCAATGTGGTAAGGCTGCATCGGGAAAATGTGCGCGATGCGTTCGGCAATCACCCCATCGGTCACGTCCACCTTGCTCGTGCCGTAGGTGTTCACATACAATCCCACAGGATCGGCAACACCAATGGCATAAGCCACCTGCACCAACACCTCATCACACACGCCCGCCGCCACCAAATTCTTGGCAATGTGTCTTGTCGCATACGCCGCTGAACGGTCCACTTTGGAAGGATCCTTCCCGCTGAATGCGCCTCCGCCATGTGCGCCTTTGCCGCCATAGGTGTCCACGATGATTTTCCGGCCTGTCAATCCGGTGTCGCCGTGAGGCCCACCAATGACAAACTTGCCCGTGGGGTTCACGTGCAACTTGTGATCCCCTGTAAACAAAGACTGAACGCGCTCGCTCATGGACGCCTTGACCCGTGGAATCAAAATGGTGGCAACATCGTCTTTGATTTTGGCCAGCATCGCATCGTCGTTGGGGCCAAAATCGTCGTGCTGTGTGCTCAACACAATGGCCTCAATGCGCTTTGGGGTGCCATCGTTTTCGTACTCAATGGTCACCTGGCTCTTCGAGTCCGGACGCAGGTAAGTCATTTCATCACCCGCCTTGCGAATGGCAGCAAGCTCACGAAGCAAGCGATGAGACAACTCTAGCGCCAACGGCATAAAATTGTCTGTCTCCCTGCACGCATAGCCAAACATCATGCCTTGGTCTCCCGCTCCCTGTTCCTCAGGATTCGCACGCTCCACACCTTGGTTGATGTCTGCGCTCTGCTCGTGAATGGCGCTCAACACACCACACGAGGCGGCGTCAAATTGATACTCGCTTCGGGTGTACCCGATGTCGGCAATGGTTTTGCGTGCAATAGTCTGCACATCCAAATACGGCGATTCAGATTTAACCTCCCCAGCAAGCACAACTTGGCCTGTCGTCACCAACGTCTCGCATGCCACTTTGGAGTTGGGATCGAATGCCAAAAAGTGATCAATCAAGGCATCGCTGATGGCGTCTGCCACCTTGTCGGGGTGTCCTTCTGAAACAGACTCGGAAGTGAAGAAATAACTCATCGTGCTCGATTCACAGGTTCAATCAAATGTACTCGCTTGTCCTTCTCCCACCTCAACGGTAGGGAAAAGTTATTTCTTCCTGAAGAACAAACGAATCGGCACCCCTTTGAAATCGTAGTGCTCACGCAACTGGTTTTCGAGAAACCGCTTGTACGGATCGCGAATGTATTGAGGCAGATTGCAGAAAAATGCGAACGTCGGAGTTTGCGACGGAATCTGCGTCACGTACTTGATCTTGACGTACTTCCCCTTCCACGCCGGTGGAGGGTAATGCTCAATCAAGGGCAGCATCACGTCGTTCAGTTCGCTGGTCGGCACTTTTGACGCGCGCGCTTGTCGGACTTCCAATGCGATTTCCAACGCCTGAAGCACCCGCTGCTTTTTGACATTTGACGTGAATACAATTGGAATGTCCGTGAACGGCGAAGTGCGTTCCCGAATCATCTCCTCCATGTCCCGCATCGTGTTGGTCTCCTTCTCCACCAAATCCCATTTATTCACCACCACCACGACGCCTCGGTAACTCTCAACGATCTGCCAAAAGATGTTGAGGTCTTGACGCCCCATGGGATCGTTGCCGTCCAACATCAGCAGACACACGTCGCTTTCGTCAATGGCCTTGATCGTCCGAACGGTGCTGTAAAATTCGAGGTGGTCGGTGACCTGTTTCTTCTTACGAAGGCCTGCCGTATCCACAATCTCAAAATCGAACCCAAACATCTGGTAGCGGGTGTGCACGCTGTCACGTGTGGTTCCCGCGATGTCCGTAACGATGTTTCTCTCCTCGCCCAAAATTGTGTTGATGAAGGTGCTCTTTCCCACATTGGGCTTGCCCACCACCGCCAACTTTGGCAACCCCAACTCTTCTTGCTCAGGCATCGGCGGCAACGCCGCAACAACGGCGTCGAGCAATTCACCGGTTCCGTACCCATTGTTCGCTGAAATCCGATAGATCTCATCCGCCAACCCCAACCGATAAAATTCCTCAGCTCCAACATCATGCGCCGAAGTGTCGACCTTGTTGCACACAAGCATGATTGGCTTTCCTGTCCGACGAAGCAGATTGGCAATGTCCTGATCCAAGTCTGTGATGCCCACCTCGATCTCCACCATGAAGAGGATCAAATCTGCCTCCTCCAAACTGATTTCCACCTGGCCACGAATGGCAGCCTCAAAACTGTCGTCACTCTTGGTGATCCATCCCCCTGTGTCGATGACGTTGAACTGATGGTTCGTCCAAAGCACAGTGCCATACTTCCGATCGCGCGTGGTTCCACTGGTGTCGTCCGTGATCGCTTCACGCGTCTCGGTCAACCGATTGAAAAGGGTGGACTTGCCCACATTGGGACGTCCTACGATGGCTACGAGATTGTTCATGGTCGCGTGAAATTCGACAAAATTCAGGGCAAAAAAAAAGGGGCCCCGAAGGGCCCCAAGGATGGCGTCGACATACTCTCCCGCCGTAGCAGTACCATCTGCGCTGGTGAGCTTAACTTCTCTGTTCGGAATGGGAAGAGGTGGACCTCACCGCAATAGACACCTAACGTTCATGTAGGCAATAACCAATGCGCTCATTGGAATCACCCACAAATGGGGTGACATACTGGTAGAAGATTGGAGACTGATAAGCTTTCGGGTAATTAGTACCGCTCGGCTTTGACATCACTGCCTTTACACCTGCGGCCTATCAACGTTGTCGTCTACAACGACCCTCAATGAAACCTCATCTCGCGGTGAGTTTCGCACTTAGATGCTTTCAGTGCTTATCTCATCCGTACGTAGCTACTCTGCAGTGCAGCTGGCGCCACAACAGATACACCAGAGGTACGTCCAACCCGGTCCTCTCGTACTAGGGTCAGGTCCGCTCAAGTTTCAAACGCCCACAACAGATAGAGACCGAACTGTCTCACGACGTTCT
>JAOIQU010000032.1:0-2500 GCA_028141885.1 Flavobacteriales bacterium | reverse complement strand
GAACTTCTTTTAGTGGAGAATATCGGAGTCGAACCGATGACCTCCTGCGTGCAAAGCAGGCGCTCTAGCCAGCTGAGCTAATTCCCCATCTTCACCGTAGTCCTGAGCAGATTTGAACTGCTGACCCCTACATTATCAGTGTAGTGCTCTAACCAACTGAGCTACAGGACTAGACAAGACGGAAAAAGAAGAATGATGCAGCAGCCCAACGAAACCAGATTGTCGTTTTCTCTAAAAAGGAGATAATCCAGCCGCACCTTCCGGTACGGCTACCTTGTTACGACTTAGCCCCAGTTACCAGATTCGCCCTAGGCAGCTCCTTACGGTGACCGACTTCAGGCGCCCCCAGCTTCCATGGCTTGACGGGCGGTGTGTACAAGGCCCGGGAACGTATTCACCGCGGCATGGCTGATCCGCGATTACTAGCGATTCCAACTTCACGGAGTCGAGTTGCAGACTCCGATCCGAACTGAGATGGGGTTTTGGGATTGGCTCACCCTCGCGGGTTGGCAACCTGTTGTCCCCACCATTGTAGCACGTGTGTGGCCCAGGATGTAAGGGCCGTGATGATTTGACGTCATCCCCACCTTCCTCACAGCTTACGCTGGCAGTTTCTCTAGAGTCCCCGGCCGAACCGCTGGCAACTAGAAATGGGGGTTGCGCTCGTTATGGGACTTAACCCGACACTTCACAGCACGAGCTGACGACAACCATGCAGCACCTTGCAGTCCGTCCGAAGAAGGGGGTGTTTCCACCCCTGTCGTTCTGCATTTAAACCCTGGTAAGGTTCCTCGCGTATCATCGAATTAAACCACATGCTCCACCGCTTGTGCGGGCCCCCGTCAATTCCTTTGAGTTTCACCCTTGCGGGCGTACTCCCCAGGTGGATTACTTATCACTTTCGCTTGGGCACTGACCGAAGCCAATACCGAGTAATCATCGTTTACGGCGTGGACTACCAGGGTATCTAATCCTGTTCGCTCCCCACGCTTTCGTCCCTCAGCGTCAATAACGGCTTAGTTGGCTGCCTTCGCAATCGGTGTTCTAGGTCATATCTAAGCATTTCACCGCTACATGACCTGTTCCGCCAACTTCAACCGTATTCAAGATCATCAGTATCAATGGCAGTTCGACAGTTGAGCTGCCGGCTTTCACCACTGACTTAATGATCCGCCTACGGACCCTTTAAACCCAATAAATCCGGATAACGCTTGCACCCTCCGTATTACCGCGGCTGCTGGCACGGAGTTAGCCGGTGCTTATTCATATGCTACCGTCAGCTTCGGACACGTCCGAAGGTTTCTTGGCATATAAAAGCAGTTTACAACGCGTAGCGCCGTCATCCTGCACGCGGCATGGCTGCGTCAGACTTTCGTCCATTGCGCAATATTCCTCACTGCTGCCTCCCGTAGGAGTCTGGTCCGTGTCTCAGTACCAGTGTGGGGGATAGTCCTCTCAGACCCCCTACCCATCGTAGCCTTGGTGAGCCGTTACCTCACCAACTAGCTAATGGGGCGCATGCCCATCTCTTACCGTAACCTTTAATCACCTGAACATGCGAACTGGTGATACTATGGGGTGTTAATCCAAATTTCTCTGGGCTATTCCCCAGTAAGAGGTAGGTTGCATACGTGTTACGCACCCGTGCGCCGGTCGTCAGCGGAAAAGCAAGCTTTTCCCTGTTACCCCTCGACTTGCATGTGTAAGGCCTGCCGCTAGCGTTCATCCTGAGCCAGGATCAAACTCTCCATTGTAAGTGTTTGATGTGTTGACTCTCTGGAATCGTTTTTCATCTTCTCCCGAAAGAGTCGATGCCACCCCCCGGGGGGGGAGTGGATTTCACCCCACTCCGAAGAGTAGAATGACCATCTTCTTGCGAAGATGGATTTGGGCTGCTGCATCAAGTCAAAGAACGTTGTATCGAGTCGGGGCCGGAGCCCGTCGTTGATCGCTTTTCTTTCAAAGCGGACGGCAAAGGTAGGTCGTCTTTCTAAACCAACAAGGGTTTGATGGTTTTTTTTTCGACCGTTCTCGTGGTCCGTTTTGTCAAAGAATTTCACTTTCCTTCGAAAGCGGCCGCAAAGGTAGTCAGTTTGTTTCTTCTACCAAACGATGGGAAAACTTTTTTTGGCTGCCTTGCCAACCGTCTGTCAAATGTGACTCACCTACCGTTGAAAGCGGCCGCAAAGCTAGTGCATCTCTTTCCTGCACCAAGACCCCTCTCAACTTTTTTGAGATTTTTTTTTCAGGAGAAACTCTAAGTCACTGAACAACTGAGACACCGCTTTCGAATCTGTGCCGTCGTAAAACCCACGAAGCCTGCCTTCACCATCGACAAGCACGATGTTTTCGGTGTGCACGAAGTCCTGAAATCCACCATCTCCCTCGTCCAAACATGAGAAATACGAACGACGTGCGAGCCGGTAGATTTCTCTTTTCTCCCCGGTGAGGAACCACCACAAGTCGGGATCGGCACCGTGCTTCTCCGCATATCGATGCA
>JAOIQU010000031.1 GCA_028141885.1 Flavobacteriales bacterium | reverse complement strand
AGCGTTGAGTCAGGAGTTGACACATGGCGACAACTCAGCCCCCTGGCCTCCAGAAATTGAATGGCCTCATCCACGGTCTCCTTGGATGATGGATGATGAAGTTGAATGATCATTTAATATTCAAATTGAAAGGTTCAAGAAAATCTTCAGCGCGTTGGACGATGCTTGTTGTATCCAGCAATGATTCGTTCTTGGGTTCGATAGCTCTGAGAAAGGCCGAACCGACAATCGCACCGTCGACCAATCCCGTCAATCCATTGATATCCTCAGGCGTGGCAATTCCGAATCCCGCAACGATTGGACAACGCGCTCGGTGATTCTGCAGACCTCGAAAAAAATCCCCTCGGTCCATCGATGGAATGTCTCCTGTCAAGCCAACGTTAGCCACACCATAGACGAACGCTGTACTTGTCTCAAAGGCGCGCTCAATGCCTTCTTTCGTGCTGGTCGGACTCACAAAAAAGGACATGGACAAGCCCTCTTGGCCCAGTGCCTCTGCAAAGTCCCTCGAGTATGACTCGTATGGAAGATCGGGGAGGATCAAACCTGAAGCGCCAGCAGCCCGAGCCTCTTTCACAAAACGCTCAACGCCTCGTCGGTAGACGGGATTGCAATAGCCCATCAGCATCAGGGGCTTGTCGCAGATTGAGCGGAATTGTTTTGAAAGCGAAAGCACATCGTCCAACCTTGTGCCTTGCTTTAATGCAATTTCAGAGGCGCGCTGGATGGTCGGTCCATCTGCCAAAGGGTCACTAAATGGCATCCCGAGCTCCACAAAGGAAACCGCTGGATGGCGCGCCAACAGCTCAATCAAGTGACCACAAGCGGTCATGTTGGGATAGCCTGCAGTGAGAAACACGGACAGATTTACATCATCCGCATGCATGAGTCTCTTGAAAATGTCAGACATGTCGTCCGTGATCATTGATGTAAGTCTCCAGGTCTTTGTCACCGCGACCACTGAGATTGAGAAGAACCAATTCGTCCCCTTTCCATTCTGCTTTGAGGGTCCATGCCAAGGCGTGGGAGGTTTCAAGTGCAGGAAGAATCCCCTCTAGTCGAGTGCACAACATCCCCGCCTTCAGGGCTTCTTTATCCGAGACAGCCTCAGTTTGGAGTCTTCCAACAGCAGCAAGATGAGCGTGCAATGGACCAATGCCCGGATAATCGAGACCCGCACTGACACTATGGGCCTCTTGGATCTGCCCTTCGCCGTCTTGAAGAACCATGGTCTTCGCGCCGTGCAAAATGCCGGGACTGCCCTTTTCAATTGTGGCCGCGGTGCGGCCACTGTCCAAACCTTCTCCACCAGCTTCAACACCAACTAAGGCAATCTCTTGGTCGATGTAAGGCAAGAACAGCCCGAGTGCGTTGGACCCACCACCAAGGCAAGCCACAAGATGGGTGGGCTTCAAATCCAAATAAGCGCACGCCGTCATTGTTTCTTCCCCAATGATTCTGTGAAATTCAGCCACCATCATAGGATAGGGATGCGGTCCAACGGCAGAGCCAATCACGTAATGTGTGTCGGTTGGGTTCGCAATCCAGAATCGCATAGCTTCATTGGTTGCGTCCTTCAGCGTCATTGAACCTGTTTTTGCCGCCCTCACCTCAGCCCCAAGCAAGCGCATTCGCTCCACATTTGGTTTCTGTCGCTTCATGTCATCCGCCCCCATAAACACCGTACATGGCAACCCCGCCCAAGCGCAGGCTGTTGCGGTGGCAACGCCATGTTGCCCCGCACCAGTCTCGGCAATGATGTGGCTCTTCCCCATCCGGCGAGCCAGCAGGACTTGGCCTACCGCATTGTTGATTTTATGGGCCCCAGTGTGAGCGAGATCTTCCCTTTTGAACCAAATCTCGACACCACAACGCTCACTCCAACGTTCGGCCTTTTGCAAGGGTGTCGGCCGGCCAACAAAATCACGCATTAACTCAAGATATTCCTTCCTGAAGGCTTCGTCGGCCCAAGCTTCATTGAACGCTTTTTCCAGTTCCTCGAAATTGCGACGAAGCATCTCAGGAATGAATTGGCCTCCGAAATCGCCATAATAGCCGCGTTTGATGATGGGGTGGTTCGTCATGATCAAATGGTTTTAATGAATCTTTGAATTTGCTGGAGATCTTTGATGCCGGGAGAAATCTCGACCCCACTGTTGACATCAAGCCAACCAATCCAATTGGGCAAGTCCTTCAAGGCTTCTGCCTGAAGAACTTTCCCAAGCCCTCCTGCCAAGGTCACTGGAACACGAGGCGTCTTCCATTCAGCGAACAGCGACCTGTCAAAAGCCTTGCCCGTTCCACCGCCGCCTGGTCCAGGTGTGTCGAGCAGCAGTCGATCTGTGTCCAACCAAATTCTTGGAAATTCCGCCGTCTTCATGGAATGAACTTGAACAACCTTCCTCCCCAGGGCTTTCACAGTGCGGGCATCACTTTCCTCATAATTACCATGCAACTGAACATGGGTGCACGCCAAACCCGAAGTCAATTCGGATTCCAGCTCAGCTTTGTCAATGCCCCTCACCACCCAATGTCGCTCGACTTTGGGGGCCCGTTTCACAACCTGTTGAAAGAGTTGTCTTGCCTCCGCTGGATCGACGTGTCGGGGAGAGGTCAGACAACTGACGATCCCTATTGCATCAATGTCAAGGTCCAGAACCTTCATCACATTTTGAGCGCAGGTCATTCCGCATACTTTGATGTTGTAACGCTTCATGGTGATGTTGTGAGAGTCTGAAGCTCACGGGCCATCTTCGCACATGCCTTGTGCGGCAAGCTTGACCGTAAGAAGGCATCCCCAATGAGAAAGCCAGAGTATCCTGATTGACGCAAAACGGCAATGTCACTTGCGCTTTTAATGCCACTTTCTGCTACCCACGTCGCTTCCCTCGGCAGCTTCTTGACCATGGTTTCGAAGAGGGTCACATCTGTTTTCAGTGTGGCCAAATTTCTTGAATTGACACCAACCATTTGGATGGAGGAAATCCACGAGTCCAAGTCCTCCTCAGTGTGACATTCGAGCAACACCTGCATTCCCAGATCGTGGGCCATGTTCGCCAAGTCACGAATACGATTTTTGTCCAAAAGCGAAGCAATAAGCAGAATGACGTCCGCCCCAGCGGCTCGGGCTTCGTGAACTTGGTAAGGAAACAGAATGAAGTCTTTGCGCAGAATGGGACACAAGTGTTGACTCCGAGCCAATTTGAGGTCATCCAGCGATCCCTTGAAAAAGAGTGGCTCTGTAAGGATGCTTAACCCACTGCATCCGGCCTGCATGTAACCACGTGTTGTTTCAGCCAAGTCCGAGTCCAATCTATAATCTCCTTTGGAAGGTGAAGACCGCTTGAACTCCGCGACGATGCCATTTTTATCCGACCTCTTCAGATATTCAACCATCGAAATGCAAGGCACCTCGTAGTGGGGCGAAGTCATCAATTGTGGCAAAGGCACGCGCTGTTGTTGCGTCGGCACATCGCGCCGCAGGCCATCTAAAATGTTGTCAAGTGCTGTATTCATGATTCAATCAAGGTGTTTAGGTAATCCATGGCGCTGCCTGAACGGAGGAAATCAAGGACCCTTTGGAATGCCAAATCCATGGAGCACTCCGGGTCCCAAACCTCTAGAGCAAGGGCTGCATTGGCCGCCACAACACGATTGTGAGCAGTTGGACCTTCCCCACTCAAAACAGCTCGAATGATTGCGGCATTGCCGTCAATGGTCTCTGCTCCTAGCAGGCTCGCAGGCTCCAACGCTTCAGTGCCAAAGTCGGCAACAGACAGTGTTGCAAAATGCTTGCGCGTGCTGAACACTCGAGTGCGCGAGGTCAATGAAATTTCATCATATCCGTCCAAACCATGCACCACTGCCGCTTCCACACCCATCCGCTCAAAGCTCCATGAATAAAGTCGCTGTGTGCGCAAGTCAAATGTGCCTGACACTTGATGTGAAGGTTGAGCTGGATTGCTCAGAGGCCCCATGATGTTGAAGATGGTCCTCACACCCATGGCGCGGCGAACCGGAGCTACGTGTCTCATGGCGGGGTGGAACAAGGGTGCATGGATGAACACAAGTCCGTGACTTTCAAATCGCTTCTTGGCCTCTTCAGCTGTCCGTGGAAACTTGTAGCCCAAGGCTTCGAGGACATTGCTGGAACCACAGTTGCTGCTCACGCCGTAGTTCCCATGCTTGGCCACAGGGATGCCCATTGCACCCAGGGTCAAGGCTGAGGTTGTGCTGATGTTGAATGTGTCTTTCCCATCCCCGCCGGTCCCACAGAAGTCCATGCACGACGACTCACCAAGATCAATCCGTTCACAATGATCCATCATGGCATCGCGAAACCCCATGATCTCATCGAGTTGGAGCTCCCGATGATTCAGAGACGCCAGAACAGCCGCCATTTGGATTTCTGACATGGCTCCTGACATCATTTTGCACATGATGGTGTAAGCCTCAGAATGGTCGAGACCTCGCATGTCTCGAAGTCTTTCCAAATCAATCATTGGTTCTTGGATTCAAAAAGTCAATCATCAATTGAAGACCCTGAGGTGTCATAACACTTTCAGGATGGAATTGGACGCCTGCCCAAGGGTTGCTTTCATGCTCCATCGCCATGCAAATTCCCTCGTCGTCTCTTGCAGTCGCAGTCCAGCTTTCGGGCAGTTCATCCACAATCCAGCTGTGGTAGCTGCCCACTGGGAATGGACAATTGGGCCATTCGAACAACCGCGACGACCCAACCTCTGATACGGTTCGAAGTTTGCCATGCCTAGGACGGTCCAACAGTGCCAAACTGCCACCATGAAGATGTGCAAATGCTTGCATGCCCAAACAGACGCCCAAGGCTGGAGTGTCATGAGGCAGCCGTGCAATGCAATCGAGTAATTCAGGATGTGCTTCAGGGGTTGAAGGTCCAGGACCGAAAATGACAGAATTCCAGGGTGCTTCAATAAGCGCTGCACCTTCCTTTGCCCGCACCACACGGCAGGGCACCTGCGAAGCAGAACTCACCAAGGCCGCAACGTTGTGCGTGAATGAATCGTAGTTGTCGACGATGAGGATTTCTCTTAATCTTTTCTGCATGGGATCAGTTTTAGAGGGTCTCTGCGAGATCCATGGCTTGGGCCAAAGCCTCTAATTTTCCTTCCACTTCATCGGCCTCGGAGGACGGAATGCTGTCCATCACGACCCCTGCCCCAGCTTGGTATGTCAAGCTGCCTTGGTTGGAGAAGAAGGAACGAATGGCAATGGCATGAATGCAATCCCCATTTAAACCATAACAACCCACAGCTCCACCGTACAATCCCCGAGATTGAGGTTCGTGCTCCGCGATGAGCTCGATGGCCCTGAGTTTTGGTGCTCCACTTAAAGTACCAGCGGGAAAAGTATCGGCGAAAACCTGCGCCGCATGAATGCCAGATTTCAATCTCGCTTCCACCTTGCTTACCAAATGAATGACATGGCTGAACATCTGGACCTCTTTGCAATGAGTCACCTCACTTGCCTGACAACTGCGATTGAGGTCGTTGCGTGCGAGATCCAACAACATGGTGTGTTCAGCATTTTCCTTTTCATCCTCACGCAGCATGGCAATCGCTTGGATGTTTTCACTTTCCACTCGCGAACGCCGGACCGTCCCCGCAATGGGATGAACCTCCGCCATTCCATTCCTTACAAGCAACTGTGCTTCCGGACTTGAGCCGATGACCCGTGAATTGCCGTCGTCGATGTAGAACAAAAAGGGACTCGGGTTGATGCTGCGCAGAGCTCTGTAAACTTGGAAATCGTCCCCAACATATTCTTGACTGAACTGCCGAGAATACACCACTTGGAACACCTCGCCCTGATGACACTGAAGGACGCCCTTGCGGACAATCTCCTCATATTCCAATCGGGTCAGAGGTGAGGTCACTGCGCTTCGCTTGCGAAATTGTCCTGGCGTAGGAACTGGAGAGGAGAGGCGATTCAACAAGTACGACATGGCAGAGGATTCTCCCGCCGGACAAAATTCCCAGCAATCCAAAATCTGATTGAAATGGTTGAAAATCAGAACGAAGCGATAGAGAGAGTATTGGACCAAACAGTCTTCAGGGTGACCGCCAGAATGTGGACGACTGTCCTTGTCCATGCCACAAATCGCTTCAAAGTTTGTGCTACCGTAGATCCCTAAAAACCCGTCTTTATCTGTGGCCTCAGCACATTCAATGCCTGAGAGAAAAGTCTGTACGGCTTCTGCATACCCCAGAGCCTCAACCTGTCCTCGGGTAAGCTTTAATGTTTCCAGGGGATCAAACGCCACAACGCTGTGGGCATCTTCACGACTGTGATAATCCGTGCTCTCGAAGAGAACAGATGAATGCCCTTCGTCACGCAACAACAGATAAGTCTGCACTGGCGTCAGGAAATCACAAAGCTGCTGGTGATGCTGGAGATTGTACTTCATAAACAAAAAAACCCCTCTTTTCGGAGGGGGGCAACGTGTTTGATATCAAAAAAAATTAGCAAACAGGGGCACCTCCCTTGATGGGGTACCAACGCCATTGGATGTTGTTTGCTGGAATCACGTCATAAAATTGCCGACAGCTTTCGACTTTTTCTCTGGCTGGAGCTACGAGTAGAATGAACCGAGCCCTGTAAAGTTTAACTGGAGGCATGACTCGTATCATGACCGTCAAGTGCGTGCCTTGGAGATGTTGGCCCCAGCTGGACAGAAGCCGAACACCATCAACCCTGGTTTGGTTAATCATTGACCGCGGATAAAGTTTTTCCCAAGCGCACAACGCTCTGCCAAGGAATCCTCTGCTTACGTAATTTGCCTCAACCTTAAACACTTACGATCATGGAAAATGAAATGTTGATTCCGGTGATACTCGCCGGTGTCTTTACTGCGATGGCAGTGGTTGGCGTAGCCACGAAAAAAGGGTTTTACGCACGTCTCGGATACTTCCTTTTTGGAGGCATGGTGATGACTTTCAACCTGCTCGGCTTGGCCGCAGGAGAAGGCGGAATGGCGGAAATCATGTCCATAGGCATGTTTGCATGTCAAACTATCATCATGTACCCTTGGGTTCCTGAAGAGGTCGACTTTTCGCATGAGGCAATTCGAACGCTGGCCCTGCGCCTGACCACAACGGTCTTCATCATCAACGCAACTGCAACGTGGTTGATTCTTACAATGCCTGATTTCCCACAACTGCTGGCATTCTTTCATGGCATTCTCGCCATCATCATGTTGATGCGCATCGCCATGGTCTTGAAAGGGGGCGTCACGAAGACTTGACCTACAACCTGTCAAATCAAAAAAGGCGAGCTCAGCTCGCCTTTTTTATGTGGTTGACTTCCGGTGAGGGCTTAAAGTTGGTTTAGCTCATGGATTTCGTAGCTCTCCATCACGGCATCAAAAACAGGCTTCGACACAGGATTCGAGCCATTCAAAAATGCATGCAATGCATCCATGTTGTGAACTGCGATTTTGAACATGACTTTGCTCTGGTCTGGGGTCACTGTGCCAATGGTTTTGCTCAAGTCAGCAATCTTTCTTCGCTCGGCAATTCCTTCATCAGATTTCATGAAGCCCATGAATTTTGGGAATTGTCCTTCTTTGAGGTTTCCAACAACGAGAATGTCTCTCATGGCGTCAAACGCTTGGAGTTAGAGTAGTACTGAACTTGGTTGTCTTGAACCATGTACCACTCTTCAATCACCGCCTTTTCAATCGTGTCTCCTTCCCAAATCCCGACCTCGTCAAATCCGGCATGGACCCACTCTCCTGGCGCATTGGCATCGTCATCCACGCAAAAGGCCCACATCATGTTCCAAGTGTAATCCAGGGTGTCTTTTGAGAGCTTCGCAGCAAAGGCCTCAAAGCCTTGAAATTGGTCACCATCATTCCATTCAAATACGCAAGTGTCGGCATAGAACTTGCGCATGGCATCGAGATCCATTTTGGCCCATTCAGCATCAATGGCCTTGACCAAATCAACCGCAGATTCAGAACCCATGCTTACCGGATTTCCAGTCGGGGCAAACCCATTTGCACAAGGTGTGGAAGATGCACCTTCGGGAGACTTCCCTCCCGGATTGCACGAGGCCAAAAGGAAGAGGCCCAAGAAAAGTGTAGAGTATAAACGCATGTCGCGCAAGCTAAGGCTCAATTCGAACGGCCAAACGCGTTCCACTTTAAAGTCGAAATTTGTCCCAAGTCCTGCCACCATACGTTGACTCATGACTCAAGACTTGAATGCCTTCACTTTTGTCTCTTTTGATCCTGCCTACCGCAAGGCCTTCTTTGACTTGAACAAAGCTTGGCTGGAGGCACACTTCCTTCTTGAACCTTATGACATCGAGGTTCTATCTAACCCAGAACGCGAGGTGTTGGATGCGGGTGGAGAGATTCATTTTGGGCTTTGGGGGGAGGAGGCCATTGCCACCTTTGCCTTGACACCCCGGGGCAAAGGCGTGATGGAATTGAACAAAATGGCCGTGCACCAGAACCATCGCGGCAAGGGAATTGGCCACCTCATGATGAACCGCGTCATGGATGTTTGTCGACTGCGGAACGTCCAAACCTTGGAGCTGTATTCCCATACCTCATTGGCAAGTGCAATTCACCTCTACCACAAATTTGGCTTCAAGGCGATTCCTATGCCTGCAGATTGTGTGTATGATCGCGCCAACACAAGAATGCAATTGGAATTGTGAGGCTGAAGATTTTGAGGGACATCCTGAAAAGATCCCTCTGGGTGGACCCAGCAGGACAGAAGCCGAACACACTAAACCCCGATTTGGTCAAGTAGGCTTGACAAATTCATCTAGGATGTAAAGTCCACTTTACATGTGAAGCCGGCGGCAATCTGCTCCTCTTGAAATGCCCAGAAATCAAAAGACCTTCAGCCCTTTACTCATGTTTGTCCCTCTACCTGCAACCAAATCCAAGATCTCTTCGTCATTGCAGCATGAATCCAAAATCTCTTGTTTGCTCAGCATGTATTTTTCTCTTGTTCTATTGTGCACGTGGTCAGTCCGTAACGCTTACCCTTGACAATGTTCCCGAGACTGTTCAGTGCAATGAAGTCTGGACTGAGCAGGATGTAAGTCTAAGTTTTGTGACCACGACCACGGACGATTGCGCACCAGGTGGCTGTTATTTTGCGGCAAATGGTCCAGCTGTTGGCTTCGCAGAGTCCGTGATGATTTGGCCTTCTCGATTGACCGTTGATTTGACGGGGTTACCGGGCATTCAGACAATCGAGGTGGACATTGTAGACTATTGCGGTTTTTATTGCACGCAGGCTTTTTTAATGGACACGGATGGAATCGTGAGCATCAAAGGGAACAGCGAAGCGGGCTCTGAAACCCTCATTTTGGATAATCCCTCACAGGCAGCACTCACAGAATTGGCCATTTCTGGTTGTGAAAGTGGGCTGAACGAAATTCGAATTTATCAAAACACGAGTTCCATTATAAATGTACCCGCTGTGGATAGAAAAGTAGTGCGAATCGTGGATCTCCTCGGAAGAGATGTTTCCTTTCACCGGGGGCAATTACTGTTTCACATTTACGATGATGGCACGGTAGAAAAGAAGGTGGTAATCGAGTGATTTTCCCTTGACTCTGCTGCAATTTAGGGCACAAAAAAGCCCACGAACACTGGGCTCGCGGGCTGTTTTTCACAATCGTTTCAGGTGGACCCAGCAGGACAGAAGCCGAACACCATCAACCCGGATTTGATGAAGTAATTCCTGCCGAAGTCGAAAGTTTGAGTGGCAACCTGCAAACTATCGAGTCTAACCATGATTCCCATTTTAATCTCAATTGTCGCGGCCATCAGTTGCAGCGCTTAGTCCCTCTGGACGAGTCTTCATTCATGATGAATCTAAACCATGTATGAAAGCGAAGCACAAACGGTGTAGCTTACTTTCAATCTTTTACCCAAACTATTATAACCAAATGAAAGGAGGTATAGACAAATTCGTAAGCTATGCATCAAGCTTAGACGGCGATGAAAAAGGAGAAGCGCAAGTTTTTTGCGACCGACTTTTTCAAGCATTCGGTCATGAAGGCTACAAGGAGGCTGGCGCCACGTTGGAGTATCGAGTAAAATCCAAGAAAAAAACCAATTTTGCTGACTTGCTTTGGGGAGATCGTGTACTAATTGAAATGAAGAAAAAAGGTGCACAGCTTCCCAGCCATCGCACACAGATTTTTGATTATTGGTGGAAGCTCAGACCAAATCAACCCAAGTATTCGATTCTATGCAACTTCAACGAGTTCATTATCTACGATTTTGCTGTTCAAGACGAACCGCTTGACCGCATTAAGTTGGAAGAACTTCCTGATCGTTATACTGCTTTTAATTTCTTATTGCCGAAGGCAGCAACTCCAATATTTGATAACAATCTTGAGGAGGCGACAAGGGAAACGGCTGACCTCGTAGCAAAGGTTTTTAATTCTTTATTGGAAAGAGGTGAGGATAGAGACCGTGCACAAAGGTTTATTCTGCAATCGATCTTTACCATGTTTGCCGAGGATTATCAGCTTTTACCTAAAGACATTTTCACACAAATCCTACTTGATTGTAAAAGTGGCCAAGGCAATTCTTACGACTTGATTTCTTCGCTGTTTCAACAGATGAATACTCAAGAACAAGCAAGAGGCGGCAGATTTAAAGAAGTGCAATATTTCAATGGTGGATTGTTTGCCAATCCTGAACCTATAGATCTGATAGACAGTGAATTATCTATGCTGCATGATGCTGCTTCCCGAAAATGGAATCAGGTAAGCCCCGTTATTTTCGGGACTATTTTCCAAAGCAGCATGGGAGAAAAAGCTCGTCATGCTTTTGGTGCGCATTTCACTACCGAGCTGGATATTCTAAAAATAGTCCACCCCACCATCATTCAACCTTGGCGCGAAAAAATCGCAAAAGCGAAGACATTCAAAGACATGAAGCAGCTCCGGAAGGAGTTGGCTGAATTTAAAGTGCTCGACCCTGCTTGTGGTAGTGGAAATTTCCTGTATGTGGCTTTTCGTGAATTGAAGCGGGTTGAAATGGACTTGCTAAATAAAATACACACAAAATTCCCAAAGAGCGCTGCTGAAATAGGCACACAATCCATTGTGAGCATCAAGCAGTTTCATGGCATAGACTACGATCAATTTGCAGTTGAATTGGCGAAGGTGACCCTTATGCTGGCCAAAGAAATTGCCGTTAAGGAAACACGGGATTGGGTAGATACCATGCAGATTGGTTTGGGCTTTCAGATGGAAGAAACATTGCCGTTAGACAACATGAATGATAATATCATTTTTGCTGATGCCTTGTTTACCAATTGGCAACAAGCAGATGTAATAATCGGGAATCCTCCCTATCAGAGTAAGAATAAGATGCAGGAGGAATATGGACCAGAATACGTTGCTAAAGTGAGAGGCGCATATCCTGAGGTTCCAGGGCGCGCAGATTATTGCGTGTACTGGTTTTACAAAGCACATCAGAGTTTGAAACCGGGCGGTTTCGCCGGGCTAGTTGGAACGAATACCGTTCGTCAAAATTATAGCCGCGAAGGAAGTCTGGACTATATAAAGGATAATGGCGGCACCTTATTCAACGCAATTTCATCACAACCATGGTCAGGAGATGCTGTAGTGTTTGTCTCAATTGTGAATTGGGTGAAAGGAGCGTACCCAGGCTCGAAAAGGTTATTCATAGAGGATATAAAGGGAGTCCTTGTGGAACACATTTTAGACGAAATCAATAGCAGTTTATCCTTGCAAATTGATGTAACCGAGGCGAAAGTTCTTAGCTGCAACAAAAATCCTAAAGTCGTTTTTCAAGGACAGACCCATGGATATACTGGCTTTTTATTAGAGAAATCTCAGGCAGTAGAACTGATAAAACAGAATAAACAAAATGAAGATTACTTATTCCCTTACCTCATCGGAAAGGAATTAGTGGGAGCGATCAATTCCCAACCTTCTCGCTATGTCATTGATTTCTCCTTAATAGATGATATTAACGAATTATTTGCAATTAAAGATTTGTATGAAATCATAAAGCAAACCGTACTTCCGGGGGTAGAAGAAAAAGCCATTGCCGAAAAAGAGGGGAAAATCAAAAAGAATGGTAGGGAGCAGCATCTTAAATATTGGTGGAGGTTGTGGCGAAGAAGGGAAGATTTGCTTGAAGCAAAGAGTAATATATCTCGTTACATTTCTTGTTCGAGAGTTTCATCCAGACCAATATTTGAATTTATTTCTGCGGACATCAACCCTAATGATGCTTTGATGGTTTTTGCATTTGAGGATGACTACACTTTTGGAATCATCCAGTCACAAGCCCATGTTCTTTGGTATCAGGAAAAATGTTCTTCCATGAAGGGTGATCCGAGATACACACCCAACACCATTTGGGACACCTTCCCATTCCCTCAAAACCCTAAACTACAAGACGTTAAAAAAGTGGCTGTTGCTGCGAAAGAGTTAAGAGACAAGCGCAATGAGGTAATACAGAAATACGATTACACCTTGCGTGATATCTACAAAATACTCGAAGAACCCGGAGCTAATCCATTGAAAGAGGCTCACCAAAAACTAGATGAGGCTGTTTTGGATGCCTATGATTTCGAAAAAGATAAAGACCTACTCACTCAATTGTTGAAACTCAATTATGAAGTTGCGGATAAAATTGAAGAGGGAGTGGAAGTCCAAAACCCCGGTTTACCCAAATGCGCGAAGAACAAGGAGGAATTTGTTAGTGAGGATTGTGTTAGTATGACGACAGAACAATAAGTCGGCAGACACTCGGCTCACGGCGAACTCTCCAAATTTCTGCAGGCGGAGCAGAGGAGAGTTTCTGACCTACGGTCAGTGTTCCCCCTTTCACTCAGAGGGAACCAGCCTCGAGCGCTGACGCGCTTGCCCTTCCTCGACCGCTTGTTTCCAAGCGAGCTTGAAACCAGCGCTCGTCAGAGGGACTGAACTGCTTCGCAGTTCTCGAGCTAACTGGTCACTTCGTGGACCCAGCAGGACAGAAGCCGAACACCCTCAACCGCGATTTGGTGCAGTAGGCGCCATGCGGCGATGGGCTTGGCGAGTGACACACGCAGGGCAAACTGACCACATTCGCCCAGCTTGTTGTCAGAGATGTTGCCAAGGCAAACGGCGGTAGTTGGGGAATGTGCGGTATTCCTTGGGAACCGCACTGATGACGGCGGTTTTCAATCCGTGGAGCACGGCTTCGCGGTGATAATTGGGCCGAACCACAAGCGAAACCTCTCGCGCGGGCTGGGGATCTGCGAATGTGCGAACGTGGGGGTCGCTCCTGTTGCCGAGGGCCTCCAATCCAGGAATAAGGGTGCTCCCACCTGTCTCTCGAACCAACCGCTGGAGCGTTTCGAGAGATCCACTTTCGCAACGGTATCCAAGCTTCTTTCCGCGTTGACTTGCCCCACAAAGTTCGAGGGCCTGCGCTCGGAAGCAGTGTCCTTCTTCAAGCAGCAGCATGCTTTCAATGGGTAGATCGTCAGCAGTTACCTCGCCGCTTGGAATCGCTGCGGCGGGATGCTCATTGTGGACGTAGGCCAAGAGCGGTTCCATGAACACCGGCAAGGTCCTCAGAGAGTCGTCGGGCAAGGGCGTTGCCAACACGCCAACATCGATTGTTCCGCGATTCAAATCTTGAAGCATGTCGCCGGTGGTACGTTCGAGCACTTCGACCTCGAGTTCCGGAAAATCAGTCAAAAGAAGGGGCATGAGTCGTGGCAACAAGGAAGGCGCCAGGGTTGGGAGGAGGGCGAGCCTCAAGGTGCCATCCACCCGCTCTGTTGCGCCCTGCATCCAATCCGACAATCCACCCAATTCCTCCAAGATCCGCACAGCTGTCGAATGAACTTGTTTGCCAACTTCGGTCAAGGCAATGGGCTGTGTCCTGCGGTCAAACAGCACAGCGCCCAATTCAACTTCGAGCTTTTTCAATTGCATAGATAGGGTGGGTTGCGCCACACGGCAACGTTGCGCTGCACGGCCAAAGTGCCCTTCGCTCGCGACGGCGTGCACGTAATTCAATTGTTGGATTGTCATCGATAGTTTTTGTCTATGACAAATCTATCGTTTTCGATTTTCACAGTGACCCAGACTGCAGATACATTTGGACGAAACAATGAATCACAACATCATCATGAGAATTTCGACTTTGTTTGTTTGCTTGGGAACGCTGTTCATTTGGGCAATGACGTCTTGCTCCAACGACCAGGCTTCGTGCGACCACTCTGAAGGTGGTTCTGCCTCCGGATGTCCCTTCCACGCTGGATCGGGCACCGGCCCCGCCGGTGAAAATGGGCACGCCAAAACGCTTCAAGAATGGTGGCCCAACCGCCTTGATTTGGACGTGTTGCGTCAGCACTCTGAAAAGTCCAACCCCATGGGCGCGGACTTCGACTACCGTGAGGCATTCGGCAAACTCGATTACGACGCCTTGAAAAAGGACATCGAAGCAGCCATGCTGGACTCGCAGGATTGGTGGCCCGCGGACTGGGGCAATTACGGCGGGCTGTTCATCCGCATGGCGTGGCACAGCGCCGGCACGTACCGCACCGGAGACGGCCGTGGAGGAACGCGCGAAGGCCAACAGCGCTTCGCGCCCCAAAACAGCTGGCCCGACAACGGCAACCTCGACAAAGCGCGTCGCTTGTTGTGGCCTGTCAAGCAGAAGTACGGCAACGCCATTTCGTGGGCGGATTTGATGATCCTCGCAGGCAACGTTGCGCTTGAGTCCATGGGCTTCGAGACACTCGGGTTCAGTGGCGGCCGGGGTGACGTATGGGAACCCCAGGAAAACGTGTATTGGGGGGCTGAGGGTGAATGGCTTGCCGACAAGCGCTACAAGGGCGACCGCGAATTGGAGAATCCGCTTGCGGCGGTTCAGATGGGTTTGATCTACGTCAATCCAGAGGGACCCAACGGCAACCCGGATCCGGTGTTGGCGGCGCACGACATCCGCGAAACGTTTGGCCGCATGGGCATGAACGACGAAGAAACCGTCGCCTTGATTGCGGGCGGACACACCTTGGGCAAAACCCACGGCGCCGGCCCCGCGGACAACGTTGGGGTTGCGCCTGAAGGGGCGGCCATCGAGGAGCAAGGCTTTGGTTGGCAGAGCTCGTACAAGAGCGGGAAGGGCGTCGACGCCATCACCTCAGGCCTCGAAGTCATTTGGACCAAGACACCGACGGAGTGGAACCAAGGCTACTTCAAGTCTCTCTTCAACAACGAGTGGGAATTGACCAAGAGTCCGGCCGGTGCCAACCAATGGGTGGCCAAAGACGCGGGTGAGATTTTCCCAGATGCTTTTGACGAGAACAAAAAGCACCGTCCCACGATGTTGACGACGGACTTGTCGCTCCGTTTCGACCCCGCATACGAGAAGATTTCGCGCGACTTTATGGAAAACCCCGATGCCTTTGACGCAGCCTTTGCCCGTGCGTGGTTCAAGTTGACGCACCGCGACATGGGCCCTGCGACCAATTACATCGGCCCAGAAGTGCCTGCCGAGACGTTTATCTGGCAGGATCCCGTTCCCGCGGTGAACCACCCTCTTGTGAACGCGCGTCAGGTGAGGACACTCAAAACCGACATCGCCAAATCTGGTCTATCCAACAAGGACTTGGTGTTTGTGGCTTGGTCGTCGGCGTCGACGTTCCGCGGTTCAGACAACCGGGGCGGTGCGAACGGCGCGCGAATACAGCTCGAGCCCATGCGCTCGTGGGAGTGCAACAACCCCGACCGACTTGGTCGTGTGCTCACCGGCCTGAAGGAGATCCAGACGTCGTTCAATGCAGCGAACGCGCCCACACAAATCTCCCTCGCCGACCTCATCGTGCTCGCCGGTAACCACGCCGTCGGACAAGCGGCCGCGAAGGCGGGCGTGACGGTCGACATTCCCTTCACGCCTGGCCGTACGGACGCGACCCAGGAAAACACGGACGTGAACAGCTTTGCGGTCCTCGAGCCCATGGCTGACGGGTTCCGCAACTACCAAACCAAGGAGTACACCCTCACGACTGAGGAATTGCTGGTCGACAAGGCCCAGCTTCTCACGTTGACGGCTCCGGAGATGACGGTGCTGGTGGGCGGCATGCGCGCCCTGAACGCCAACGTGGACGGAAGCGCCCATGGCGTCTTCACGGACCGTCCGGGCACGTTGAGCAACGACTTCTTCATGAACCTGCTCGACATCTCAACGAAGTGGGAGCCCACGGACGACACGGAATTGACGTTTGTCGGCCGCGACCGCACCACCGGCGAGGAGCGCTGGACGGCGACGCGTGCGGATTTGGTCTTTGGTTCGAACTCTGAGCTCCGCGCCCTCGCTGAGGTCTACGGCAGCTCGGACGCGGATGCGAAGTTTGTGAACGACTTTGTCGCAGCGTGGACCAAGGTGATGAACC
>JAOIQU010000030.1 GCA_028141885.1 Flavobacteriales bacterium | reverse complement strand
TGACCGATTGGGTGCACGTGAGCGACAACCCTTTAATCAACGCGCAAGACAGCGCCACAGCACTGATCTATGGGGGCATCACCAACATCGAGAGCCTGAATTTCAGGACCACTTTTGACGTGTATGCCACGCCAAAAATGTTCCTCTTGGACAAGGACAAGAACATCCTCGCCAAACAGGTGGGGGCTGTTCAGCTCGCCGAAATCTTATCGCAAATCGAAGCACTCGAGGAAACCGTGCCCTACTTCGCTCCGGACGAGAAAAAGGAAAGCGCAGAGAACGACCATTGAGTTCACACATTGCGACGAGGAAATGTCTCCCCGGCTTGTCCGACTTGACCTTGAAGGGCCTACCTTCGTGGCTCATTATTTAACTCAGTGACGTGAATATTTTTGTAGGAAACCTTGCATGGGGCGTGGATGACATGGCCTTGCGTGAAGCATTTGAGGCCTTTGGCGCCGTTGACAGTGCACGAGTCATCCATGACCGCGAAACAGGACGCTCTCGCGGTTTTGGCTTTGTAGAAATGCCCAATCAAGAGGAAGCTCAGGCTGCCCTCGACGGCATGGAAGGAAAAGACCTCATGGGTCGACCCATTCGTTGCAACGAAAGCCAACCCAGAGAACGCCGCTGATTGCGCTCATCAGAATTTCAGCTTCAAGCCTGGACCGTTGGTCCGGGCTTTTTTTTTGCGTTCAATCGTCGTCTTCGACATTGTTGCACGACACACCATACACGCCCAGGAATCCCAGCAAATCACCAATGTCAACCACCCCACTGTTGTTGACGTCAAAATAGCAGGCTGCTGAAATGAGCTCAGGCACACATTTCCCAAGCTCTTCATCCCAAACGGTGAAAGGCCCACAATACTCCCACGGATTCGCGCAAACGGACAACGGGAGACACATACCAGCGTTCACATCGAAGTACGTGCCTTCACCGCAAAATTGGTTGGCGTACGTGCAGTTGCCATTGTCACAAGTCGCATCAACATCAAAGTTGGTTGCAGTCGCATCCGTACATCCAGCAACCACGGGATCCAAAATGGCATCGCAGGCTTCGAGAAGGATTACCGTGTAATTCGTGTCCAACACGTTGCCACAATCGTCCGCCACATCCAAGTTGACCACAAACGAAAACACACCCTCGCACAGGACCAACGTGTCTGAGGTGCTCACTCCCCCTGACAAACTGAAGTCGCAATTGTCCTGCAGGTTGGGAAGCCAGTCCAACGTTCCAATGCAGAATTGACCCGTATAAGTTTCGTCGAACACAACCGCAGGCGCAACGACATCCCGCAAACGAATTTGTTGAACGTGCAACAACGTGTCTCCGCAACCTGCCGCCATCCAATGACGATTCACCCAGGTCTCCTGCTCACATGTCGCCTCCAAAATTTCATCCTCAAAGGTCAATTCAACCTCCTCGCAGTCGTTGTCTACAGACAATGCCGGTTGATCTGCAACGACCTCAATGACTTGGTCACAAGCCCCTTCAAGCACATCACTTGGCCAATTGACATCAAACGACTGGGCTTGGACCTTTACAGAGGCGACCATCGTAAGGGCGAAAGCCGCGGAGATCAAACACAAATGGTGAAACCGCAAAGGGCAAAATGACGAAATCATGACTGCAAAATTCGTTGGGTTTGCCTCCACAAATACGTTTGGCGCGAGGTTGTTCTAAACAACTTCAACCTTGGCCATCCACAACAGCGGCCCAACAAATCCTGCTTAACGATTGACGATCACCCTACGCATCAAATGGCGGTCGCCTGAGGCGAGTTCCAGAAGGTACATGCCGGCGCTCAAAGGCAGCGAAACCTCCACACCTGTTCTGAAGTTTTGAACAGGCACTTGATGTACGATGCGGCCATCCATGGTGCGGCACACGATTTGACCTGACCCCAAGTTGGCCGTCACCCGAATCATTCCTTTGGTGGGGTTTGGATGCGCTAGCACGTCCAAAACTTCATCCACAACGCCGTCAAAGGACTCCACACACTCACAATCGTCATTCAACACCCCAAATTGGAACTCGGCCTCTTCAGCTTCGCACTCATCCCCTGGGAAGACACAGGAGCCGTCCTCGATGGCCGCTTCTCCAAAATAATTGCAAGCGTCAGATTGCGTGCAACCTGGCGTGCAAGGGTATTCCAAGATGTGCCACTCTGCGGTTGAGGTTTGGGCACACGTATCCAGAAGGGTCACGAGCCCGGTCCAATCAAACCCGCCCGTTGTGACGCCCTCGACCACCCAGTTGTTTCCCGTCCAAGTTGCGTTGATGGAAAGGGTGTCCGTGAGGATGTTTGAAGTCAACAACGACTGTCCCCCCACAAGCAAGTCTGAGATGGGCACCTCAGGGTTGAGGGCTGGGAACATCACCGTTGTGTCGACGCAGAATTGGGTGTCGTAAAGTTCAGGCTGCGCAACCTCGACGGAAAACACATTGACTTGACCGCATTGATCCATCAACGCCAATTCAAAGGTTCGAACGTTGGAAGACTCTGCAGTGGGGTCCTGTGCAGGAAGGACCTCTGAAACATTCAATCCAGGCAAATCCAACCAAGGAGCGTCTTCAGCCAATGGAGCCTCCCCCCATTGATACATGAAGGGTCCAAACCCTTGGATGTTGTTGAATTGCGCCATTTGCATGCCCATCCCGTCGCCACATGTGACCACACCTGGCTCTGAAGTCGTGGCCAAGGGGTCAAGGATGACCATTCTGGATTCGTTGGAGACGTTGCCCCCACACTCATCCACATATTCGTACTCGACAATCACGTCTTCGACGCCTTCGTCCTCCCCATCAACCTCAATGAGCAATGGAACGACGACCTCAACCTCACCAGGTGAAAGCACAACGGTTTGGACGGCGGTGGAAAAATCCAATCCCAACGTCGCCTCACCACCCCATTGCAAGGTCACAACATTTGTCCCACCTGCTTCAGCTGGGTCGCGAATCACACGCACAAAACCATCGGAACATCCTTCGAAGGCGACTGCATCCACTGGACCTCCTTCCCAAGAGAACAATCCTGTGCCCTGAAGGTCAATCCAGGATTGCAAAGGAAACGATGTCCCATTGTCATAATTCACCTCCTCTGGCAACCCCAAAGCATTCAAGAATTGCGTGGGACTCGACTCCAAGCGGACATCAATGTAATCCAACACGCCATTGGGATCAGAGATGACCTCGGGCACATCAATTGTGAAGTTTTCTGCGTAGGTGCAACCCAAAGCATTGGACACCACAATCTCATAGTCGCCGGATGTCAGGCCTTCAAAGGTCACCGCATCGCCCGTCCATTCAAGCGCTTCTAAAGCAGAGTCCACACCCGCCAGGTACAACGACACTTCAAACGGCAGCTCTGAAGCCGTGGGATTACCCAAGATGTCCACAATCGCCTCTCCATCGTCGCCCGCACAAGACGTTTGTTCAATCTCAAGGAGGTACTCGAATCCTGGGCCAACCACCATGGTGTCTGATGTGGCACAAACGTCAATTGCCCCACTCGTCATGGTGAGCACGAACGTCATTGGATTGCCGTCAAAGGAGGTCAAGGTTGGTTGCAACAGCGTCGGATCGTTGAGTGCGTCAGCAGGCTCCCAAAGGAAATTGTAATCGCATTCTCCAGGCACGTCACCGCAATGGGTGCACCACTGGAGCGGCACAAGGTCACAACCATCGTCTGATGCACAGTCACAAGCGCCATCTGACGTCAAGGTTATGAACAAGCATCCATCAGGATTCGTCGCCATGAAGGTTTGGCCAGACACGTCACCTGTCAGTGTGGCCAGAATTGGGGAGGCGTCGTTCGGACCATCGAAAACAGTCAGGACATCCACACCCAGTTCCAACGTGCCGTGCGTCAAATTCAACGTCATCATCGTTCCATCGCCAGGGACGTCTGGACAAAATTCAAAGCTCGTGTTCTCATTGGGGCCCCAACAGTATTGCTCAATGCCCGAAGACGAGGCGCAGGTGGCACTGACCTCCGATTCAAACGAGCCCAGCAGTTGAATCGGGCCGTCACAAAAGCCCAAATCAGGACCTGCAGACAACAGTTCATTGGAAAATTCAATGACCTCAACAGCCACGGTGGTGTCTCCGGAACAACCAAATTCGTTCACCGCGTAGTACCCAAACTCGTAGGTGCCCGGCGTATCAAACAGAACATCCACAACGTTGCCATCGGCACTGACCGCTTCAACGCCATCCACGGCATCCGTGAGGGGTGAATTGATATCGCCTGCGACGTGCCAAACAGAGCTGTCCGCCCCTTGGCCAATGCTCGGCTCAAACGTGGTGATCTCTGGTGCAATGTCAGAACTAAACGCCATGCTCCATCCAAACAACGTTCCGTCATCCAGAGGCCATTGATCCAACACGTTGAATGTCCACGTGCCGTTCAAAGGACATCCCAAAAAGTCACAGAAATTGCCACATGGCAAGTACGTTTCCGGAAGAATCAGCCCCGACTGGATGGTCGTCCCATTTGGCAGCGTGACCGGAGGGTTGTCCACAGTGAAGGGGTTGTCAACCCCATCGATGACGTACAAGGCATCCATGTTCCATGAATAATCGTAGCCTTCAGAGTCCGAAGCACCCAAGCCGTAGTAATTCAGATCATCTTCAGTTCCGCTGGTGTTCAAATTGCAACCGTTGGGATCTGGTGTGACGCTGCCAGACGTCAAGGCATTCTCGAGCAACACCACAGATGTGCCATTGGGACATGTCACGGACATCGTGAGGTCTCCGAGAAAGCTGTGCTCGATGTTGGCGGTGATGACCTCGAGGTGGTTGCAATCGTCCAAGGTTTGGCCTGATTCAAAAGCATCGATGACCAATTCTGAAGTGAACGTCACCCCTGTGGCATCCGGCAAAGACGCATTTTCAGAAACCCCAAACGTCGGCTGGAACGTCCAAGGCTCACTCGAAACCGGCGTTCCATCTAGCACTCCTGAAGCGTCTACACACAAGGGGGAGGTCACTTCAGAGTTGAACACCGGCGCGGTCGCGGCCACCACATCCACTTGTGTAAGGTTGGTGCTGCTGCAATTGACAGCATCCTGAACCACCAAGGACACGCTGTAGGTGCCAGGTTGGGCATACACGTGAGATTGGACAAATCCATCGAGCACAGACACGGCCTCAGTTGTGCCATCGCCCCAGTTCCAAATCAAGGAATCAAGCGCGATGCCAGCACTTCCTGGAAGCGAGCCACTTCCATCCAATGTCACCTCTTCCCCGATGCACAACCCCACAGTTCCGGGATCTCCGGGCAGCGCAGCCGGACTCGCAATCGCAATGGCTGCGTTGGGATAAGCGCATGGGGTTTCGCAAGTCACTTGCGCCACCCAGCCCTGGTTGCCCGCAAAGGCCCCGCTGTTGACCACAAATTCAATGGTGATGCAGCCTGTTGGATTGACATCAGAGGCTGTGATGGTCACATTCGCAAGCGAGTTGTCTTCTCCTGTGCCGACGAGCGGCGCGGAGGTGTTGTCTCCGTCATAGATGTACAGAACATCGTTGTCTGCTGCAGCAACGCCCGTTTCCAAATTGAAGACCAAAAACGCCAAGGACAGCGCTTCTCCTGGCGCGTCTGGACAGAGCGTGATGGTGTGGTTTTGGTTGGAGTAAGGCTCTTGAAAACTCGAACTCCCCGAGTTGTCATCGGTGAAGAAAATGGGGTTAACGTCCCCGCAATTCACAGTCACCGTCCCTCCATCTGAAATCGGAATGAAGGTGAATGGGAATGGCATGGCCGACTGCGCGAGCAAGGCGCACGTTGGCAAGATTCCAAAAACACCCAGCAAGACGAGAAAAGGGGAACTTCGGTTCATGTCAACACGTTGGGACGCTTAAAAATACGGCTCAAAAACAAAACATGGACGTCATCGTTGCACCACGACCCTGTGAGTTTGGTGGAAGCTCTCAGAAAACAATTCCATGAGATACATGCCATTGCTCAAATTGAGATCCAATCGCACTCCTTGCTGCAACGCTTGGAGTTGCGCCATGTGCACCAAACGTCCATCTGCCGAACGGACCCTCAAGAGCCCTTGGTCCACGTTGGCAACAATCCTGAATTCGCCGTCATTGGGGTTGGGGAACAAGTCAAAGGCCAAATCCTGTTCAGACAACCGGTCCGTGACCGGGACACAATCGCAAGCGTCGTTCAAGACCCATCCTTCCAAAGCGTCGCCCTCCCCTTCGCATTCGTCGCCCGTGAAGGTGCAAGATCCATCTTCAATGCCCGCATCGACATCAAAATTGCACGCCGCCTCATCGGTGCAGCCTTCTGTGCAGATGTATTCCAAGATGTACAGCTGAGCGCTTGTGGACCAACCACAGGTGTCCACCAGCGTCACGATCCCAGTCCAATCAAATGGACCCGTGGAAACAGAGTCCAACATCCAATGGCCATCCACGGAATCGGCCGCAATGGTCAAGGTGTCCTGAAGCATGACGTTGTCGAAATACGACACCCCATCAATCAAAACATCCAGTACGGGCAGGTGTGCATTTGCCGCCGGGAAACCAAAGGCACTGTCCACGCACAATTGGGCCGCCTGCATCACGATATGTTCGATGTCAGCGTGGAACCGAGCAACGTGTCCGCATTGGTCCATCAGTGAAAGGGCAACGTGGACATTTGGTATCAATTGGCCAGAAGAGTCAATCATGTCCACCTCGGTTGACGTTGCCAACCCTGCCATCTCCATCCATCCGGTCTCATCGCCACTGGGTGACACCTCCCACATTTGGTCAAAGGGTCCAAAGCCCTCAATTCCCTCAAATGCCACGGTTTGCACCCCAGGATCCTCGATGCAATCCAAAGGCAGAGATGATGCCTCCATGGGAATGGGATCCAAAATGAGCAATCGCAATGAATCCAGCAGTGAATCGCCACAAACGTCAAGCCCAGCACCCACAATCAGGACGTCTTCGATGCCCTCCGAGAAGCCATCGTTGGCCACTTGCAGCGGCTCAGTCAACATCGTCGTGCCCGGCTCCATGATGAACACCGAGCTTGCCTCTGCGTGATCCACTCCCGCGTCAGCTGTGCCATGCCATTCGACAAACAACGAATCCGAGGTTTGGGCCTGAGTGCGCTGGAGCACCAAGCTGGCGTCCTCGCACCCCTCAATGACAATGGCATCCACCGGCGCTCCGTCCCAATGGAACGTCGAATCTCCCTCCCAAGCCAACCACGCCTGAATCGGAAACCATTGCCCATTCTCGTACCAGACTGTGTCAGGCAGTCCCATCGCGCCTGCAAACAATCCCGTGTCGGTGCTGAGGCTCCAATCGATGGTTGACCCCAACGAACCGCCAAGGCCAGTGGTGTCAGGGGCGGTCAATTCAAGAATTTGGGTGTAGACACATCCATCGGCATTGGACACCACCACCTCGTATTCGCCGGCGATCAAACTGTCAAGCACAACCGTCGCGCCCTCCCAAACCAACGAATCCACCAGCACGGGCTCGACGGCATCTGTGTTGCACGAGGTCTCCCAAACAAACGGAGGCAGTCCACAAGCCACAGTGTCCGCGCAACTGCAGAACCCGTCGCTTTCAAATCGGATTGAGATGCACCCGTCAGGGTTTTGGCCAAATGCATTGTCGGCGGTGAACTGACCTAACGCATCTTCGAACAACACACCCAGGACCTCGCCCTCGCCGTTGGCGCCGTTGTAGACAGTCACCACATCAAAGCCAGAGCCATCAAGGAAGCCATTCAAAAATTCAACGCCCATCATGGTGCCGTCCCCTGGGTTGTCAGGGCAATGGGTGAACACTGTGCTGTCCATGGCACCGTAGCAATGCTCCTGGATGCCTGGCCCTGAACACAGCGGAACGTTCCATTGAACGTCAATGTTGTACGGACCATCCTCCGCAACATCCTCGCCGAGGATGTCCACGAAAATCATCCCATCGTCCCCCTCACAAGACAAGTCCATGTGGTCGACGTCGAACGCAAATCCAGGAACCACCGACATGGTGTCGGAAGCCACACAATTGGCCACATCCAACATCTCCACCGTGAGGACAAACGCCGTGGTGTCCCCCTCAAATTCCATCAACGTGGGCTGAAGCAGCGATCCGTCGTTGAGAGACTCGTCGGGAGACCAAGAGAATTCCACGTTGCTGAAGGCATTCAACGGCGCACAATAGGTGGTCCATTGCAAGGACTCAAAACCACAAAACGAATTGGTGGCACAATCGCAACCGCCGCCATCCGCCGTGATTTGAAATGAAATGCAGCCATCTGGATTGGTGGGAGTGAACGTTTGGCCTGCGATCTCCCAGTACAAGGTCTCTATGACTGGACCAGTTCCGTCAGGACCGTCGAACACTGTGATGTAATCCCAGCCCCATTCCAATTCGCCACCAGTGAATTGCAACGTCATCGTGGTGCCATCGCCAGGCACATTGGGGCAGTAACTGAAAACAGCATTGTCGTTGGCGCCGTAACAGTATTGGTGGAAACCTGAAGCTTCTCCGCAATTGGCTGTGTCCATGGGGATGTATGACCCCAACAAGTCGATGGGTTCCCCACAAAACTCCAGATCCGGCCCAGCAGAAACAAAGGCTTGAGGAGATTCCAACACTTCGACTTGCACTGTGGTGTCCCAGGAGCAACCAAAATCATTGGTCACGAGGTATCCAAATTCGTAAACCCCGGGCTCCTCGAATATCACATCCACGACATTCGCGTCCTCATCAACGCCGACGACCCCATAGTCCTCCGTGGTCAAAATGATGCCGTCGTCCCCGAAGGGATGCCAATACGAGCTGTCCGACCCCATGCCAATTTCAGGGGTGAACGTCGTAATGCCAGGTACAATCTCTGGATTGAAATCAATGCCCCACTCAAAGAGCGTTCCGTTGTCTGCCGCCCATTGGTCGATCACATTGAAAGTCCAAATGCCATTGAGTGGGCATCCCACAAAATCACACAAATCCCCGCATGGCAGGTAAGTCCCTGCCGGCATTGGATTTGTCGTATTAGGGTTGTTGGCATCGTCAAGCACCCACTCCGCATCCATGCTCCATGAATAGTCAAAGCCCTCGACATCAACAATGCCGAGATCATTGCCTCCCAAATCGTTAGGGGTGCAGCCTGTGGGGTCCGGACCGCCTGAGGCGCCATTGTCCATCAACAGCACCTCCGTTCCGTCAGGACAGGTGATCCAGAAACTTAAATCACCAATGAAGCTGTGTTCGATGTTCGCTGTGATCAATTCGAGGTCATCACAAAACTCGAGAACTTGGTCAGTATCAAAAAAATCGATGAACAACTGAGACGTGAATGCCACCCCTGTCGCATCAGGCAAGTCAGCCAACTCGGACACCCCAACCGGCGGCAAGGCAGTCCAGGTCACACTCTCCACGGGGGTACCATCCAGCACGCCTGGGGCATCCACGCAGATGGGTGAGGTCACCTCGGTGTTGAAGATCGGAACTGTAGACACCAGCACCTGGTAAGGAATGATGTTGGTGCTGTTGCATCCATTGATGTCCTGTACAACCAACGACACGATGTACTCTCCAGGTTCAGGGTAGCTGTGTGAGATTTGGAATCCATCCGCTACCGCGGTGGTTTCGACCTGTCCATCGCCCCAGTTCCAAATGAGTGAATCCACGGGGAACTCCGGCGCCCCTGGCAAGGAACCACTCGCGTCGAAGGTCACCAATTCATCCATGCACACCCCGACACTTTCAGGCGTACCTGGAAATGGCTCTGGGGAAACCAGGACCAAATCTGACTCTGGGTACGCACACGGCGTAACGCAAGTCACCTCCGCCACCCATCCAGCGTCGCCTCCTGTCGCGCCATTGTTCACCACGAACCTGAATGTGACACACCCAGTTGGGTTGTCAATTGAAGCGGTGATTGACACACCATTGAAAGAGTTGGCTGTACCCACACCAACCAAATCACCATCTGTGCTGTCCCCGTTGTAGGCAAACAAGCGGTCGCTGTTGTTGGGATTGGCGTTGGTCTGGAGGTCAAAAGCCACGAAGTTCACTTGCACCGCATCGCCCGGCACGCTCGGGCACAACGTGATGGTGTAGTCTTGATTGGAATATGGGTCCTGGAAATCCGTGCTGCCACTGTTGTCATCCGTGAAATAAATGGTTTGGGTGGCATCGCAATCGACGACGACTGTGCCATTGGACATGGGCACGATGATGCCTTCTTGGGCGAAGGTCGAAGAGACCAAAAACGTACAAGCAATGGCGCCAAACAACCCACGAAACGAGCTCGTTACAGATGGCCAGGAAATCAGACTTGGATTCATAGGGAAGCTGTTGTCATTGTGAAATCATCAAACGAATGGTGAATCTGCTTGGACCTGAAGTCAATTCACACAGGTACAGACCATTGGGCAACTTCAGATTCATGTGAGCACCTGCAATCAACCCTACGGCCTTTTCCTCTCGGACCATACGTCCATCCATGCCAACAATGCGGATTGTCCCAACATCGACGTTGGATTGAAAGAGAACCTGACCTCTTGAAGGGTTGGGGAGTACAGAAAGCCGAATATCTTCCTCAATCACATCGTCTGTGGCCCCGACACAATCGCAATTGTCGTCCAACGTTCCATCCAAAGTCGTTTCATCTCCATCGTCGCAGCTGTCCCCAGGATACGTGCACGAACCATCTTCAATGCCTGCTTCGCCTGTGAAATTGCAGGCGTCGTTGTCGGTGCATCCTTCGGTACAAGCATATTCCAACACATACCATTCCGCACTCGTCGACCTGCCACAAGAATCCACAAGCGTGACCGTGCCCGACCAATCAACCGACCCCGTCGTCAATGAATCCAGCGTCCAAAAGCCATTCACCTGTGTGGCATGTATTATGAGGGTGTCTTGCAACAAGTCATTCCCGAGCAGAGACATGCCATCCGTGGTCAAATCCAGAATAGGGATGTCGCCGTTGACCACAGGCAGCGCAGAAGTGCTGTCCACACACAAGCCGGCGGGAACCACCACAGCCCGCTGAAAATCCTGTTCAAAAACCGTCACGTTGCCACATTGGTCCGTCAAGGTCAAGTGCACCATCGCATTGGCAAGAGGAAGGCCGTCTTCATTCACAAGGCTCAATCCGCTCTCCAATACAGAGGCGCTGTCCAGCATCCCGGATGGGCCATCCAACATCCCCGCTCCTCCCCACGCATAACTCAGCGGACCAAACCCTGTGATGTCCTCAAAACCAACCAACTGAGTGGTTTCAATTCCTTCGCATGCCAGATCCATGGCATTCGCGTTCAATGGGATCGGATCCAAAATGACAAGACGCACACTCGACAACGCCGTGTCCCCACAACTGTTCACAAAAGCCTGAGAAATCAACACATCCTCAGCACCCTCAAGCACCCCATCGTCCGAGACTTGCAGCGACACCAGCGTGTCCAACACACCAGGTTCCATGACAATTTCCTCAAGCGAAACCAAGTAGTCCAATCCCAGCTCAGCGGAGCCGGTGATCTGAAGCTGCACGGTGTCGGTTTGCATGGCCTGGGACGAATCTCGGGTCACGCGAATGGCACCGTCATTGCAGCCCTCCACAACCACATCATCCACTGGCGATCCGAGCCAATAGAACTCCGTGGCGCCGTCATGCGAAGCCCAAGCTCCCACTGGAAAACTCAGGTCATTCACTGCCCCAACTGAGTCAGGTACCTGTCCATTCCCTTGCAGCACTGACTCTAGAGGCTCAATGCCAAACGGCGTTTCGACAATGTCCGTGGTGGTCACCTGAAATGCCGTCGTGTCGTAGCATCCGTATTCATTGGCGACGTAAACCCGGTAGTCCCCGTTGTCCAAGCCTGGAAAAACGTTGTCCGCATATTCACCCACCACCGATTCTGTGGCGAATCCGTTGGTGCTTGACACCACCGTGTAGGTCGTGTTTTCGTCCTCCTCTTCCAATCCCAAAAATTCCAAGGACACCTCCGCGAAAGTCCCTGCACACACAATGACATTTCCTTCCACGGCGGCCTCTTGTGAATCATAAGCTTCGCAAGGGTCAGACACTTCGATGGCCCCATCGCCATCCGTGTCTACAAAGTACTGCTGGGGGTTGCTTTGGTCGCCATCAACAAACACCTGAACATTCAAATTCAACGACCAATCTCCGCACGTGGTGACGCGTGCCACCAACACTCTGAGGTCAGCTCCAGCAACGGCATTGACAGGAGAACCAAGGACATATGCCGATCCATTAGTCACCTCCGTGCCGCAGATGGCATCTCCCGAAAGAGGTGGAGAAGACAACCAAGATGGATTTTCTCCAGGTTCATCTGAACTCAATTTTCCGATCGTCAAAAATGTATCGTATTCCCAAAGCGGCTCACTGGTCCAGAAGAAACTGCTGTTAGTGGCATCCAACACCATGGATTCAACAATGGGATTCCAGCATTCACATTCAGCGTCGATGCCCAACGCCCCGCCCTGTGGCAAGGCTGAAGTGTCCGCGAACACCGCGCTCAGTACGTCTGTGGGGTTGGTCATGTTGACGTAGACCAAGTAGCTCACGTGTCCGTCGAGAATGCCCACTGGATCAAACGAATCCTCGGGGGTCGGTGTATTGGGACCGTAGAAGGCAGTGTCAACAACAACCTCAATGCCTGTGACTTGTGCTCGACAAACCGACCACTGCCACCCCAAACACCACAGCGCGGTGAGCGTCAGGTGTTTCCAAACGGAGGACGAAAAAGCCCACCCGCAGCTCTTCGAAGAAATCATTCGTCGACAGATTTGGTTTAATGGACGGGGAAATTACAAAATCTGACACCATTATGTTTTTAAAGCGCTCAACGTCGCAGCATCAGGCGGAATCAATGCCTTCGTATTGATGGATAACGCACAAACACGTAATTTCTGGTCCTCAAACCAAGACCAATGAAACGATTTGTTACTTTGATGTTGTATGCTGTGAGCCTTGGAGCGGCAGCACAATCCACACTCACCTACCCCTACAACCCTGATGGCAATGCTGATGCCTTAATCGGTATGACAGACTTGCAAGATATGCTTTCCGTTTACGGAGGAGCTTTTTCTCCAAGTGAGATTCAAATTGATGGGGTTGGGCTAGCGGAAGTCATAGGGCAACTTCAAGCTACAGTAGAAGCCCAGCAGGCATACATCACACAACTTCAGCAGTACATATCCATTTCTGAGGAAACGGTACTCATTTCAGGAGCCAACCTCCAAGTAGTGAGCGGAGAGGGTTCAACAGACGCTCCTGTCAACGGAACAGGTAACATCATCATTGGGTATGATGAAGACATCACTGCTGACAAGTCGGGTTCGCACAATCTTGTTGTAGGTAGAGGACATGCTTATTCTTCCTTTGGAGGACTTGTAGTTGGTTCGGGAAACAGTATTACAGGAGCTTATTCTTCCGTCTCGGGGGGAGAGGATAACATCGCTTCTGGAATATTTTCTTCCGTCTCGGGGGGAGATGATAACACCGCTTCAGAGTGGTACTCTTCTGTCGTGGGGGATTGGTGGAATACCTGGTTTGATTCTGAGGATAGACGAGTTGCCCATTACAATTAACTACTGAAAACATGAACAGCTGAATCCCAGTTCTGGACACAAAAAAGGCCCTGCGTGATGCAAGACCTTTTGTAGCGGGGGGGGGGGCTCGAACCCCCGACCTCAGGATTATGAATCCTGCGCTCTAACCAGCTGAGCTACAGCAAAGACAAGGGATTCAGGAAAAACTGAGACATGGTGTGGCACCAAATGTGCCAGCATGCATTGGAGCACCATTTACTCAAACCTCAAGCTGCAGAGGAACAGTCGAGGTCGGTATATCATTTCCTTTTACATCGACGGGCGTCGTTTCAGATTTAGTCACGGAAAGTGCTTGGGCTGTACCATAAAACCCAACAGTCTCTCCGGTGAAGCCAAAGACAGGGCTTCCATTGAACTTCTAAGCCGTTTTAAGGCTGCTCTAGATGAGGGTTGGACACCTGAGTCAATCGAGCAAAAAAAGACCTGCTACGAGTCTCTGATGGAGTTCATCCCCTCTCCTTCTCTTTCGCTCGGATATCAGAAGGAACTCGCCAAGACAGCAAATCAATTCATTGGCTTTCTCAAGGCTCAAGAACTGACCTCCCTACCCCACTCCGCACTCAACAAAAGGATTGTTCATGACTACCTCACGACAACCTCTACTACCCCTTCTGGCTTCAATCACGAGAGAGCAAGACTCAGCAGCATTGTAGGACAAATCATGGATGAACAAGACCTCCCCAATCCATGTGCCAGGATAGCTACGAAAAAGACCAAACAAAGCCTTCACAAGCCCTTTGAAGACGTTTCGGCTGTGCTTGAAGACATCAGGTCATTTAACGAGAATCTCTTTCTCTGCTGCCTTCTAACCTACGGATGTCTTCTGCGACCACACAGAGAGATTAGACAACTTACTTGGGGTGATTTCTCTGATGATCTCACCTTCATTTCCTTATCTGGGGACAGGAACAAGAGTGGGAGAAACAGAATCGTTCCAGTCACCTCATCTGTGCGAGCTTACCTGACCCCAAAAGATCGCCATCTGAACATCTTCTCGGGCTCCCCAACCCCTTTCAACCAAGATTACTTCAAGACGCTCTGGGGGCGTTACAAGGCCCAATCTGAGCTTATTCAACCTGAGCAGACGTTGTATTCATTCAGACACACAGGAGCCATTGATGTGTTCATGCGAACAGGGTCATTGACGGTGCTTCAGCAAGCCATGGGGCATGCAAGCTTGGCTGTGAGCTTGGGTTATCTGAGGAACCTTGAAGTACCTGTCTTGACAGCGGACTCGATGCCTTCGTTTTGACTTGAATCACAACAAACACTATCTTCATTTTCGAAAAGTTAAGACCAAATGAAACGCTTGGCGGCTTTAATCCTTTGGGTTGGTAGCGCGGGACTCATTGCGCAGTCGGAATGTCCTCAACCGCTTGATTACGATGGTGACGGTGCAATTGTCACATCGGATTTGCTGAACCTTTTGAACTTTTTTGGGTTCGTTGATGCGGATTTTGATGGTATTGAGGACGCTATCGACAATTGCATCTCGGACCAATGCGGGAACTGTAATGGCCCCGGCTATGATGTCATATTGCAGGAAGAGGTTTTTACCTTTGACTCAGTCTTTTTGGCAGATGTAGAAGAGTGGTTTGTTTACGTGACCAGCGTCGACATTATTGATGTGGGATATTGCAACTTTCAAATTGGCTGTACGGATAACGCCGCGTGTAATTATTCACCTGAAGCTATCGTCGATTCAGGTGATTGCGTCTGGGCGATAGACATTTACGCGGACGGGTGTTGTGATTGTGATGGGGTTTGTTTCGACGATTTAGATATGGACGGGGTGTGCGACGAGCAAGAAGTCCTTGGTTGCACTTATGCTAGTGCCTGCAACTATGACCCAGGAGCTACTGAAGAGTCAGGGCAATGTGATTTTTTCTCATGCGCGGGTTGTGCAGATTCAACAGCTTGTAATTGGACTCCTGAAGCCCCGGTGTCTATTCCAGAGCTTTGTCAGTACCCAAGCAATCCTTATCGCGACTGTTTTGGAGAGTGCATGAATGATGCCAACGACAATTTAATTTGTGACGAATTTGAGGGGTGCACGGACCAAGAGGCAATGAACTATTCAGCTACCGCAGTTTTGGATGATGGCACGTGTGAATATGCGTTCACCTGCGGTCAAACAATTCTTCACGAAGGAGAATCCTATTCAACCACCATGATTGGGGACCAATGTTGGTTTGCCGAAAACCTAAGGTATTTACCAGCGGTATCTCCCCCATCACAGCGCGACCCTGACATTGCGAGGTATTACGTCTACGGATATTCGGGGATTTACGTGGATGAGGCTATACAAGAGCCGTCATATTCAAGTTTTGGAGCGCTATACAACAGCACGGCAATGAGCTCAAACACATGTCCTGCGGGATGGAAGGTTCCGTCTACTGCTGAGGCCGAGGCGCTTATTGATTATGCCGGAGGCACAGCTTTTGCAGGATTAACGCTGAAAGCCAACGGTAATGATGCGATCCCTTGGGACGGGATTAATTCAGAAGGCTTTACTGCGACCCCAGGGGGACAACTGGCGGGTTGTGGAAGTTACACTACCGGATTCCAAGACCAGGGAAACAGAGGTGTGTTTTGGACATCAGACCTAGATCGGTTTGCTGTTCGCTCAAACTCCGATAACATCCAAATTGGTCTTATCACCGTTGGGCCTGGTGGAGGTTGTTGCTGTTCGCCTCTGGACACTCAAGCGGCATCAATTCGATGCATAAAAGACACAGAATGAACCGCTTCTTCACACTTCTCTTAGCTGCTTCTTGCTTGAATGCTGTTGGGCAGGTTACGTACCCGTACAACCCAGATGGCAACGCCGACACCTTGATAGGCATGACAGATCTTCAAGACCTTTTGGTTGTTTATGGAAATCCGTTTTTGCCGTCAGAGATACAGGT
>JAOIQU010000003.1 GCA_028141885.1 Flavobacteriales bacterium | reverse complement strand
CCAAGCTGAAGACGTTTGATCTGAGCACAGAGGGGTCTTGGAATTCACAAGGCGATGGCGCCTGGACCACCCATGGCCAAATCGAATTGCAGGGCATGGATGCAACGTGGACGGCTTCAAAACCCTCCACGAGCGCGTGGCAGGCCAGTGTTGTCGCCAACGACCTTTCCCAAAAGAGGCTTCAAAGGCTTTTGATCGACGCTCCTTGGGAAGGCAAATTTGAATTCGACCACGAATTTTCGCTCGAAGCAGAATTGACCTCGCAAGAAGCCACGGTTCAATGGTCCACCAGCAAAGATGCGTTTCAACTCGCCCCCGCTTGGACAGGACTTTCAATGTCGTTGCAAGGCGTTGCGCAAGGCCGCGGGGTCGTTCGTCGGGCGAATGGATCGTGGTCCTGGGCGATCGACCATGCGGACATCTCCGGTCCAGGGTGGGCGCTGATGGGCAGCGCCCACCCCACGAGCGGCAACGGCGTGACGGTCCGTGGCGAGGCAAGCTTGGAGGCATCCACGCCGTTTGAAGCCTGGGTGCCAGGCATCCCACAATCCGTGTCCAGCATTTTGCCTGTCTCCGGAAACGCTGACATCCAAGGGGACGTCACCTTGGATGCGAGGGGTGGGGTGCGGTCCATGCACGCTTCCGTGGACGCCCGCCAACTCACAGGCCAACTTGATGGCCAACCGTATCAAATCGATGTGCGAGGACTCCAACTGGATTCCCGTCACGCTTCTGCCGACTCGCTGACTTTGGCGTGGGCTGGAAACAACGCTCAGGTCGACATCGAGGGATTGACTTGGCACTCTCTCTTCCAAGGCTCCACCGTCGGTGGCAAAGTCAACTTGCGGGCGGAATCTTTGGTGGTTGACCCCATTCTCCAATGGTGGGACCACCTGAACCGTGCGGCCGTGACCGCGGCCGTGCTCTTGCCTGCAGGGTCAGAGTTGGACGTCGATGTGAATGCCGATCAAGTCGATTGGGGCGGCCTGCGCTGCGCGCCTGTCCGTGCCAAAACCACGGTGACCCACAACCGATGGCTCCTGCGCAGTGTGCAAGCGCACGGACTCGAGGGCCACGCCCACGTGGAGGGCCAGCTGTCTCCTGGACGCGCAGGTTGGGTGCTCGCCCTTCGAGGTTCCCTCGACGATGTGTCCGCGCCAGCGTTGTTTTCGACCTTCAACAATTTTGGTCAAACCCTGCTCAGACACGACCACCTGGGCGGCGCGCTGTCCACGGCTGGTAACCTTTCCATGTCCTGGGGACTCGATGGCTCCTGGCACCCAGAACACCTGACGGCAAGCCTGCAAACGAGCGTTCAACAAGGACGACTGCGGAACCTCGAGGTCTTTGACGACATCGCAGACTATTTGGCCGACCACCGTCTGATGGCCCCGCTCGTCGACCCCGAAGATTTGAGGCAGCGCCTCAAAGACGTGGCCTTTGAACCGGTGAACCAACGCGTCGATGTGCGTGGAGAAGAAGTTTGGTTGCCCGAGACGGTGATTGAATCGTCGGCCATGAACGTGGCCATTAAAGGCACGTACGATTTTGACTCCAACATCGATTACACCTTGGGTTTTGCACTCCGCGACTTGCGCGCCTCGGCCTCAGACAACGTGGGCGTGATGGAAGACGATGGACTGGGGGCGCAGGTGTTTCTGAGGATGTTTGGGCAGGTGAATCAGCCTGATTATACCTACGACCGAGATGCCGCGAAAGCGCACCGTCGTGCCGCCTTTGCCGCCGAAAAAGAACGGTTGCGCAACGCCCTCTCGAATCGTGGAGAAGACTCAGGTCCATCCGATGCGGAATCGGACGCCCAACCGGAAGATGAGTCCAATCCCTTGACACCAACAAACCCTTCGTCGCAAGACAAGACGAGTCCAGACAAGCCAAATCGCAACCCCAAGAAGAAGAAAAAGGACCGCAACAAGGACTTGTTCAACCCTGACGACGAAGACTACCTTTAAGCCATGAACCACCCTGACTTTTCCGATGCACAGGCGCAATTGGTGCAGTGCCAAGAAGTCCTCGATGCGGCTCGGCAAGAGGGTTGGACCCTGGAGTTGTTGAGCGCGTTCCTGGACGCGACGCGTGCACTGCACGAAGCGGCCGCCGTGCGGAAGGCGATTCATGGCCCACAGGCCCCGGCACCGAGCGAGGCGCCCTCCACGACTCAACCTTCTGCACCCCCCGAAGAAGAAGTCCATTCTGAGCCCGCAGTCAATCGGTTGTTGACCCCTGAGGAAAAAGGAGAGGCAGAGCCTCCGACCCAAGTGGACTTGCTGTCCTCCATCGGGGAATTGACGCTTGCCGAAAAGTTGGCCTTGCAACCGCTCAGCAGTGTGGCCGAAGGCATGAGCATTTTGGATCGTGCCCAATTCACCAGCACCCTGTTTGGTGGGAACGAAGAGGTGTTCAGCACGCTCTTGTCCAAGTTGTCGAAAGCTTCCACACAAGAAGAAGCCTTTGCTATGTTTCAAGAATCCCTTTGCGCACACGACGCCCCTGAAGCGGAGGCGTTGAAAGAGGCGTTTGCCAAACGAATCATGCGCACTTTCGTTTCATGAGCGGCGGAACATTGGTTGTTGTGCCAACCCCTGTGGGTAATTTGGGCGACATGACGCCACGGGCGCTGGAGGTGCTTCAAGAGGCGCATCTCGTCTTGGCCGAGGACACCCGCACCACAGGCAAATTGCTGAGGCACTTTGGGGTCGACACCCCATTGAAGTCCTTTCATCAGCACAACGAACATCGTGCTTTGGAGGGAATCATTGGACAGCTGCAGGGGGGCGTCACGATGGCCTTGTGCTCAGATGCGGGCACGCCGGGCATCTCCGACCCCGGTTTTCTCCTTGTCCGCGCATGCGTGGACGCCGGGGTGAAGGTGGAATGCTTGCCGGGTGCGACGGCCTTTGTTCCAGCCTTGGTCACGTCCGGCCTTCCTTGCGATCGATTTTACTTCGAGGGTTTTCTGCCACACAAAAAGGGACGCCAGAAGCGGCTTTTGGCCTTGTTGGAGTTGCCGTGCACCGTGGTGCTCTACGAGAGTCCCCATCGCGTGACCAAACTCCTGGATCAACTCGACAACCTAGGCGCAGGGGACCGTCCCGTGGCGTTGTGCAGGGAGATTTCAAAACTCCATGAGGAGACCCTCCGTGGCACCGTGCAAGCGCTCAAGGTCGTGCTTGATTCCCAACCGCCCCGCGGAGAATACGTTGTGGTCTTGGGGGCCGCCGATCAGAACACCACGCGCTGAACTTCATTCACACGCTTGACAGAAATGATCGTCAAGCCTTTGGGCGCCTTGGGGTGCGATCCGTGTCCAGACACGAGCATGCGCTCCATGCCCAACCGCGACGCTTCAGCCATCCGTTGCTCCAACCGGGCCACTGGCCGAATCTCACCATTGAGACCCACTTCGCCCGCGAAACACGTCCGATTGTCCAACGTCAAGTCCAAGCTCGAACTGAGGATCGCAGCCACCACCGCCAAGTCGTTCGCGGGGTCCTGAATTTTCAGCCCACCCGCCACGTTCAAGAACACATCAAATTGGCCGAGCTTGAAGCCGCATCGCTTTTCTAAGACGGCCAACAACATGTTCAGCCTCCTCAAATCAAATCCAGTGCCGGAACGTTGGGGGGTGCCATACACCGCTGTACTCACCAGAGCCTGAATCTCCACAAGAAGCGGACGAACACCCTGCAGGGAGACGGCCACAGCCGAACCGCTGCTCGCATCGCCCCTCTCGCCCAACAACACCTCACTTGGATGATCCACTGCAGACAATCCCTCCCCTGTCATCTCATAAATGCCCAACTCGGCCGTGGTCCCAAAACGGTTTTTGGCCGCACGCAACATCCGGTACGCATGATGCCGATCCCCTTCAAACTGAAGGACGACGTCCACCATGTGCTCCAGGACTTTGGGCCCAGCGAGCGAGCCCTCTTTGGTGATGTGACCCACCATGAACAACGGGGTGCCTGTCGACTTTGACCAAGTGGTCAATGCGGCGGCGGATTCTCTGATTTGGCCCACAGATCCAGGCACGCCATCTTGATCGGGGTGGTCGAGCGTTTGGATGGAGTCCACCACCACCACGGCAGGGTCTTCCGTGCGCAACGCGTCCAGAATCGCCGGCACCTGCGTTTGCGGGAAAATCAACACGGACGGCGCAATGCTCCCCAGCCTGTTGGCGCGCATCCTCACCTGCTCGGCACTCTCCTCTCCACTGATGTACAGGACTTTGGCTCCCTTTTGGCCAACCTGAAGGGCCACCTGAAGCATCAGCGTGGACTTGCCAATGCCCGGCTCACCGCCTAGCAGCGCGACCCCACCAGGGACGGCCCCACCTCCGAGCACGCGATTCAACTCCTGATCGCCCATGTCCAAGCGGGGCAACTCCGAAACTTGAACTTCAGCCAGCGGCCTGATTTTGGGCTTTTGAAGGGCTGTCAGTCCTGACCGCGCCGCCCGTTGTGACACGGGGCCTACCGATTCCTCTTCAAGCGTATTCCAAGATTTGCATTGCGCGCACTGGCCCACCCATTGGGGGTGAACATGTCCGCATTCCGAACAGACGTATCGCGTTTTGACTTTGGCCACCGGTGCCTTCCTCAGCGGAAACGGAAAATGTTGACCGTGCCTGTCTTCTCATCGCCGTTGGGCAACAGGATGGTGTAGAAGTACACCCCGTCTGCCGCATCGTCTCCATACCAAGGGCTTCCGTTTCTGTACCTCGGGTTCTCGTAAACCAGGTTGCCCCAGCGATTGAAAATGCGCACCAACACGCCTTCTTCGTCGTCCTCCCAAGGCTCGAGGCCCATGATGATGAAGGCGTTGTTCTTGTCGTTGCCGTCTCGCGGTGTGAACACGTTCACTGGCAAGATTTCACAATTGTCCACCACCACGCTGTAGTCGTGCTGCAGACCCGAAGCCAAGCAAGGATTCGCAATCGACGCGGTGAGATCCAGGGTGTAACCCCAGCAAGTTTGAGGGAACATCTCCCCCAAGACGTCCACCACGTTCTCCCATTCAAACGTGACCAAGGTGTCTTCGCCTTCAGACGTGGCACATGTCACGGACCAAGTGTAATCCGCATAGCCGTCCACGGTGAAGTTTGCATTCAAATCCAACGTTTCTGGTTGCTCAGGACACAGGGACAGTGCCCCAGAGTAGGTTGGCTGAGGGTCCCATGTCGGTACGTCTCCAATGAACACCAAACCGCACACCTCCTGCGGGTCACACCCGTATGGATCCGCAACTTCCACGCAGATGGTGGTGTTGTTCAACTCCGACTCCTCGGGAATGATCCACTCGTGCACAGGGTCTGCAGTAGTCTCCGTTCCATCCGGCCACGTGATGGTGTAATCTGGGTACTGAAACATGAACGCCTCGCTGACACCCAGGACGGCGTCAGCACCTGGCTCGATGCCTCCTCCATCGCAATCCGTGGTGGCGCCACCATCAAACACGAGGTCCGGATCCAACTGGCTCACGATGTCCACAAACCCACAATCGCTATCGTCGAAAGAGGGAGGGCACTCCTCAAAGGGAGTCGTCACACAATACACTCCCGAGGCACCAACCTCCCATTCGTTGTCTTGCACATCCGGTTGATCGTTGCCATTGTAAGACCAGTTGTACACGAAATCCGTGTTTTGGTCTCCTGTGATGGGGTCAAGCTCAATGAACGTACCCTCTTCGCAGATGAAGGCGTCTTCCAACAGGGGCTCCGGCACGGCCGTCACCGCCACTTGGTCGGTTGCTTCCCCACAACCATTGGTGACGGTCACCACCAAAGTAGGCGTGCTGTATTGGGTCCAAGTGTAGTCGTTTTGGGTCACATCGTCGTTGCCCGGATAAGGCCAATTGATGGACGCCGCCCCTCCCGGATCGGTGACGAATGCCGTCAAATCAAGGATGTCGTCGCCACACACCCAAACCTCATCACCCTCGCTCAGCTCGATGGCAGGAACGTCGCTGACCTCCACTTCATAACACGACTCGATGCCGCATTCGTTCTCGGTGAAGCAGAGTTCGTACAACCCAAATTCCGTTGCCGACCACACCGTGTTGAAGGTGTCGAGGCTGGCAAATGTGTTGTTGCCCAAGTTCGAGGTCTCCTCCCACGCCCCCAACGCCGGCTGCACTTGACACAGCGCTGGGCCGTAGAACAACAGGCCAGAGGACAGGTCGTCGAAAGTTGTGCATGAGTTGGCGTTGTCTCCGATGCAGTTCTGCACACAATTGAACATGTCGAAGGTGTTGAATTCGTCGTTGGACGGATCTGCACTGATGTAGGTGACCTGAATGCTGTCGCCGTACACGATGGCCAAATCCGGATCGTCGTTGATGTTGGCAAAGGTGCCTGAGGCCAGCGATACGGTGCTCGTGGTCACCGTGCCATCTTCGTGGATGATTTGAACGTCCAAGTACGAGCCTCCCCAGCCATTGCCCGTGCTGCCTGACAATTGGAAACTCAAGAATCCCTCCGATGGTGAAGCAAACCCGCCCGTGAATTCCACTGGATCAAAAGCCTCATCTCCGCACAACGCAGTCACGTTCAGTTCCTCTGGAATGGACGCCGCCGTTTGGCTCAACAAAAACGTTCTGCGCCCCTCACAGCCGCCTTCATCCGCCACGACGACTTGGTAGATGCCAGCAGAGAGCCATGCGCCTGAGCCGAGGTCTTCCAGGACCTCACCTCCACCGTTGTTCCAATTGGGCACCCATTCGTACGACACGAAATTCTCATCGTCGTCGGGAATCACCTCCACGAACACAGAGTCCCCTGGGCAAACGGCTTGCAGCGTTCCCTCAACCGTGGGCAGGTAGTAAGGCGTTTGGAACACTTCGAACGACTCCCGCACCACACAGCCTCCTGCAGTTTCACCTGTGACTACGAACGTGCCTCCGAATGGAATCGTGGCCTCATTCTCATCCCAGTATGAGCTGTTCAAATTCCAACTCCAGTCTGAGACCGGCTCGTCCCCACCTAGTGAGTTGGCCACAACCGCCAACTCGGCGCCAGCACAAATGCCAAACTCCTCGCCTGTCGGAGACGCCACCTCGATGGATGGAGGGTTGATCCCAAGCACGTTGATGACAATGTCCAGTTGGGTGGTTGCACCGTCGCTGTCTGTGGCGGTGATGGTGACCGTGTTCAAACCGGCCGACGCAGCATTGAACGTGCCGGTGACCGTAGCCGTTTCACCATTGGTTGAGCCCAAGCCGTCAATGGAACTGGCTCCAGTCAAAGACTCCTCCACGGTCACATTGACTGTTTGACCTGGCTCCGGGCCCAAGAAAGCCACATCCAATGACGTGCTTTGGCCCAAGCACAAGGTGATGGTGTCGCAACCGAGGTTTTCTGTCGCAACCGGATTCAGGTTGTTGGTGCTTTCAGCCGTGTTGATGTTGAAGAATTTGAAGTCCAACCAGTTGATCCCGTCCTGTTCGTCATCGCCGATGCCGTAGGGACCGTTGTAGGTGTCGTCTGGCAAATTGAATCGGCCAAACTGCACGTGGGGGCTTGCATTCACATTGGGGCTGGTGTCATCGCCGTCGGCGCCGGTCACCCCTGGGTCCGTGCCACAACAACCCCCCGAACCATTGACGTCTCCGTGTGACCAGTTCATGTCGAGGTAGCACACCTGCGCGTTGCTGCCTTCTGGCAGAACGCCACTTTCTGGGTAGGTGATGATGATCTGGAAGCTGTTGGTCAGGTTGTCCTGGTTGTTGTAATACCCCACGTCGATGTAGTTGACGTAGACAGCATCTGCTGTGCGCTTCCATTTGATTTCGCCAACCGAACGGATGTCCGTGTCCTGCCAGTATCCTGCGATTTGGTTGTATTCCGCTGCAGGAAAGCCAGTCGGTGTCCAGTCAATGACATCGCCACCAAAAGAAATCTGGCCCTTTGAATTCACGTAAAAATTGCCATAAGTGGCACCGTACAAGTCGAAAGTCCATGCCCCAGACGCAGAAACGGGGATGGGTTCTGACGCGCAGTCCACATTCCACCCCGCGCCACCTTGGTTGGCCCATGCCATTTCATTGGGGCCCAAACCACCAAGTCCTGGAGGTGGCACCATCGTGGTGTAAGAGTCGTCCGGCTCAATCCAGCAACCACACGCGTCGTCTTCCATGATTTTCTGCAACCGCAACTCCTTGTTCCAGGCGCGCTCCACATCGAAACTGTCATGGTATTCGTGCAGGAAGGTCAAGTACCGCTCTTCGTCAAAGCCTTCCCAAGCGCGCACCACTTCCCACTCGTCACGCGTCATATGCAGCACCGCACGCTCAAAAGAATCGTAGCTGTCTAGAATCTGCTTGGCCGTTCTGTTCTCTTCGAACGTGACTTGGGCCGTGGTCGGCGCAAACGCCAACACGGACAAAACAAACAGGGTCGACAAGACGTGAGTTGGAAGGGCTCGGGTCATAGATTCGGGCAGTAGGTTGTGAACAGAACGCTGTGCGATGGGCAAAAGGTTCCCATTGCGCGGCCCGTAAAGATAACAAACTCGCGCGCGGGTTAATCTAGAAGTACCTTCGCACGTGCATTCGGTGCCCATGAATGACCTCGGTCGCCGTCTTGCGCAGGAACTTTTGGACATGAAGAACATTCGCAATTTCTGCATCATCGCCCACATCGACCACGGGAAAAGCACCCTGGCCGATCGTTTGCTCCAAACGACGGGCACCATTTCCGACCGGGAATTGCAAGAACAAACGCTCGACGACATGGACCTCGAGCGTGAGCGAGGCATCACCATCAAGAGCCACGCCATCCAAATGAACTACAAAGGGAAAGATGGCCAAGAATACATCTTCAACCTCATTGACACCCCGGGTCACGTCGACTTCAGCTACGAGGTGTCCCGTTCCATCGCCGCGTGCGAAGGAGCTTTGTTGATTGTGGATGCCACCCAAGGCATCGAAGCCCAAACCATCAGCAACCTCTACCTCGCCCTCGAGCACGACCTCGAAATCATCCCCGTCCTGAACAAAATGGACCTCGATTCTGCCGATCCAGAAGTGGTCGGCGAGCAAATCGTGGATCTCATTGGGTGCGACATGGGAGACATTTTGCCCGCGTCCGGCAAGACGGGCATGGGCGTGGAGGGCATCCTCGAAGCCATCGTCGACCGGGTGCCCGCCCCGAAAGGCGACCCTGAAGCGCCTCTGCAGGCCATGATTTTCGACTCCGTCTTCAACAGCTTCCGCGGCATCATTGCCTACTTCCGCGTGTTGAACGGCACCATCAACAAAGGAGACAAGGTCAAGTTTGTCGCCACTGGGAAGGAATACGATGCCGACGAGATTGGCATTTTGGGCCTGGACCTCGTCCCCAAAAAGCAGCTCGCTGCTGGCGATGTCGGCTACATCATCTCTGGCATCAAAAACGCAAAAGAGGTGAAGGTGGGCGACACGCTAACTCAAAAAGAACGGCCCTGCCAGGAAGCGGTTCAGGGTTTTGAGGACGTCAAGCCCATGGTCTTTGCGGGCATCTACCCCGTGGACACCGAGGACTACGAAGAACTTCGCGCCTCCATGGAAAAGCTCCAGCTTAACGATGCATCTCTGGTGTTTGAGCCTGAAAGCTCGGCGGCGCTCGGGTTTGGCTTCCGTTGTGGCTTCCTCGGCATGCTCCACATGGAGATCATCCAGGAACGACTTGAACGCGAGTTCAACATGACGGTGATCACCACGGTGCCCAACGTGGGTTACAAGGCGTACACCAAGAAAGGCGAGAAACTCGAGATCATGAATCCGAGCGATTTGCCCGACGCCAATCACCTCGATTTTGTGGAAGAGCCGTTCATCAAAGCTCAAATCATCACGAAAAGCGAATACGTCGGCCCCGTGATGAGTTTGTGCATCGAAAAGCGTGGCGTCTTGTCGAACCAGGTCTACCTCACGTCAGACCGGGTGGAACTCACCTTCAGCATGCCCTTGGGGGAAATCGTCTTTGACTTTTACGACAAGCTGAAAACCATCTCCCGCGGATACGCGTCCTTCGACTACTTCCCAGACGGCTACAAGCAGAGCAACCTGGTGAAGATGGACATCCTGTTGAACGGAGACCAGGTCGATGCTTTGAGTGCCCTGATCCACAGGGACCACGCCCACAACCTCGGCAAGAAGATCTGCATCAAGCTGAAGGAACTCATTCCAAGGCAACAGTTCATGATTGCCTTGCAGGCGGCCATCGGTGCGAAAATCATCGCCCGAGAGACCATTTCCGCCGTCCGGAAAGACGTCACCGCGAAGTGTTACGGAGGGGACATCACACGGAAACGGAAGCTGCTCGAAAAGCAGAAAAAGGGCAAGAAGCGCATGCGCCAAATCGGCACCGTGGAAGTGCCTCAATCGGCCTTCCTCGCGGTACTCAAGCTCGACTGACTTCCTTTCTTGGCGCCTCTTCGCCCGCCGCGTTTTTGTTGGCGAGCTGTCCGCACGCAGCATCAATGTCCTTGCCGCGTGAACGGCGCACATTGACGATGAGGTTGCGGTCTTCGAGCAAGGCCACGAAATCATTCAGCCGCTCCGGCGTCGTTTGTTGGAATTCCCCGTCGTCGATGGGGTTGTATTCAATGAGGTTGATTTTGCACGGGATGTGCTTGCAGAATTGTGCGAGCTCACGCGCATCCTCGAGACCGTCATTGAAGTCTTTGAACACAATGAATTCGAACGTCGGGCGGGTGCCGGTCTTGTCCACAAAATGACGCAACGCTTCAGCCAACACCGCCAAGTTGTTGGTCTCGTTGATCGCCATGATGTGGTTGCGCTTGGCGTCGTTGGCCGCGTGTAAACTGAGCGCCAGGTTGAACTTGACCTCGTCGTCTCCAAGGCGCTTGATGGCCTTGGCAATGCCCGCCGTGGAGATGGTGATTCGCTTGGGCGACATGGCCAGCCCTGGCGTGCCTGTGATGCGGTCGACCGACTCAAGGACGTTTCGATAATTCAACAGCGGCTCGCCCATGCCCATGTACACGATGTTGGACAACCCCTTGTCGTATTGCTGATGCGCCAAGACGTTGAGCATTTGGACTTGGTCAAACATGTCTCCTGCAGTGAGGTTCTTCAACAGTTTGAGCCGGCCCGTTGCACAAAACTTGCAGGCCAAGCTGCACCCCACTTGAGAACTGATGCACGCCGTCAGACGTTTGGTGGTTGGGATCAACACCCCTTCGACGACCCGGTGGGCGTCACCGTCAATTTGGAAGGCGCACTTGACCGTGCCGTCTTTGCTGTGCTGGGCTTCCACTTGATCGATCCTCGCCAACGAAAACGACGCCTCCAATTTGGCACGAAGCCCTTTGCCCAGTGACGTCATGTCTTCGAACGAGCCTGCGGCATGTGTCCACAACCACTCCTCCACCTGCTTGCTGCGGAACGACTTCTCGCCCATCTCCACGAGCGCACTTCTCAATGCCTCCGAGGAGAGGGTGCGGATGTCTGGCAAGGCTTGGCCCATGGGGCAAAGATAGCCCCCGCCACCAGCGCCAACCCAACTATGCTGACATCAACAAGGACAAACGCTGCTTCAGCGCTTCCCTCTTGCGCACCGCCATGGGCACCACCGCGCCCGTGTCCAGCACGACGGTGTTGTCTCTGTAATTGCATGCCTCCACCCGCTCCAATTGAACGAGGTGACTGTTGTGGGGCCTGAAGAACATGTCGTTGTCAAGCATTTCCTCCACCCGCTTCAAGTTTTTGCTCATGGTGATGCGCCTGCCGCTGGCCAAATGTAGGGTGGTGAAACTGCCCTCCGCTTGAACATGCACAATGTCCCGATGGCGGACAAAATGCCGCTTGCCCAAGGTGAGAATTTCCAACCTTTTCATGGCTGGCGAAAGCGCGCCTTCACCGGGGACCCGATGGTGGTAAAAATGCATGAGAATGCGTCGGGTACACGCCTTCAAATCGTCCCGGTTGATGGGTTTCAAGAGGTAATCAAACGCCTGCTTGCGCAAGGCTTCAACGGCGTAGCGATCAAACGCAGTGGTGAAAACCAAATAGAAGCCGCGAGACTCCAACGACTCGAGCAAATCCAATCCCGTCTTGTGGGGCATGTGGATGTCCATGAAGACCACATCTGGCGCCAATTCTTGAATCAAGCGTTCCGCCTCTTTGGCGCTGGATGCGGTTTGAATGACGGTGATGGAGGGGCAAGTCCTGCCGATTTGGCGACACAAAAGGTCTCGGCAATGGGGCTCGTCGTCCACGACGAGGGCATGAAGTTGTCGAAGCATGGTCGTGCGGTTTGAACCCAAGAAAATCGCGTCTTGGCTTTACCCTTTGTGACTGTTCACAAGCGTCAGGGCTCGGTTTGTAACCGTTGAAGGTTATGTGAAAAGGCCCCATTCGAACTGCTCATTGGAGCCGGCGCGCCACGTCGATGACCGTGTACGTGTCCACGGGCAAGTCGCGTTTTTTGGCCTTGAGCTTGTCGTAACCCGTACGCACCACGACCATGTCGAGGTCGGGAAGGGAGATGACCATTTGGCCCCTCAACCCTTCCAACATGGAGAAGGGCAAACCGTCGTCTGTGGTGCCCAACCAGATTTGGTATCCGTAAAAATCCGTGTCCACCTCGTCGGTCAACCGTTCAATGGGGGTGATCATGCGCTCCGTGAAATCCCGGGGAAGCAATTGCTGGCCTTTCCAGGCGCCCGTGTCAAGCAAGAGTTGGCCAAACCGCGCAAAGTCCCGGGTCGTCGCATAGTACTGGGCAAAGGATCGCTCCACAGCCCCCTCTGAAGGATCGCCATCAAGGCCCCAAAACGCGTCGTGTTCCGCACCCATTTGCTCCCACAAGCCATTAGCAATGTCATTACTGAGGTTGCCGTCGCGCACCTGGTCCAGCACCTCAGCCAGCAACATGGTGTTCCCGCCTTGGTAGTGGAAGGTCGTGCCAGGAGTTCCCTCCACGCGATATGGCTCAAGCAACGTGCGGTTGTCGTCGCGGTAATACGCCTTGGCCTGGAAGCCAAAAGGGTCCTTGTAACTCTCCCCAAAGGGAATGTTGCTGCGCATTTGAAGCACTTCCTGCACCGTCAGATCCGCATTTTCTCCCTCTGCGAAACGGGGAAGATATTCTGACAACCGCGCCTGCTCGTCGACAAGCCCACGATTCACGGCAAGACCCACAGCCATGGCCGTGATTGATTTGACCATTGAAAAGGAATTCGTCAGGGTCGTAACGTCGTGGCCTTTGAAGTACGATTCGTACACCACGCTGTCATTCTGGATGACCAAAAAGCTGGCCGTCTTGCTGTTCTCAAGCCAAGTCCTGCCGTCCTCGTCAGGTGCCACCTGATCCCAGTTGGGACCCTCCGGCCATGGCTGGGGATTCGAAGACGCAGGGATGGTCCGAACGTGATCTCGGAAAGGGAGGTCGTCGATTTGGGCATTTTCCCAACCACGCAACCACGTCTCCCGAATGCCCCCCCACAAATAGTCGTAGTTAGTCAGGTAAGACAACAGAACTGCGGCCAAGACGAAGGCCGCAATGGCGCGCAAAGTGGATTTCATGGGGAACAAGGGTTTGGCCCGTCGAAGGTCGGGACAAAGGACCCCGATTGGTGCTCAATCCACGCGTTCCCACTCAAAAAGCTGGGACATGTGACGGGTCATGTGCGCTCTGACCTCGTCCATGTCGACAGGCCGGCCCACCTCCCTTGCCAACGACGTCACGCCTCGATCGGCAATGCCGCAAGGCACGATCAAATTGAAAAAGTCCAGGTCAGTGTTCACATTCAGCGCCAAGCCGTGCATCGTCACCCAGCGGCTGCATTTGACCCCAAACGCACAAATCTTCCTCGCCCGTGGCCCCGATTCAGGGTCGATCCAAACCCCCGTCAATCCTTCGATTCTGCCAGCCTCGACTCCATACTCTGCACACGTCAAGATGACCGTCTCCTCCAAAAACCGCAAGTATTTGTGGATGTCCGTGAAAAACTGGTCGAGGTCCAAAATCGGATACCCCACCAATTGACCCGGCCCGTGGTAAGTGATGTCACCTCCTCGATTGATGGGAAAGTACTGGACGCCCAGCTCGGCCAACCGTTCGGGCGGCGCGACCACATTGGCCGCGGCACCGCTTTTGCCCAGTGTCAACACGTGCGGGTGCTCCACCCAAAACAACTTCGACTCTGGCAGGGCCAATTCCGGGGCGCCCTCGGGACCTGGATCGGTGGGGGAAAGGCCGGCGTTGCGGCGCGCGATTTTGGCCTTGACCATGCCCTGGAAGACCTCCTCTTGAAGATCCCAGCAAGGCTTGTAGTCCATGACTCCGAGGTTGCGGATCTGAACCTGACGGGTCATGTGTGCTGCGCGAGGGTGGTTTTGAGGTGGTCGATGAACCGAATGTCCACAGGGTCCACATCCGCGCGCTCTGCAAGAATCAGGGACATCCAATCGCCGACCCAGACCGCATCCAAGAGCTGCGCCCAGCGGTTGGGGCCGTCGGGTTCGACTTCGATGACGTCCGCCCCTTGGTCTTGGAAGATCTTCGCCGTGATGTCCATCCGAAGCTGAGTTCGGGCGTGGTCACCGGGCATCCGGACCAGCACTGCAACACATTCCTCGTCTCCCGATTCCCACCCCACCAATTCGTTGTGGTTCATTTCGGGGAAGACCTCCACGTTCGCGAAAAGTTTGCTGTTTTCGTTCAGTTGCTGTCTCCATCGGGTCAACAATCCACGCATGGGGGTGTCGCCGTAGAGGAAGGTGCGCTTTCCTTCTACCGCTTTCGCCAACGCCTCGCCACGGAGGGACGTCGAGTCGCCATCCAACGAGGCCGCCGCATCCTTCAACTGCGCCCAATCCTCCGTGCTTAACACGTCGTAGGCATGCATCAAGGTGCACAGGCCTAGAAAAGATCGACCGAATTGAGAGCGCGGAGGCTGGCCGCCTGGCATGTTCACGGTGGGCCAACCTCGTTCGTCTGCCCGCGCTTTCAGCGTTCCGCCCGACGTCACTGCGGCGATGGTGCAACCTCGCCCCACCGCCTCGCCAAGTGCGGCGAGCGTTTCTTCCGTGTTCCCGGAGTAACTCGACGCCACCACCAAACACGACGAATCCACCCAGCCTGGAAGGGTTTGGTCGGAGACGGCCATGAATGGCATGGGGCACCCTTCACGCAACATGTCGGCCAAAATGGCCCCGCCAATGCCGCTTCCGCCCATGCCCAGCACCACAACTCCACGAAACGGCCCGTTCGACGATGGCGGCCGTTCGACGGACACCGAGAGTGCTTCGGCCATTTGGTCTCGCAATGACGCGATGAGCGCGCGCATGTCCGTCATGTCCTTGCTTTCAGCCATGACTCAAAGGTCGCAAGAATCACTTGAAGGTGTACGCCACACCCAAGCGCCACCACCGGCCAGGTTGCTGGACGTTTCCAAGGTCCACCACCGTGCGGTCCAAGGCGTTGTCTACCCTTGCATATGCCCTCACCTTGTTCTCCCAGAAGCGTCGACTCGCAGTCACCGAAACCAGCGAGAAAGGTTCAAACTCAACCTCCTCTCCCAACGCGGCGTTGTAATAGCCGCCGATTCGGTCTTGGTAGCTCCACCGTCCGTCAACGCGAATGTCTCCTGGCACTGTGACCCCGGCAGAGGCATCGATTTTGGTCTGTAAGAAATCGAGAAGGTAGTTGCTCTCAAACCCTGCACTCGTCTCGCTGGCTTCCATCGTGGAAAAGCCCAAACGTCCATACCGAAGCTTCCAATCTCCCTCTTGCTCGCGCCTTGGCATGAAGGTCACCACCGATTCCAAACCCGTGAAGGTCACGGACCTCAGATTGATGGCAAACGTGGTGTCGCTCCCATTGGGCGTCGCCCAATCGATCATGTCGCTGCCTTGTCTTTGGAAAAAGGCTTGCTCGAATTGGATTCCCACCGCGGCATCGTCAAGGAGGCTCAAGCGGACACCCGTCTCGATTTGGTCTGCCATTTCAGGTTGCAAATCACGGCTGCCCACGGCACCTCCAAGGGTGTAGTAGAGGTTGGTGTAGGAGGGGTGCCTCACGGAACGGTTCGCAGAAACGAACAGGATGGACGAACCGTCTTCGGCCATGTTCACGGTGAGCTCCGCGCCAGGAACGAACCTCATCCCAAACATGGAGTTCACGTTCCACGCCGCCGTCGCCGACAACGCCATGGGCCCAAACTCCGAACGATGGCCCAACGAGATGTCGGTGTTCAAGCGCACATCCGCCCTTCGGTAAACGCCCTCGTCGTCCCCCAAGCTGTCGACGCCAAGGAGGTTGCTCTTGATGAATTCCCTGCGCGTGTCAATGCTTGCGAACGTTTCGCCGAGGTAGGAGGCCACGCGAATCATGGCGCGCCCACCTGTGGTGTGGCTGATGTGGTTGTTGGGGGCTTGGTACCAAATGATGGTTCTTCCCGTCAGGGAATCTTTCTGGGTCACGCCGTCTACCCGGTAGACCCCAGCTGTGTCTTCGCCCAGCACGAGGTAATTGTCGTCAGTGTACTGGTAGAACCCTTCGCCTTCGCGGTACAATTGGAATTCGTCCACGTGGGTGCGGTGATGCAATCCTGCCTCAATTTTGACGTTTCGCTTGGAACGGGCGAACATGGTTTGGCCCTGGATGGTCCTCGTCTTCTCAAATTGGTTGGGGAACCTATCGGTGTAGAAATTGAGGGCGCCAAAGGCCTTGTCTGCGTAGCCGAGGCTGGTTCGAAGCGACCCCCATTTCCCGGAGAGCAATCCTGAGTAGCGCATGCGCGTCATGTCCGCATCGGTGTTGGTGTCTGCACCCAAGGTCCCATCCGTCGAGGCTCGACTTGCCGAGATCCGATGTCTCCGCACGTTCGAAGCGCCACGCTCAGTGCCAAAATCCGTGGTCACTTTGGCACGGGCCCAATTGTTGGTGCCCGTTTCTGCAATGACGGTCGTGCCGTCTTGGAACGACGGACCTGCGGTCAAGGCCACAGCGCCGGTCATGGCTCCTGTGCCCAAAGCACTCGTGGCGCCGCCTCGAATCACCTCTACCCTCGTGATGTCCTCTGGGTCCAATGGCAGATTCAGCAAGTGATGGTCCGTGTGCGGTGCGCTCCAACGGATGCCGTCAACCCACAAGGCCGTTTGATTGAACGTTCCCCCTCGAACGCTGAGGTCCGTTTGGATGCCAAAGGGTCCTCGGGCACGAACGTCCACCCCAGGGATGGACTCCAGCACGTCTGCGATGGACGAGGCCGCGGTTTGAGCCACTTCCTCTTGGCCAATGATGACAAGAGCGCGAGGCGCTTTTTGGGGCAACGTTTTCGCCAAACTCCCCGTCACGGGAGCCGCTTGAATGGCTGTGGTGTCGACCGTCATGGACGTTTGAGCAATTCCAACAAAGGCCACTGCCCAAACCATCAACAGCGCGGTCGTGATTCGAATCGGTTGGGTGTTCATGAATTTCAGTTCATTCTCTAGGCTTTCCAGCCTTCGGTTCGGCACAAACCTAAGGATACTCTTTGTCCTCTCCCAGTGGCTGTGGCCGTACATTTGAACACATGATTCGTAGTGAACAAGAACGCCAGCGCATCGCCTCCGTGGATGCCCTTCGTGCACGCGGCATCGACCCTTATCCAGCGGCCGCATTTCCTGTGACTCACCACTGTGCGTCCTTGAAATCCAATTTCGAAGAGGGCCTCAAGGTCAAGCTTGCAGGCAGACTCATGTCGCGACGAATCATGGGGAAGGCCTCCTTTGCAGAGTTGCAAGACCACGAGGGAACCCTTCAGATTTACCTCAACCGAGATGAACTGTGCCCAGGCGAAGACAAGTCGATTTACAACGACGTGTTCAAGAAGCTCTTGGACCGCGGCGATTTCATTGGGATTGAGGGCGAGACCTTCAAAACCCAAGTCGGCGAGCCTTCTGTCAAAGTGACGTCTCTCACCGTCTTGAGCAAAGCCATTCGGCCCCTGCCCGCAGTCAAAACCGACGAAGACGGCAACGTTCACGATGCATTCACCGACCCTGAACTCCGCTATCGTCAGCGTTACGTCGACCTCGTGGTGAATCCGGAGGTCAAAAACACCTTCGTTGCCCGTTCCACCATCATCCGGAAAATCCGAGAGTCCTTCGACGCCAAGGGCTGGATGGAAGTGGACACGCCTGTGTTGCAAAGCATTCCTGGCGGCGCTGCTGCACGTCCCTTCATCACGCATCACAACGCCCTCGACATTCCGCTTTATCTCCGCATTGCCAATGAGCTCTATCTCAAGCGTCTCATTGTCGGAGGATTTGAAGGGGTCTATGAATTCAGTCGAAACTTCCGAAACGAAGGGATGGACCGGACGCACAATCCGGAATTCACGGTCATGGAGCTCTACGTGGCCTACCAGGACTACCACTGGATGATGGAGACCACCGAAAATCTGTTTGGAGAGCTCGCCCAGGCCGTGCACGGAAACACGCAGGTTCCCCTCGGAGATCACGTCATTGACTTTGCCCCACCGTATGCGCGCGTCACCATGCGCGATGCCATTCTTGAGCACACTGGGGTGGACATCGACGGACTCGACGAAGACGGGCTTCGGAAGGCGTGCCAAGCTCAAGGTCTTGAAACCGACGATTCCATGGGACGTGGCAAACTGATTGACGAGCTTTTTGGCGAGAAGTGTGAGCACCATTACATCCAGCCCACCTTCATCATGGATTACCCCACGGACATGTCTCCGCTCACCAAAGCGCATCGAGACAAGCCTGGGTACACGGAGCGCTTTGAGCTCATGATCAATGGCACGGAAGTTGCCAACGCCTACTCAGAGCTCAATGATCCGCTGGACCAACGGGCACGCTTCGAAGATCAACTCAAGCTTTCGGAGCGAGGCGACGACGAGGCCATGTTCGTCGACCACGATTTCCTTCGTGCATTGGAATACGGCATGCCTCCGACCAGTGGCATCGGCATTGGCATCGACCGTCTAGTCATGATGATGACCAACCAAACGTCCATCCAGGAAGTCCTTTTCTTCCCCCAAATGCGCCCCGAATCGTTCGAAACAGCTGGCGGCGAAGCCGACTTCAGCACGCTGGGGGTTCCTGAGGCGTGGGCCGAGCACCTCGTTTCCGCTGGATTCACAACCCCGCAAGACGTGCTTGAAGCCAAGCCCACTCAGGTGCACCAACGCTTGAACGGCTTCCGAAAGAAGAACAAATTGGACCTTGCTGCACTTAGCCTTGAGGAAGTAAGTGCTTGGTACGCCAGCGCCGAGAATCCCGAGTCATGAGCGAAACCGCAACCATCCCGTCTGAGCAAGATGTCATTGACATTGTCAAGACGATTTTCGACCCAGAGATTCCCGTCGACATCTACGAATTGGGGTTGATTTATGAGATCAACGTGAAGGAAAGCGGGTTCATCCACATCGACATGACGCTGACGTCACCGAATTGCCCCGTGGCAGAAAGTTTGCCGCAGGATGTGGAGAACAAGGTGGCTTCCTTGGAAGGCGCAAAAGGCTGCAAAGTGACCATTGTGTTTGAGCCAACATGGACCCAGGACATGATGAGTGAAGAGGCCAAATTAGAACTTGGATTCCTGTGATGCGCCAACCTGAAAATGAATCGCCCACACGTGGCATTGCCATCCTGGGATCCACGGGGTCCATCGGTACGCAGGCCCTGGACGTGGTGCGCAACCAGCGCGATGCGCTTCATGTCGAAGTGCTGTCCGCACACAGCAACGCCGACCTGCTCATTACCCAAGCGAAAGAATTCAAGCCCAACGCCGTGGTCATCGGCGACGACGGCAAGTGGAAACAGGTCAACGACGCACTGTTTGACGACGGCATCAAAGTGTACAGTGGCGCCGAGGCGCTCGAACAAGTGGTGGAAGTCGACGGCATCGACATGGTTCTGACGGCCATGGTCGGCGCCGCGGGTCTCAAGCCGACGCTCCGTGCCATCGAAGCCGGCAAACACATCGCCTTGGCCAACAAGGAAACCCTTGTGGTTGCCGGCGAACTCGTGATGAAGGCTGCGCGCAACAAGGGCGTGGACATTCACCCCGTGGATTCGGAGCACAGCGCGATCTACCAGTGCCTTGTGGGCGAATTTCACAACCCCATCGAAAAGGTCATTTTGACCGCTTCCGGCGGCCCCTTCCGAGGCCGCACCCTCGATTCTCTTTCGGGTGTGACCAAGGCAGACGCCCTGAAACACCCCAACTGGGACATGGGCGCCAAAATCACCATTGACAGCGCATCGCTCATGAACAAAGGGCTCGAGGTCATCGAGGCCAAATGGCTCTTTGACGTCACGCCTGACCAGATCGACGTGGTCGTCCACCCCCAGAGCATCGTGCACAGCTGCGTGCAATTCGACGACGGCAGCATCAAAGCCCAGCTGGGGTTGCCAGACATGAAGTTGCCGATCCAATACGCACTGACGTATCCTCGTCGCTTGAACAACGACTTCCCGCGTTTCAACTTCATGGATCATCCGTCGTTGACGTTTGAGCAACCCGACGTGAAGACGTTCCGCAATTTGGGCCTCGCCTTTGACGCCCTGCGGGCGGGAGGCAACGCTCCGGCCATTTTGAATGCCGCCAACGAAATCGCTGTCGCCCGCTTCATGCGTGACGAGATTGAATTTTTGGACTTGCCCCGTGTCGTGGAACACGCCTTGGGCAAAGTCAGTCACCAAACCAAGCCGTCGCTTGACGACTTGATTGCTTCCGATCAAGAGGCCCGTCGCGTCGCCGAGGAGTGGCACGCTTAAAATGCACAAAGGGCCGCCCCACAGGGCAGCCCTTTAATTCGCGGTGGTCGCTTTGGGTCAAATGGTCATGATGTCCGCTTCCTTTGCAGACAACACAGACTCCACTTGTGCAGTGTATTTGTCGGTCAACTCCTGGACCATCTGTTCTCCCTTTTTCAACTCGTCCTCACTCATGCCATCGTCTTTGGCAGCCTTCAGGTAGTCGTTCGCATCTTTCCTCGCATTGCGAATGCCGACGCGCGCGCCCTCGCCTTCTGAGCGTGCTCGCTTGCTCAATTCGCGGCGACGTTCCTCGGTCAGCGGTGGAACGTTGATGATAAGCACTTCGCCATTGTTCATGGGGTTCAAGCCCAAATTGGCGTTGATGATGCCCGTGGCAAGGGGGTCGAGCATGCCCTTCTCCCAGGGCTGCACCACCAAGGTCCTTGCGTCGGTGCTGTTGACGTTCGCCACTTGGCTGACGGGCGTCATCGAGCCGTAGTAATCCACGCGGACAGACTCCAGCATGCTCGGGTGCGCCTTTCCTGCTCGGATTTTGCTCAACTCCCCTTCCAAGCGGCCGATGGCCTTGTCCATTTTCTCCTTGGCGTCGTCAAGCGCCATTGTGATTTCCTCGTTCATGTGAATGCTGCTTTTGATTCGTGGGCGGTCAAGCTTCGACTACGGTTCCAATGGGTTCTCCTTCCACCAACCGTTGCAAATTGCCGGGTTTGTTCATGTCAAAAACGACGATGGGCAGGTTGTTTTCGTTGCAAAGGGTGAAGGCCGTCATATCCATGACTTTCAATCCTCGCTGGAACACTTCGCTGAAGGTGATGCGGTCGAATCGTTCGGCAGTGGGGTCGCGCTCCGGGTCTGCGGTGTAAATGCCATCCACGCGTGTGCCTTTCAGGATGACGTCGGCGTCGATTTCCACCGCCCTCAACGAAGCCGCAGAATCGGTGGTGAAAAAGGGGTTTCCCGTGCCGCCACCAAAAATCACCACCCGACCCTTTTCCAAGTGACGAACAGCGCGCCGGCGAATGAAAGGCTCCGCAATCTGCTTCAACTCGATGGCGCTTTGCAATCGGGTGTCGACGCCTGCGGCTTCAAGTGCACTTTGCAACGCCATGGCGTTGATCACCGTCGCCAGCATGCCCATGTAATCGCCTTGGGTGCGCTCCATGCCTCCCTCCTCTGCCTGCACGCCCCTGAAGATGTTGCCTCCCCCAATCACAATGGCACACTCAATGCCTTTGTCTACAATGGCCTTGACTTCACCTGCGTATTGGGCCAAACGGCCATTGTCAATGCCAAATTGCTTGTCGCCCATCAGGGCTTCGCCACTCAGCTTCAAGAGGATACGTCTGTACTTCATCAAGGCCCAAATATCGCGTAAAAAGCACGAAGGCCACCCAGAGGGCAGCCTTCGTTCTTGTGCAATGCGTGTTTTGATCAGCTCAACGCCACGCGTGCAAAGTTGGTCACCTTGCCGCCTCCGTTGGATGCGACGTACTGGCTGACCGTTTGCTTGTTGTCCTTGATGAACGCTTGATTCACCAACGTGACTTCTTTGAACCACTTCTTCAAGCGGCCCTCAGCAATCTTCTCAGCCATTTCTGCTGGCTTTCCTTCTTGGATGGCCAAATCCTTCCCGATTTCACGCTCCTTGGCAATGAGATCTTGAGGGATGGTAGATTCATCGACTGCCACAGGCGCCATCGCCGCAGCTTGCATGGCCACATCGCGGCCCACTTCGCTGCTCACTTCACCTTCAAAGGCCACGGCAGTGGCAAGGCGGTTGCCTGGGTGGATGTAGGCCACGACCTTTTCGCCGCGAACCACACGCAGGTCACCGATTTCGATGCGCTCACCGATTTTGCCCACTTCTTCAGTGATTTTGTCAGCCACCGTCAAGGACGAACCTGTGTAGGTCTTGGTCAGCAAGTCTTCCTTGCTTTCCACACCTTCACTCAACGCCAAGTCGAGGAGGGTCTTTGCGACAGAAACGAAGTCGTCGTTCTTGGCCACAAAATCGGTTTCGCAGTTCAAGCTGATGACCACGCCGACGTTGCCGTCGCCGTTCACACCTGAAAGGATGGCGCCTTCGCCAGCTTCACGGTCGCTGCGCTTGGCAGCCACCTTTTGACCTTTCTTGCGAAGGATCTCAATCGCGGCTTCAAAGTCGCCGTTGGCCTCGGTCAAGGCCTTCTTGCAATCCATCATGCCCGCGCCGGTCTGCTTGCGGAGCTTGTTGACTTCTGCTGCTGTGATGCTCATGTTCTCAGAGGGTTTCGTTGAGTTCAATGGTGGGGCGGTTGGCTTACGCCTCGGCTTTGTCGTCTTTCGCTTCGGGAGCTGGAGCTTCCGCAGCTGCCTCCGCGGCTGGAGCTTCTTCTTTCGCCTCGGCGGCAGGCGCTTCAGCAGCGGCTTCCGCGGCTGGAGCTTCTTCTTTCGCCTCGGCGGCAGGCGCTTCAGCAGCGGCTTCCGCGGCTGGAGCCTCTTCTTTCGAGGTGGCGGCCTTCTCGCTCTTGCGCTCGTTCAAACCTTCGGCCACGGCGCCGACCACGGCGTCAACAATGGCCACAATGGATTTCGTGGCGTCGTCGTTGGCGGGAATGACAAAGTCCACTCCGCGAGGGTCGCTGTTGGTGTCCACAATCGCGAAAACGGGAATGCCGAGCTTTTTGGCTTCCGCCAATGCGATGTGCTCCTTCATCACGTCCACAATGAAGATGGCCGCTGGGATGCGGGTCAAATCAGAAATCGAACCGAGGTTCTTTTCTAGCTTGGCGCGCTGACGGCTGACCTGCAAGCGCTCGCGCTTGGACATGGTCGCCAAGGTGCCATCCTTCTCCATCTTGTCGATGGTGCTCATCTTGCGAACCGCCTTGCGGATGGTCGCGAAGTTGGTCAACATGCCACCAGACCAACGCTCTGTGACGTAGGGCATGCCCACGGCTTTCACGCGCTCAGCAACCGCTTCTTTGGCTTGCTTCTTGGTGGCGACAAACAAGATTTTCTTGCCGCTCTTGGCAATCTGCTTCATGGCCGCAGCGGCCTCGTCTACTTTGATGACCGTCTTGTGAAGGTCAAGGATGTGGATGCCCTTCTTCTCAGCGAAGATGTAGGGGGCCATGTGGGGATTCCACTTGCGCTTGAGGTGGCCATACTGGGCACCGGCTTCAAGCAATTGGTCGAAAGAAACTCGAGACATGATGATGTTTACGTTCCTGGGTTAAGCAACGGCACAGTAGCTGAAAACAGGTCTGCGTCGTTTGGATTCTAAACTGAAAAGAAAAAGAGGGGAGCCTCTCTCCAAAGCGATCAACGCTTTGAGAACTGCTCCTTCTTGCGTGCTTTTTTCTGGCCGTACTTCTTGCGCTCTACCATCCGTGGGTCACGGGTGGTGAGGCCTTCGGCTTTCAACGAAGACTTCCACTCGGGGTTGACTTCGATCAGCGCCTTGGACACTGCGAGGCGAACGGCCTCTGCTTGACCTGTGATGCCACCGCCGTAGACATTGACGTTCACGTCGTATTGGCCTTCGGTTTCTGTGATGGCAAACGGCTGGTTCACTTTGTACTGGAGAACACCAGTGGTGAAGTACTCGGCCGCGGGGCGCTTGTTCACGGTCACTTCGCCCTTTCCGGGCTTCATGTAAATGCGGGCAACGCTCGTCTTGCGGCGGCCTGAAGTGTTGATGACGTCCATTAGGCGTTCAATTGAAATGGCGTGGGTTGTTGGGCTTCGTGCTTGTGGTCAGGACCCACGTACACGTGAAGGTTGCGGAAGATTTCGCGGCCGAGACGGTTCTTCGGAAGCATACCACGAACGGCATCTTCAACAACCGCGAAAGGCTTTCGCTTCAACTGCTCTTCGGCAGTGCGGACGCGCTGACCTCCGGGGTAACCCGTGTAGCGGATGTACTCTTTGGTCTCCATTTTGTTGCCTGTGAGCACAATCTTTTCTGCGTTCACCACAACCACGTAGTCGCCGCAATCGGCGTGAGGGGTGAAATTGGTCTTGTGCTTGCCACGAAGCAACGTGGCGATTTGAGTGGAAAGACGACCTAAAGTTTGACCTTCGGCATCGACCAACCACCACTTCTTGTTTGCGTTCTCCTTGTTGATGGAACGCGTTTTGTAGCTCAAAGTATCCACAGCGTACGGTTTGCGTAGTTGAGTTTCCCCAAAATTTGGGGGTGCGAAGATAGGAAACGTTGTGGACAACCCAAGCGACTTCGTGGACAAAGTTTCGCGCCCAGGCCGTTTTTATTCTGAGGCCGCCCGCCTCTTCTCACCCAGCTTGGCCTTTTTGAGGTCCAAATCCATGGAGACCAAAAGGGTGTGCTCGTGCCAACGAGGGAAGGAATTCAGGGTCGATTGCCACTGGTAACCAAACACCACGTGCCGCCGCTTGGTCCATTTCTTGTCCACCATCAAACGGCCGCGCAGGGCTGTGGGCTCCGAGCGATTTCCTGCTTCGCTCGACACCCAACGCGTTCCCAAAAACGTTTCAACCGAAGGCATGACCTTCCATCCCTTCGGGAGGTCGTGGGTCCATTTTCCCTGAATGCGCCAACGAGCACGATCCCAAGGACGCATCCACGGGCCTCCGAACTGGTGCCTCAACCTGAATCGAAGGTCGTGGTCTCCCAGCGACGTTTTCCACTTCACGGAAGTCGCCCAGCGCCAACCCGTCGTCCACCCCCCCTCCGCAGGGTATTCCCATCGAGTGCGACACGTGCCATCCACAGACCACTTTGACAAAACATCGGGAGACCAACCCATGCCAACATCCACGATGCCCTCTCCCAAGCTGAATTCACCGGAACGAGTCCTCACCTGTCCTTGAACCGTCCAATCCAACTCATGGGGCAGGTTTTGACTCACTGAAGTGGCCAACCAGGATTGGGTGCCCTGTGCCAAAGTCCACCCTGGACTACACAGCAACCAACCCAACACAATCCACGGAATGGGTTTTGGATCCAAGGCTCAGAGTTCTTTGAAAATGCGAAGGGTGTCCAACACCAAGGTCTCTTTCGCAGAGGAGATTGTCACGTGTTGGAGCACCACCATCTCTCGGGGAGGAACGGTTGTGGACGTGTCTTCGCTGTAGACGTAGACGGTGTAGTCGCCAGGTCGGAGCCATGGGAACACAAAGTCTCCTTCGTGGTTGGTTTCAACCTGGTCGTCGGGGCCCACGTTGTCGCCGTAAATGAGAAATACATTGCGGTCGGTTGCCGGATAAGCGCCTTGAGGGGCAGCTGAATTGGGGTTGTTCAACACCGTACGCGCCTCCTCTTGGACATGGCCCACGATGCTTGCCCGACCACCTTCACCGGGGGTTTGCACACACGAGGCCATCAACACGAGCAGGCTTGTGGTCAAGAAGTTGAAGGAAATTGGCTTCATGGCTTCAAACATACGCCTCGCTGCGCGCTAACTTGCCCTCCATGCACGCATCGGACCATTTCTCTTTTCCGCAAGGCATTCCCGCCGGCGAGGGTCGACTCGAGGTGGTCTGCGGACCCATGTTTTCTGGCAAAACTGAAGAGCTCCTTCGGAGAATCCGACGCGCGCACATCGCCAAGCTTCCAGTGGCCTTGTTCAAACCGGCCACCGACACGCGATACGACAACGTCGAAGTGGTCAGCCACGACAAGAATACCATGACGTCTGTGGTGGTGCCCAACAGCAAGGCCATTTACGAGCACATTCAAAATGCGGCCAAACGAGAGCCCGGCCGAAAAGAAGGCTACTCGATTGTGGCCATCGACGAGGCTCAATTCTTCGACAGCGACCTGCCTCAAGTGTGCAATGACCTTGCCAACCAAGGATACAGGGTGATTGTGGCGGGACTTGATTTGGATTACGAGGGTCGGCCGTTTGGGCCCATGCCCGAGCTCCTGGCCCTGGCGGAAGAAGTGACCAAACTCCACGCCGTTTGTGTGGAAACCGGAAGGGCCGCCCACTTTTCGCATCGCATCGCAGGAGGCAAAAGCCAAGTGGAGCTCGGCGCTCAGGACCGATACATTCCGCTCGCGAGACACGCCTACGTCGCGGCCAACGCAACTGCGGTGGAATGACCGGAAGGGGGTGGACAGTCGCCACTTGGCGAAATTGGTCCCAAGAGCATGCCTCCTCCCAACGGGGCACGTACTCGCATTCCGGCCCAAGCGACGGGATGGTGCTCCATCCCAGCACGGACACACGAACCTTGATTCACCCAAGTGCGTCTGTATTTTTTGCCATCCGGGGCCCTTGGCACAACGGCCATGACTTTCTCAGCGCAGCGCACGCGAAAGGGGTGCGGCGTTTTGTGGTGAGTGAACCGCCAAAACCTGGAGACCCTTGGCACGAAGGCTGCGACGTGTTGGTGGTGCCTGATGTCTTGCTCGCATTGCAACGCATGGCGCGTGCCAAAAGAACTGCGTTTCAAGGGCCGGTCATTGCGGTCACGGGAAGCAACGGCAAAACCACGGTCAAAGAGTGGTTGGCTCGTTTGCTCCCTCAACATCGTGCCATCCACCGAAGCCCATTGAGCCACAACAGCCAACTGGGGGTGCCGCTGAGCATGTGGTCCATCGAAGCACATCACGATGTGTCGGTGATTGAAGCCGGCATCAGCGAACCTGGCGAAATGCAACGACTCCAAGCGTGCATTCTGCCCACCGTTGGGGTGCTCACCCACTTGGGCCAAGCCCATCTCGGCAATTTTGACGGGCCTGCACATTTGGCAGAGGAAAAATGTGCCTTGTTCAAGGGGTGTCAGCAGGTTTTCATGCCGGAGGCCTTGCGCGACGCATGTGCAATGCACCTGGATGCCGCCATCGTGACTTGGGCGAACGACAACGACCCACAAGCGCATCGAGCCGACTTGCGGGTTCATGTTGACACGTCTGCCCAGGCGCTTTCCCTGCATTGGCGAGGAGCGTCCGCAAAAACAACGGTGCCCCTCACGGACATCGCATCGATCCAAAACGCATGCACCGCCGCGTTGGTGGCCCTCCACCTCGACGTGAAGCTGGCTGACGTGGCCGCCAACATGGCCGACTTGACCACGCTGTCTGGGCGTCTGTCCTCAACCCAGCGCGCCCGAGGTGGGGTGTTGATCCAGGACGATTGCAACCACGACTTTGGGTCTTTGCGCGTGGCGTTGAGCGCTCTCGATGCCGCTCCGGATGCCGGTCGGTCTCTGGCTTTGGTTGGCGACGTGCCTCAAAGTGGCTTGGATGCAAGCCAGCGGGCCCAGCAACTTGCCGAGCTGGCCAAACACCATCGCCTCAGTGACCTGTGGGTTTGGGCACCTTCTTGGGGCGCGGAAGCTGAAACGGCCCTGCTTGAAGCTGAGCAAGACAAGCCTTCGGGCGCACCCATCGAGATTCGTGTGTTTCGAGACATGGATGAACTCGTGACTGCTTCCAACGCTCTGGGCAGCGCCAACGTGTTGGTCAAGGTGGCCTCGACCGACCGCCTGCAGCCGGCCATGCAGGCCCTCGCACCCGCGCGACACGTCACCACCCTGACCCTCAACACCAGCGCCCTGGTCAACAACCTGCGTGCGCTCAAGGCTCACGCCGGAGCAGAGGGCGTCATCGCGGTGATCAAGGGCCTCGGCTATGGCACCGATCCCGTGTTGCTTGGCCGGTTGTTGGAAGCCCAAAACGTCGACTGGCTCGCCGTGGCGTATGCCGACGAAGGCGTGGTGTTGCGCGAGGCCGGCATTCGTGCGCGAATCCTTGTGCTCAACCCCGACCCGTCCACCTTTGGGACGATGTACGCCCACGATCTGGAACCTCAGCTGGTGTCGACGATGCATGTGCAGCTGGCGAAAGAATGGGCCGAAGCCAACGAAGTTGAAGGCTGGGCTGTGCACCTCAAACTGGACACCGGCATGCATCGTTTGGGATTGGCTCCCCACGAAGACGAATTTGTGGAAACGCTCCTGCAAAGTCCAGCATTGGAACTCGTCAGCGTGATGACCCACTTGGCTGGAGCCGACGATCCGGAACTGGACGACGCCACTCGAAAGCAGTTGGGCGCCTTCCTCCGCCGCACGATAGAACGGTTTCACAACGTCCCCAGGCACATCCTGAACTCCGCGGGCGCAGCGCGCATCCATGAGTGGCTCTCAGCATCAGATCGAGAAGCGCACGCCCCAGTGCTGACGCACATTCGGGTGGGCCTTGCGATGTATGGCGTCGGTCCAGGCTCAGAACAAGTCGGACTCGAAAACGTCCTCTCCCTCGACACATCCGTGGCCAAACTCGTCCACATTCCTGCCGGAAAAGGCTCTGGATATGGCTTCACGGACGCCGTGGACCACGACCGCACCTTGGCCGTGCTCTCCGTGGGTTATGCCGACGGCTATCCCAGGGCGTTGGGCAACGGTTGTGGACAGGTACGCTGGAATGGCCACCTGCTTCCAACCGTGGGCCGGGTGTGCATGGACATGGTGACGGTGGATGCCACAGGGCTCGACGTTCATCCCGGTGACCGCGTGACCCTTTGGGGTGACCGGCCCCGCATCGACGACGTGGCCGCGCAAGCCTCCACCATTCCCTACGAGTTGCTCACGCGGATAGGGCCGCGGGTGCAGCGCATTGTCCAGCGATGACGTTTGGACAGAAGGCTCAAACTGACCGCCCGTCCCACTTGTACGTCGTGCGCTCGATCCACCAGTACATGACGGGCACAATGATCAGCGTCAAGAACGTCGCGAACGTCAAGCCAAAAATGATGGCCCAACTCATCGGCTTCCAAAACACGTTGTTGTCTCCACCCACGTAAATGTTGGGGTCGTAGTTGGTGACCAAGCCCACAAAATCAATGTTCAAACCGATGGCCAGCGGGAGCAACCCGAGAACCGTCGTGATGGCCGTCAGCAAAACAGGGCGCAGCCTCGTTTTGCCCCCTTCAACGATGGCGGTGTTCACCTCCTCGAAGGGCAGCTTGGTGGCGTCTTCGGTGGACTCTCCTGCCTCCAAGCCAAGCTCTTCACGGCGACGGGCCCTCAGCAAGTTGGTGTAGTCGATCAACACAATGGCGTTGTTCACCACCACGCCCGCAAGCGAAATGATGCCAATCATGGTCATGATGATCACAAACTCCATTTGGAAAATGACGAGTCCCAGCAACACGCCGATGAGTGAGAAAATCACGCTGAAACCAATGATGAACGGCGTGGTGACGCTGTTGAACTGGCTGACGATGATGAGGAAGATGAGGAACAGGGCGATGAGCAGGGCCTTGGAGAGGAACGCCATCTCTCTGGCCTGTTCCTCTTGCTGACCTGTGAACTCCCACGTCACGTCACCTGGCATCGTGAGCTCGTCCTTCATGTCTTCCTCCATGCGCGTGATGATCTCGGTGGGGTTGGCCCCTTCGAGCACGTTGGAAGTGATCGTGATGACGCGTTTTAGGTCTTTTCGCTTCACCGCGCTGAATGTGGTGGAGCGACTGGCTGAGGCCACGGCACTGATGGGCACCTCCTTGATTTGACCGTCGCTCTGGCTGCGGAAAATCACCTTTTGGTTCATCAGCGCGTCGCTGCTGTGGCGGTATTCCTCGGCGAAACGCACGTTTATGGGGTAGTCGTCTTCCCCGTCTTTGTACGTGCCCACTTCCCGCCCAAACAAGGCCGTCCGCAGCGTGTACCCGATGTCGCGCGTGCTTAATCCGTAGGTCCGTGCCTTTTCCCGGTCGATGACGACAGGCATTTGGGGTTTGCGCTTGTCGACGTCGATTTTCAACTCTTCCACGCCCAAATAGTCTTTGGCTCGGAGGTATTGCAGGGCATTTTCAGAGGCCGCCAACAATTCATCGTAGTCGTCGCATGTGAGCTCGAGGTTGATGGGCGCGCCTTGAGGCGGACCGTCGGAATTTTTGGTCACGACCACCTCTGCGTCCGGGTAACCCCGCAACTCCTCGCGGATGGCACTCAACACGTCGCCCGTGGACAAGCCTCGACGGTCCTGGAACTTCACGAAGTTGACCACCACCCGCGCTTTGTGCGGCGTGGGGCCCAATTGCGGGCCCTCGTTGGGATCGCTGGTTCCGTTGCCCACCGTCCCAATGACGGAATTGACAATGAAACTCTCGAGCTCACCCGTCTCGGGATTGGGTCGCTTGAACTCGTCACGGCCCAAGACTTCCATCACGCGCTGCTCCACATCTTTGGCCACCTCATTGGTCTCGGCCAAATCCGTTCCGATGGGTTTGGACACAAAAATGTTCAGGTATTGAGGCTGGTTGTCAGGGAAGAACAACACCTTGGGTGGGAATACGCCCATCAACACGATGGACAAAAACAGCAAGCCCACCGTTCCCCAGAAAAAGGCCCAAGGCCGACGCCCACCAAGCACATACGTGAGGAACCGCTCGTAAGCCGCTTCAAGGCGCGGGAGAAACTTGTTTTGGAAGGTCAAGGTCGCTGGATAGAGCGCGTAGGTATTCAGCAGTGTGAGGATGCCCGCGATCGCCAGGATGTTGGCCAATCCCGTGGCGCCCAGCGCGAGAAATGCGACCCCAACCCCCACAAGAATGCCCGACACCACGTGAGTGCGACGTCGGTTGACATGTTCCTCACCCACCCTCATGAAGACTGCGGTCAAGACGGGGTTGATGACCAAGGCCACAAACAAAGACGAGCCCAAAACGATGATCAGGGTCATGGGCAAGTAGCTCATGAACTCCCCGATGAGTCCTGGCCACAGCGCCAGCGGCAAAAATGCCGCGAGGGTGGTGCCGGTCGACGCAATGATGGGCCAGGCAACCTCACCCACACCGCAGCGAGCTGCCTTCAACGGACTGTACCCTTCATCCATAAGACGGTACACGTTCTCCACCACCACAATGCCGTTGTCAACGAGCATGCCGAGGGCCAAGACGAGCGAAAACAACACCATCGTGTTGAACGTCACGCCAAGCGAATTCAGGATGAGGAAGCTCATGAACATGGACAGCGGAATGGCCACCCCTACAAACAAGGCGTTGCGCAAGCCGAGGAAGAACAACAACACCCCCACCACGAGAAGGACCCCAAAAATGATGGAGTTCTGAAGCTCCTCCACTTGGGTTTGGGTCATGTCGCTTTGGTCGTTGGTGATGGACACGTTCAGATTGCGCGGCAACACCTCCAGCTTGGCCTCTTCAATGATGGCGTTGATGGCGGCAGAGGCTTCAAGCAGGTTTTCGCCTGCGCGCTTCACCACGTCCAGCGACACCACTGGGCGTGAATATTCTCGGGCAAAACTCTCCTTCTCCTTCTCGACAAACGACACCTGCGCCACATCGCGCAAGTGCACTGTGAACCCTCCTTCGGATTTGATGATGACGTTTTCGAGTTCCTCGATGCTCGTGAAATCTCCTTCCACTTGGACGCTCCTTCGCACGCCGTCCACAAGCAAGTCCCCGCCAGAAACCGTCATATTCTCTGCGGCGATCGCCCCTGAAATGTCGTTGAAGCTGACCTGCATGGCTTCTGCGCGCAGGTGATCCACTTCAATCTCGACTTCGAGGTCGCTGATGCCCTGGATGTCCACTTTGCTGATTTGCGGCAAAGATTCCACCCGGTCCTCCAGGTACTCGGCGTACTTCTTCAAATCTTGAAGCCTGTAGTCGCCGCTCAGGTTGATGTTCATCACCGGCATGAGCTCGCTGAAGTTGAGCTCCATGACGCTGGGGTCCGCGGGAAGGTCGGTTGGGAAATCGGGGTCGGACTTGGCCTTGTCCACCGCGTCCTTCACCTTACGCAACGCCTCCGTGGGCGTGACGTCAAAGTTGAACTTGATGTCGATCGCGCTGAAGCCCTGCACGCTGGTGGACGTGATTTCGTCGATGCCTGAAATCGTGTTGATTTCCTTCTCGAGCGGCCTCGTGATGAGCTTCTCCATGTTCACCGGGCTGTTCCCGGGGTAGGACGTGCTCACGAAAATTTCTGGCACCACAATCTCCGGGAACGCCTCCTTGGGCACCGTCAAATAGCTGCTGATTCCTGAGAACGTAATGATGGCGATGAGCACGAAGACGGTGGTCTTGTTTTGAATGCTCAACGTGGTCAGCCCAAACTCACGAAGCTTGCCTCCCCCCTTCGCCTCCCGCGGTGTGTTGGTTTGTTCGGTCATGGTGTCCGTGGGTTCAGGATTCGATCAAGGTCACTCGCTCGCCATCCACGACGCGTGCCGCGCCACGTTTGATGACGCGATCGCCGGCTTTCAGGCCCGACTCGATGAGCAGCAAGCCGTCGGACATCACCCCGGTTTTGACCGTTTGCTTCGTCGCTTGGTCACCTTTGATAACGAACACATACTCCTGGCCGTTCGCGTCTTGTTGCACCACCGCTGACGGAAGTGCCAAGGCACTGTCCAGTGCCAAATCGGTGATGTGCACCGTCGCCACCATGTTGGGAAGCGCACGGGTCCCTGAGGGGAGGTCAATGGTCACATCGATCGTGCGGTTGGCCGCTTCGATGAATTGTCCCACGCGACGGACCTGGCTTTCGATGGGCTCGAGGCCCTGCGCTTCCACGGTCACGGGTTGGCCGGCCATGACGACCCCTGCATAGTGATCGCTGACGGAAGCCCGAACGTACAAGTCGCTCAAGTCCACCACGCGCACCACAGGCATCGGCGCGGAGGCCATCTCACCTACGTTGACAAAGACCCGGTCCAACACACCATTGAACGGCGCGCGAATGACCGCTTTGCCGATTTGTTCGTCGAGGGTGGCGAGGCTTCGTGTCAAGGCTTCGAGGCTTGTTTTGGCTTGAAGGAAATCCACCTCGGACCCAATGTCCTTGTTCCAAAGGCGCTCTTGCCGCTCAAACAGCGTCTCCGCCAATTCGAACTGCGTCAACAATTCCTCTCGCTGCTTGGCCAACACGTCGGTGTCAATGCGCACCAACGCATCGCCTTGGTTGACTTGGGTGCCTTCTACAACGAACACTTCCCGCACGACGCCCGGGAACTCCGCTAAGATGTTGGCGATGCGGTCCGTCTCGACGTTGCCCTGAACGGCGAACGTGTGGGCGAACGGGGCGGCTTGCACCGTTTGGACCCCCACCTTGGTCAGCCGAACCGCCGACGCGTTTTGTTCGACCGCATCCTCTGAGGGGCCACCACATTGCACAAACAACGTTGCCATGGCCAACAGGCCAACACTTTTCAAAGTCAATTTCATAGTCTTGGATTGGATGCGATCAAGCGCTGCTGGGCCGTGAGCCAAGCGAGTTGTGCGCCGATCAGGTTGCCCTCGGCTTCGAGGAGTTGGTTTTGGGCGGTGTTGAGTTCAAAACTGCTTCGAACCCCTTCTTTGTGTCCCGCTTCGATTCGGGTCAAAATGTTGTCGGCCAAGGCGCGTTGCTCCTTCGCATTGGACAGTGCGGCTTGCGCGTCCAAAAAGGTGGCCCTGGCGTTGTCAAACTCCAAGCGCGCGGCAGATTCCATTTGGGACAGGCCTGACTCCGCTGTCAAGACGGCGAGCTTGGCCTTCTCCACGCGTTGACGGCCGCCAAAGCTGGTCCAAATGGGCATGTTCACCGACAAGCCCACGATTTGGGAGGGATACCAATTGGCTTGGTCCTCAAGCACGGGAAAATCTGGGTCGCGGAAGGTTTGTGAGCTGTTTGAATAGAACGCAGCCACTTGGGGAAGGCCCTCGGCGCGCCGGTTCAACACATCCAACTCCGCAAGGGCGACATACCGACGTTGTTCCTCCAAGGCGGGATTCGCCGCCAGGTTCAACTGCGACTGCATCACCTCCGGCACAGACTGCGCGGTCAACCCTTCGAGGCTGTCCGTCAAGGTCACCGTTCCGTCCACCTCCAGTCCGCATTGGAACAACAGCAACTTCTTGGTCAAATCAGCTTGCAATCGGGCCGTGTTGAGTTGCTGGGCGAGCGACTGGCGCGTCAACTGCAGTTGGTCTGCGTCCACCGACTCGACGAGTCCTTCGTTGGCCAAGGCACGCAATTCCCCTTCCGACGAAGTCACCAGCGCAAGCGCCCGGTCCAAGGTCTCCACGTTGGCTTCAGCCGCCAGGCCCGTGACGTAGGCCTCGGCCACCAGCCTGCGCGTTTCCACTTCCGTGGCGTCCACCGCCAACGCTTTGGCATCGGCAAACACCTGCGCGGCCTTCATGCCCACGAGGTAACTCCCACTGAACACCAGTTGCGTGGCGTTCACGCCCGCTGTGGCGGATTGGGTCGTGCCAAACGCCAATTCCAACACCAAATCTTCTGGCGCCATTGGATCAAATGACGAGGCAGGCACCACTTGGGTCGGAATGTCAATGAAGTGATTGAAGTCGAAGGACGCGTTGACTTGGGGGAGGCCCGTGGCCAGCAATTCTTTGACGTCGCTTTTGGCCACATCCACATCGATGCGGGCCCGCTGCATCGCATAGGCCTGTGCCACGCCAAGCTCCATGGCTTGGTCCATGCTCAGCGACAGCTGGGCGTTGGCGTGCCAGGAGGCCGTCAAGACCGCAAGCGCGCAAAGACCACGTTGTTTCAAGGTTTGGATCATGAGGAAGGAGTGAGTCGTTTCGATTCGAGGTAGGCCACACCATCGGCGCTTGCAATGCCTCGAATGTGATAGGTGAACAGCGCTTTGAAATGCTCCGCGAGCGGACGCGCCAGGGTGCCGTTTTCCGCCTGCCGCACCATGTCCTCCACGAGCGCGAGGTGCAAATCGGCTACGGCCTCGACATTCAAGTCGTCGCGATACATGCCCTGCTCCATGCCGCGCATGACGTTGTGGGTGACCACGCGACGGATCATGTTCTTCCGACGTTCGTGGGTGGCTTCAAAAACCTTGGGGTAATACTTCTTCAAATCGAACAGGACCGTGGAGTTGATGGCCGACAGCATTTTGTGCTTGTTCTCCATCTCCTGCAAGGCCAAATCAATCGCATTCCCCTCCCCATGCATGAGGTCCGCCATTTGGGCTTCCAACCCATCCAGATGGCTGTGCAGGGCTTTCGACACGAGGTCCCGCTTGTCGCTGAAGTACTTGTACAGCGTCTTCTTGCTGCAAGCCAAATGCCCCGCCAAGTCGTCCATGCTGAGCGCCTTGATCCCAAAACGACCAAAGAGCTTGGAGCACCGGTCCCTCAACTCAAGGCCGCGCTCATCGAGCGCGTTTGGTCCTTCGGGCGTCCGTGTGTTGGATGTATTGGCCTGCGACATGCGGCCGCAAAAGTACATCGCGATGCGCGCACAGGAAACGAAAAAATTGCAAAACGTTTCCCGCGTTTCCTTGCGGGGGTCAGGACAGCGCGTCGGCGATGAGGTCGTCGTCCGCGTTGTTGGCGCGGGTGACCTTCAAGCGCGGCTCCATCTCCATGGCGCGGTCGATGGCCCATTGGGCACCTTCGTTTCGGGCCCAGCTCCGGCGCGCAATGCCGTTGTTGACGTCCCAGTGCAGCATGGAACGCAATCGGCGCTCGCTGTCTGCGCTTCCATCAATCAACATCCCAAACCCGCCGTTCATCACCTCGCCCCATCCGACGCCCCCGCCGTTGTGCAGGCTGATCCACGTCGCGCCACGGAACCCGTCGCCGACGAAGTTTTGGACAGCCATGTCGGCGGTGAATGTGGAGCCGTCGTAGATGTTGGACGTCTCGCGGTACGGGCTGTCAGTGCCGCTCACATCGTGGTGGTCGCGACCGAGCACGACCGGCCCTTTGAGGCGACCGTCCTTGATCGCGTCATTGAACGCGGAGGCGATTTCGGCGCGGCCCTGGGCGTCGGCGTACAGGATTCGGGCTTGAGATCCCACCACGAGCTTGTTGGCCTTGGCTTCCCGAATCCAACGGACGTTGTCTTGCATCTGCTGCTGAATGTCGGAGGGCGCGGCGGCCATCAAGCGCTCGAGCACCTCCGCAGCAATGGTGTCAGTGAGGTCGAGATCGGCGGGGTCTCCGCTGCAACACACCCAGCGGAACGGACCAAAGCCGTAGTCGAAACACATGGGCCCCATGATGTCTTGGACATAGGAAGGGTACTTGAAACCCTCTCCTTCCGCGTCCATGATGTCCGCGCCGGCGCGGCTCGCTTCGAGCAAAAACGCGTTGCCGTAGTCGAAGAAGTAGGTGCCTCGGGCGGTGTGCTTGTTGACCGCATCCGCATGACGCTTGAGCGACGCTTTGACCAGGGTCTTGAATTGCGCAGGGTCTTCCGCCATCATCGCATTGGCCGCGTCGAAGTCGAGGCCCACGGGATAGTATCCGCCCGCCCAGGGGTTGTGGAGCGAGGTTTGGTCTGAGCCCATGTCCACGAGGAGGTTCTCCTCGTCAAACTTCTCCCAAACCTCCACCACGTTGCCGAGGTAAGCGAAGGATTCGGCGCGCTTGGCTGCGACGGCATCTTTGACGCGGGCCGACAGCTCGTCGAGGTCTGTGACCACGTGGTCCACCCAACCCTGTTCGTGACGCTTGTACGCCGCCGCAGGATTGACTTCTGCGGTGACCGAGACGCACCCTGCAATGTTGGCCGCCTTGGGTTGGGCGCCGCTCATGCCGCCAAGGCCTGCAGTGACAAACAATTTGCCCGCAAGGCCGTCTGTGGTGTCGGTGACGCCGCGCTTGCGGTCGATCATCCGTCCGGCATTCAGGACCGTGATGGTGGTGCCGTGCACAATGCCTTGGGGGCCGATGTACATGTAGGAACCGGCCGTCATTTGGCCGTATTGGCTAACACCAAGGGCGTTCATACGTTCCCAATCGTCCGGTTGGCTGTAGTTGGGAATGACCATGCCGTTGGTGACCACGACACGAGGGGCTTCCTTGTTGGAGGGAAACAGCCCCATCGGGTGGCCGGAGTACATGACCAGCGTTTGGTCCTCTTCCATCTCACTCAGGTACTTCATCGCGAGACGGTACTGGGCCCAGTTTTGGAAGACGGCGCCGTTGCCTCCGTAAGTGATCAATTCCTCGGGGTGTTGCGCCACGGCGGGGTCCAGGTTGTTCTGAATCATCAACATCACAGACGCCGCTTGCTTGCACTTCGCGGGGTACCACTCGATGGGGTACGCCTTCATCTCGTGCTTAGGGCGCAGCCGGTACATGTAAATCCGTCCGTAGGTGCGCAATTCGTGGGCGAACTCCGGCGCCAGCTCTGCGTGTTGTTCCGACGGGAAATACCGCAGCGCATTGCGCAACGCCAAGGCCTTTTCCTTGTCGGTCAGGATGTCTTTTCGGACCGGAGCATGGCTCCATTCAGGGTTGCGCTGCACTGCGGGAGGAAGCGTGATGGGCAAGCCTTCGCGAATGGCCGCTTGGAGGTCGGATGCTTTGAATTCGGCTGGTTGAAGGTCGGCGGCGGTCATGGCGTGTGTTTGTTCTTGGTGAAACGTCCCGTGCGCTTGTCAAAGCCGTAAGGACAGTGCTTGCAACCACTTTGGCAGCAATGGCCGCGCTTCAAGTGGTAGGCCTCCGTGAAGACGATGAAGCCTTCCGGCGTCTTGTAAAAGTCTTCAGGCTCAAGCTCTTTGGGCATGCCCTAAAAGTACCGCCAACTCCGCCTGAATGTTCTGTTGTTTGTCCTGGGTGTACCACTTGTGGGCCTCTTCGCTGTACGTGTGGGCGATGGTAGGGTCTGATTTGATGCGCTTCACCAAGGCCATGGCCTCCGCCGGCCGGGGGCCCCACGACCCCAACACCTCCAGGTCGGCATTCAGCAAGACTGTCTTGGGAATGGACCGTCCCCCGTTGGTCAAAAACAGGTCCATGACGTCGAGGTGGGCGTCGCGCATCAGCACCCTTACCTCAAGGCGCCCTCCCGTAGCCGCCTCCATCACCTCGTGAACGGGCAAAATTTGGGCGCCATCCCCACACCAAAATTCATTCAGCACCAGCATTTTCGTGCCAGCAGCAAGGCCACTGAGGGCCAAATTGAGGTCTTCGCGCAACCCAACCTTGGCCAGGGTCTTCCGAATGCGCTTGATGCGCTGCTGGTTGATCGGGATGTATTTGTCGTAGGGGGCTTTTTCAGGGTCGGGGTTGGGGGTGGCGTCACGCAACCCGTCAAGGTGCGAAACAATGGACGTTGCCTTGGCCCAACCTTGTCGGATCAAGGCTTCGACTTCGGGGGTGCAATGGGATTCCATGAAGAACAAAAGTAGCGCCGACGCCAGCCCTTCAAATGCCTAACTTTGGCAACGCCCATGAGCGACTCTCTCCAGCACGAGTGCGGCATCGCAATGTTGCGCCTCAAGAAGCCTCTTCAACACTACGTTGACAAGTACGGCACGCCCTTCTACGGGCTGAACAAGATGTACCTGCTGATGGAGAAGCAGCACAACCGCGGGCAAGACGGTGCTGGACTCGCAAACATCAAGCTGGACGTCAACCCAGGGAAGCGGTACATCTCCAGGATGCGGTCCATTGACGCGAGGCCGATCCAAGACCTCTTCCACAAGATCATGTGGCGTTTCCAGGACCTCACAGCGGAAGAGTTGCAGGATGTGGTCGCTCTCCAAAACGACCACGCCTTCACGGGGGAACTCTTCTTGGGCCACCTGCGATACGGGACCTTTGGCAAGAATGAGATTGAAAATTGCCATCCCTTCTTGCGCCAAAACAACTGGCGGACACGCAACTTGGTGGTGGCGGGCAACTTCAACCTCACCAACGTGGACGAGTTGTTTGACGTGTTGGTGAAACTGGGGCAACACCCCAAACAAAAATCCGACACCGTTACGGTCCTCGAAAAAATTGGGCATTTCCTTGACGAGGAAAACCAGCGGCGCTTCGAAGCCCTGAAGGCTGAAGGCGTCGACAATCAGAGCATCTCGGAACGCATTGCCGACACGTTGGATTTGGGCCAGGTGCTGCGTCGAGCGTCGACCGACTTTGATGGCGGCTACGTCATGTGCGGGATGGTCGGGCATGGCGACGCTTTTGTCATGCGCGACCCCAACGGCATCCGTCCTGCGTTTTGGTACGAAGACGACGAAGTGGTGGTGGCTGCATCGGAACGTCCCGTGATCCAAACCGCTTTCAACGTCCCGGCATCCTCCATCCAAGAGGTCGCCCCAGGGTCAGCCTTGGTCATCAAACGCGACGGCAAGGCGCATGTGGAAGAGATTCGGCCTGCGGGAGACCGCAAGGCTTGCAGCTTTGAGCGCATTTACTTCTCTCGAGGCAACGACAGTGACATCTACAGCGAGCGCAAAGCTTTGGGCAAGGCCATCGTGCCAAGGGTCCTCGAAGCGGTGGAACACGACCTTGACCACACGGTCACCAGCTTCATTCCCAACACCGCCGAATCTTCGTTCTACGGCTTGGTACAAGGTTTGGAGGAACACCTGAACGCGAGCAAGATTGCCAGAATCAAAGGGCTCGGTGTCGATCCTGACCACTCAGAAATCGAAGCCATCTTGAACGAGCGGCCGCGGGTGGACAAAATCGCCATCAAGGACGCCAAGCTCCGCACCTTCATCACCGAAGACAGCTCTCGAGAGGACCTGGTCGCCCACGTCTACGACATCACCTATGGGACGGTGGGGCGCGGGGTGGACAACCTCGTGGTCATCGACGACAGCATTGTGCGAGGAACAACCCTGAAGAAGAGCATTCTCCGCATTTTGGATCGACTTGGCCCCAAGCGCATCGTGGTGGCTTCCAGCGCACCCCAAATCCGCTACCCCGACTGTTACGGCATCGACATGGCGCGCATGGGCGATTTCATCGCGTTTCAAGCGGCAGTGTCCTTGCTCAAGGAGCGCGGCATGGACCACGTGTTGACCGAGACCTACGAGGCCTGCAAACACCAGCTCACCCTGCCGCTTGCCGAGAACGTGAACAAAGTCAAAGCGATTTACGAACCCTTCTCCGACGAAGAGGTCAGCGACCGCATCAGCTCCTTGCTGACACCCCCAGGCATGCAGGCCGAAGTCAAAATCATTTTCCAAAGCGTCGCCGGTTTGCACGAGGCCTGCCCCAACCACTTGGGCGATTGGTACTTCACCGGAGACTTCCCCACGCCAGGTGGCCGTCGCGTGGTGAACAAGGCCTTCGTCTACTACATGGAAGGCAACAGCGCGCGGGCTTACTGAGCGCTTGCGGCGTCAGTGAGTGACCAACACGCGTCGGGTGACTGAGGTTCCCTCGATGTTCAGGAAGTGCATGCCCACAGGCCATCCGGACACGTCCCAAGATTCTTGGTCTGAACGCAATTGACGGCGATGCACCGTGCGGCCTTGCACATCCACCGCGCGCACCCACGACACTGCTGGCCCCGTCACATTCAGCGTGTGCGACGCGGGTGAGGGAAAAGCATCGAAGGCGATGGCGTTTGGCAAATCGAACCCGGCGGTGGCGCCCGCTAGAAATTCACCGCCCGCAAACAAAATCGTGCTGTCTCCACCCATGATTTGGGTGTAGGTATAGGTCTGGGCCACGGGCAAGGGGAAGTACTGCGTCCAATATTGAAACCCTTCAGTCAACAAGGTGGAGACGTTGGTGGCATTGCTGTCGGTCGTCAGCGTGCGTGTGGCCACGCGCAGGGTGTTGTCGAAAGACCATCCGTTGGGCAACTGCAAATTGCCTGAGGCAACCCCCTCCATGTTGATCTCAAACACTCGCGTATTGACCAAGCCGCCGCCGATGAATTCGAATGTCAATTGGTCTGCATGGACATCGCCAACGCTGAAGGGATACGGCAGATACTTGACGGCTTCGGGATGCACCACCTGGATGCCTGTCGCCCCATCCACGCCACCCCAAAACCCAAAGTAATCAGGATTGTACTCGTAAAAGGAAGAATTGACGCCTCCCGTTTGTGCTGGAACCTGTTGCGCAAAATCGGCGTTGGGAAAGACCTCGGAGAAGTCTGTGCTGTCAGCCGGCACAAACTCAAAATTGACATTTTGCCACGCCAACGCCATGGACCAATCGAACCCTTCCAGTTGGGTGTTGGTCACGCCGTAAACAAACGTAACCCCGTGGTCGGGAAGGGAAGGTTGAGTGATGGTTTGGGCAAGGATCTCTTGGGTGAAGAACACCCCCGCAACCAAGATCAAAAAAATCTGAGCAGGTGCGTTTCTCATGGTCGCAATTTAGGGGGTGCTGAGGGTTAGTTTTGCGCCATGGACAAGCCTGTGATCTATTACGACGGACCTTGCCACTTGTGCCAGCGTTCGGTTCAGTGGGTGCATCGGCATGTGCCAGGGGTGGCGTGCATGCCGCTGCAAAGCGACGAAGCGAAAAAGGCTTTGCCCGCGGCGTTGGTCACTCCACCACTCACAGGCGTCGTGTTGATAGACGCCGAGGGTGGGGTCCATGTCGGTCACCGGGCCCTCCATGCGCTGGCGCCTTTTTCCAAAGGCCCTTGGCGTTGGTTGTTGCTTCTTGTGCCAAGCTGGGGATATGCGTTGGTGGCCAGAAGCAGGTGGGTTTGGGGGCGCGACGACACGTGCTCAATGCCCAGGTGATGTGTGACTTGAGTGGCCTTTGAATCCTGAAAGGTGTAGGTGGTCCCTCCTTGCGGCAGGTCGGTCGAATTCACGGTGACCTGGGCGTGACCCAATGTGTTTGTCAAGGCGAGAAGTGCGGCGACCCAACATGGCCTGTCGGTAATCAAAGGCGTCATGCCATGCAAGGTACGCCCATGGAGCCCGAGCGGTTCCAGACAAAAAAAGCCCCGCACGATGCGAGGCTTTCTTGTACCCGGGGTGGGAATCGAACCCACACTCCTTGCGGAACGCGAGTTTGAGTCGCGCGCGTCTACCAATTCCGCCACCCGGGCATCTCGGTAAGGAGGACGGCAAAAGTAGCGCAAGGATCCTCTCGGTGCAACACTTGGTCCCAACCGTGTTGCGGATTCTGCATTTGTACTTTTGCCCAATGCCACGAGACGCGGCTTCTCGACCCCTCAAGCGTGTGTTGATCATCGCCTATTACTGGCCGCCGTCAGGTGGGGCGGGGGTGCAGAGGTGGCTGAAATTCACGAAATACCTTCCTGAACACTGTTGGGAGCCTGTGGTGTTTGTCCCTGACGGAGCGAACTATCCTGTGCTGGACGAAGGGCTTCAAAGGGAAGTGCGGCCCGAGGTGCAGGTTTGGAAAGGGCCCATTGTGGAGCCCGCGTCGTGGCTTGATTCACTGAAGTTGCTCAAAGGCCAAAACCGATTCGGAAGCGCCTCTGCCACCCAATCCAAAGGTGGCCTTGTGCAGTGGATCCGAGGCAACGTGTTCATCCCGGATGCCCGGATGTTTTGGATAAAGCCATCCATTCGGCGCTTGAAACGTCTCCTCGCCGAGCACCCAGTGGATGCGGTCATCTCAACCGGACCTCCCCATTCGACGCATTTGATCGCCTTGGGCTTGAAAAGCGCGTTTCCTGATGTCCCTTGGATCGCCGACTTCAGGGACCCGTGGTCAGACATGGACTATTTGGACGATTTCCAGCTGACCTCGCGCAGCCGCGCCCGACACAAACAACTGGAACAGGCCGTGGTGACGCGCGCAGACAAGGTCGTCGTCACGGCGCCTTCCGCGGCGAGATCACTGACCGGAAAGTCGCTCAAAGAATGTGGTGACCGTGTGGTTTGGGTGCCCAACGGATACGACGAGGCAGACGGTTTCAATTTGGCGGATGCGCCTCAAGACGGGCCGTTTGTGCTCGGGTTTTTTGGGTCCCTGTATGGGAGCCGAAACGCCCCAGGCCTCTGGCGAGCCGTCCGCAATCACAATGCCGATGCGTCCAACCCACGGAAACTGCGCGTCCTCATTTACGGCGCCCTCGACCCCACCATTCAAGCGGACATGGAGCGATGTATGTCCCCTGAAGATTGGGCGTTCGCCGGCAGCGTTTCACACGACGAAGTGCCCAACGCCATGGCCCAATGTCATGCGCTCTTGATCTTGCAAAACAACAACGACACCGGAAAGCGTACCATTCCAGGCAAAGCCTTCGAATACTTGGCCACAGGGCGCCCCTTGGTGGTCGGCGGCGCGCTGAACAGCGACCTCGAAGCCTTGGTGGGCGAATGGGGGTACGACATGTGCGACATGGAGGACGAGCGGGGGTTTGGGTCCCAAATTCAACATGCCCTCGCCGGACGCAGCAGCCAGGTGTCGCCCGAATCTTATCGACGAGACGCCCTCACCGCCGATTACGTCAAGCTGCTTCATAACTTGGTGGCTTAAGTCTGCGCACCCTTCTGACGACCTCGACTTCATGCACCTTCTCATTGTCATTGGCACCCGGCCCAACTTCATCAAGGTCACGCGGTTTCGAAAAGTCTTGGACGCCACCCCAGGGGCCAAGCTTTCACTCGTGCACACGGGACAGCACTACGACCGTGCCATGTCGCAAGTGTTTTTTGACCAATTCGACTTGAGGCCAGACCACGTGCTTGAATTGCACCCTGGTTCAGGCGGCATGCAATTCGCCCAAATGACCACACAGCTCGTTGAAACCATGGAGCGTCTGAAGCCCGATGTGGTTTTGGTTCCGGGCGACGTGAACAGCACGCTTGCCGGCGCACTTGCTGCCCAAAGGCTCGGTATTCCGCTTGGCCACCTCGAGGCAGGGCTCAGAAGCTTTGACCGTTCGATGCCTGAAGAAATCAACCGCATTCTGGTGGACCAACTCAGTTCAATGCATTTTGTGACTGAAGAGTCCGGCCTTCAACACCTCAAATCCGAGGGGTTGGACACCAGCCACAACGTGCACTTCGTGGGCAACACCATGATCGACACCCTGGTGGCCTTCTCGCCACAAATTGAGCAGAGCACCATTTTGGCTGATTTGGGGTTGGCCTCTGCCGATGGATTTTACCTGCTGACCATGCACCGTCCGGCCACCGTGGACAACAAGGAGGGGTGTTCCTTTGTGGTGGATCTGATTCACCGGTTGTGCGCCGATGCCAACGTCGTGTTCCCCATCCATCCGAGGACCCAAAAGAACCTCGAAGCCTTTGGGTTGGATGACGTTTTGAATCACCCCAAGCTCAAGAAAACCGGCCCTCTGGATTACTTCGCATTCCAGCATCTGATTTCCGCAGCGAAGACCGTGGTAACAGATTCCGGGGGCATTCAAGAAGAAACCACGTTCCGCCAGGTTCCTTGCATCACCCTTCGCCCCAACACGGAGCGGCCAAGCACCACGACCCTTGGCACCAACCAAATGCTCACCACGCTCGACGCCGAAGCGGTGATGGAAGCGATTCGCTCGCCCAAAGAGGGGGTGGTCCCGCCTCATTGGGACGGACACGCCACCGAGCGCATTGTCAACGTGCTTCAATCGCTCTGATCGTCACCCTTTGGCCATGCCACGCACTCTTCTCCCTGTCCTCTCCACAGCAGCCTTCATGGCACTCTCCGCGCTGGACGGGGTTGCACAATGGAACGCCGTGAACAACGCCAGCCTCAATGGAAACGATTGTGTTCAACTGACCACCACCGGCATCAGTCAAACCGGCGCCGCTTGGCACGATTGCCTCATTCACCTCGGGGCCGATTTTGACCTGGAGTTCTCGGTCAACGTGGGCAACAATGACGGAGGGGCAGACGGCATGTGTTTTGTCCTCCACCAAGCAGGGAGTGTGGGCAACAACCTGGTGGGGTCCAATGGAGGAGACATTGGGTACGCCAACGGCCCCTTTGGCGCGACTTCCATCGCTGTCGAAATCGACACCTATTTGAACGGTCAAAACGGAGACCCCAGTTACGACCACATCGCCATCAACGGAGGAGGTCAAATCAACCACAACCTGAGTGGACCCGTGCAGGCCAACGCGAGCAGCAACAACATTGAAACGGGGCTGTCCTACCCGTTCAGGCTGACGTGGGACGCCGCTTCAAACACGCTCGAAGTGTATTTCAACGGGGTGTTGCGCAAGACGCTGACCCTGGATTTGACCAACAACATCTTCAACGGAAACCCACTGGTCAACTGGGGGTGGACAGGGACCACTGGGGGCGCCACCAACGTGCACAGCTTTTGCTTGGAAAACGCATACTACAGCACCCACATTGAAGCCGTGACCGCCACGCCAGAAGGGCCTTGGCAAATGTGTGAAGGGCAAGAACTCACCTTGACGGCCTCCCCCCTCCCTCCTGCTGCGACGGCAACTTGGGTGGCCAATGATGCTGCCGAATTGACCCTTTCCACAGGTGGCACATACGTCCTCTACGCCGAAGACGACGAGGGTTGCCCCACCCACAACAGCGTTGTCGTGGAAGACGCGCCCGGCCCCAACCTGAGTCTTCTTGTGGATCCGGAATTGATCGTGTGCGACGACCCCTCGACCGTGTTGTTGGCCACGGCTGATCCTGGTGCAACCTTGGGTTGGGAAGGCCAAGCCGGCGACGCGTACACGGTTTCGGAGGATGGGGTTTACATGGTCGAAGGCGCGCTGGATGGCTGTGTCGAAACGCAATCCGTGGAGGTCACCTTCCAAATTTCGCCAGTCTTGCAATTCTCCTCGGAAGGCACGCCCATTGAGGGCGAGGTGAGCTTTTGTCCTGGAGACCAAGTGACCTTGGACGTCTCCGCCACAGCAGGCGCACCGGCCAGTTGGGATGACAACAGCATGACGGCTCTCGTCGTGGAGGACAATGGGGTGTTTTCAGCCTCGGCCAGCATCAACGGTTGCGACGCCGACCCTGCGTCCATCGCTGTGGTGCTTCACCCCTTGCCTGGGGCCAACATCTCCGCGCAGCCTGAAATCCTCTGTTGGGAAACCACCGGTGTCGTGAGCGCTTTGCTCGACGACGGATCCTCTCTGATTCAGTGGTCTTACCCCCCCGGTACGAGTGGTTTGAGCACGGCCGGGCCTGGCCAATACCAGATGGCCCTGGTCAGCGAAAACGGTTGTCAGCGCACTGAAACGTTTGACTACGACATGCTGCCTCCGATCAACACAGGGTTGACTGACCCTGACCCCTTGTGCGATGACTCCGCGGCGCTGTTGAGCGTCACAGGCACCATCGATGGGTTGAGTTGGAATGTGGGAGGAAGCAATTCTGAGCTTTTGGTGGTGCCTTCCATGGGGGAAGGGCCGTTTGTCGCCACGGTGACGCTCGGTGCTTGCACCCAATCCGACACGGCGACAGTGACCTGGTGGCCAACCCCTTCCGTGGGGGCGCTGCCCGACACCGCGAGCAGATGCGTGCTCGACCCCGCCTTCAATTTCAATTGGCAAGACCAAAGCGACGATCCAATTGGCGCGTGGGTTTGGACCGTCAACGGCGACGGGGCATCCGCGGGCTACAGCATCACCGAGGAAGGAGATTACGTGATTGAAGTTCAAGACAACGCCACAGGCTGTTTGGACTCGCACGAAATGCACCTCAACGTCCTGCCCAACATCGGCGTGGATGCCACTGTGCGGGATGCGTTGGTCTGCATCGGAGACTCCACGCGCGTGGAGATTGAAATCCTCGCTGTTCAAGAGACCAACCCATACGAGCTTCCCTTCTCTGTGTTTTGGTCCACAGAGGGTGTCTACGGGCTCGAAAGCCTTGTGGGGGCAGGAGAGCACGTTGTCACCGTGACCAACGCATGCGGCTCGTCTGCAGACGTTGTCGTGGTGGAGGATGAATACTGTGGTTGCAACGTTTGGGTTCCCAACGCGTTCACCCCCGATGGCGACGGGCTCAATGAGGCTTTTCAAATCGTGAGCTCGTGCGAGTACGACTCCTTTGAGTTCACGGTGTTCAACCGATGGGGTCAACGAGTTTGGTCCACAGACAATCCTGATGTCCCATGGAATGGCGGCACCACCCTGCTTGGGGCTGGCAAACATTTCGTGCCCGGTGGCCAATACACATACCGCCTTCGTTATCAATACACCGACGACGGCGTCTTGTACACCGAGGACAAGTCAGGTCGCATTGCCGTCATACGCTGACGCGAAATTCCATTCTGAACGTGGTCCCTTTGCCGGGTTCCGTGGCCACCACCGCGATTTGGCCTTGGTGGACCTCCTCGACAATCCGTTTGGCGAGCGACAAACCCAAACCCCAACCTCGTGACTTCGTGGTGAATCCAGGCTGAAACACCCTGCGGGCGACAGCCTTGGCCATGCCCTTGCCGTTGTCCTCCACGTCCACCGTGAATGTGTCTTCCCGCCAGTGGGCCCGAATGACCAATGCACCTTCCCCGTCCATGGCATCCACGGCGTTCCGAATGAGGTTTTCGAGCACCCAACTGAACAACGCGCGACTCATCGGCAAGTCGCCCGCGTCGACGCCCGCGTCCAAAGTCATCTCCACGTGTTTGCTCACGCGTGGTCGCATGTAATCGACCGTTTCTCGGATGAGTTCCAACGGATTTTCTGGGGACAGCTGCGCCTGAGAACCGATTTTGGAAAACCGCTCCGCGACCACCTGCAACCGGGCGATGTCTTTGTCCATTTCGCCGAGCGCTTCAGGGTCCACACCCCTGGCTGAAAGCAGGCCCGACCAAGCCATCAGCGAACTCAACGGTGTGCCCAATTGATGCGCTGTCTCCTTCGCCATGCCCACCCAAACGCGGTTTTGCTCAGCCCGCCTCGACGCGCTGAACACGAGGTACGCCACCAACAAAAATGCCGCAATCAACAACAGCTGAACCGCCGGGAAATAACGAAGTTGGGTCAGGACTGTACTCTCTTCGTAAAACACCAAATGCCACCCCCCCCCCCGGCAAGAACACCGGAATGGGGACATTGTCCTGCATCATTTCCATGTAACGGGCTCGGAGTTGCTCCGGCGAGTCCAACGAGCTCACGTCTATGCCTTGAGATTTCACGACGCGCGTCGCCGTCGAGTCCATCAAAAGCACCGGGACAGATGCGCTGTTGATCACCGTTTCGGAAATGAACGACTCGATCAATTCGTCCATCGCTTCGCGCAGTTTGCGGAGCCTCACGCTTTCCGCATAGTAAATGGTCTGGCCCACCTCCTCAAACTGGATGGGCGGATTCTGGCCCATGTCCACCCGGCGAATGCTGTCGTAATACGCCTCTTCAGACATGCCCGCTGGAGGAGGAGGCACGTTGACATGGTAGATCATCTTTCCGCGGTCGTTGGTGATGATGACCGGGACCGTGTTGTTGTTGACCAAAAAATCCCCGGCGAACGTCAAATCCGTGCCGTCCGGCGCTTCTTGAATCAGTCGATACGCTGCGGCCAAACGATCGGCACGCTTCTTTTCCTCGGCGCCAAGGTCTTCGAACAGCGACTGGGTGTATGTCACCAGTTCCGCACGCTGCTTGACCGCCTCGACCCACAGATCCACCTTCCGCTGCTCCTCTTCTCGAATGATGGAGGCCAAATGCTGCGTGTACCCCAGCGTCACCACCACAATGGCAGCCGCGGCCAAAAACAACAACCGTTTGGACAAGGTCTCTTGCATCGGAATGAGCTCACTCGTAAGCTGGGCAGCGCCCCAACGACCCAAAGAACGGGTCATTTTTGTCGCACGCCGAAATGGACAAGACGATTTCGTGAGAATGTCGCGCCGCCGGATTCAGGGAGGACACGCCAAAATCGTACGCGTAGCCCACACTCAAAGACTCAAGCAACTTGACGTTCATGGTGGCGATCAACGCAGAACGCGTGCGGTAGCCCAGCCCCAATACCACCTTCTTGTTCATGCTGAAACTCCCACGAAAATCCACCGAGGCGGGAGCCCCGGCCGCTTTTCGCAACTGCATGGCTGGCTTGAACGCGAAGCGCTCGTCCAAGGGTACGTAACGCCCCCCGGAAACAATGAACACACTCGCCGGCGAGGTGCCCGACGCAATGTTGTTTAAGGGGGGGGTCGTCAAGTTGAGGACGCTGAACGAGGCAAACGTTTTTCTGTCCTCGTACCAAAACCCCATGTCCAAGGTGGGGAACACCAGTTGCGTTTCATTTGAGCCCAGCAAAGCGGGGTCTGCGGCCGAGCCCGTCTCAGGCAAGTTGAGGCTGACCTTGTCAAGCTTGTATTGGGCCATGCCCAAACCCAAACCCGCGCTCAAGCGAGAACCTGAACTCAAGCGCACCCGCGCCGAATAGGCCACGTTCAACCGCGTGTTGGACCACGGACCAATGGCGTCCGTCAAGACGTACGCACCAAACCCCTGGACCACGCCCTCATCCGACCCCATCCTGCCAGACACAGAAGCAAATTGGTTGAGCGGCGCACCGTCGAAGCCAACCCACTGTGACCGAACACCAATGCGCATGTCCAAGCAAGGCGAGTTCCCTGCGGCGGCTGGGTTGTCCAACAAACTGGTCATCGCGTATTGCGACCGAACTCCGCTGAACTGCCCCCAAGCGGGGACCGACGACACCAACGCAAGCCAAATCAGGCACCCTATGAAGCTTTGTCTTCTCATCGGATGATGGCCACATGTCCCACCAAAGGCGGGCGGTTGACATTCAAATCATTGAGGTTGATCACGTAGTAATACGTGCCCTCGGGAACAGGGGGGCCGCTGCCTCGAAGCGTTCCGTTCCAAGGTTCAGGATAGGACACGGACCGATACACGCTTTGGCCCCAGCGGTCGTAGACTTCAATCACCGCGTCTGGAAACTTGACGAGGTCGTCGATGTCCCACGTGTCATTGCTTCCATCGTTGTTGGGGGTGAATGCGTTGGGCACGCTCAACTCCCCCACGTTGATGACCACCTGATCCGTGTAGCTGCAATTTTCGATGAACCCTGTGACGGTGAATTGAACGGTGCTGTCCGGAGACAGGTAGGTCAACAGGGGAAAGTCTGCACCCGCGGCCTCATCAAAACCTTCGGGTTCCCACTCAAATCCAAGTTCTGGGTTGGCCCCAAACACCTCGACTTGCGCCGTTTCGCCCACGTCAATGGAACCGCCACAACACGCGCTGATGGACACAGCCAACCCGTCCAACCGAACGTCTGTTTGACATCCCGAGGATTCACTCCCCAGAATCAACACGTAATCTGAATTTTCCAGCATCCTGAACGACGAGAACACCGCGCCTTCGGTAAGTATCCACAACTCAGAAGCCGCCACATAGTCACCGGCATTGCAGGGTTCAAAAGTGTTGGCTTCAAACAGCCTGGCTACGACTGCATCGTCACAGGTCAGCCCATTCACCACGAGCTCAACCGTTTGTTGGGTCGAATCCGAGTTGATGCTGTTGAAGAACGTTGTGTGAAAGTGCACCACTTTGGTGTAGGTCGCCTCAAAGACGCCCATCAAACTGTCGGCCCCTGGCAAATCCATGGGCGCGTCCAACAATGCCATGAAATCAGTTTGTCCGCAAACATCCTGCGCACTGGCGCAAGCCTGACTTTGGGCCAACGAAGTGACTGCACCCAAACCGGCAATCAACAAGAACAATGTTTTGGGAATCAACTGGCTCACGGGGTGAAGGTAACCTCCCTTTGAACGTTCACAGGACACGCATTGAAATGTCTTCAACAGGAAAACGGGGAAATGCGTCCTGCGTCAAGCCTCAAATCCCACCAACAATGCCCCCTTCTCCACGGCTTGGCCTTCAGCGGCCTGCACCACAGTGACCGTGCCATTGGCTGCCGCCTTAATCACGTTTTCCATCTTCATCGCTTCCAACACCACAAGAGGCTGCCCCTCTTCAACGGATTCTCCCTCCTTCACCAACACTTGAAGGACTTTGCCTGGCATGGGGGCGTTGATGTCACCCGATGCCGCGCCGGCCTTTACGGACATGCCCATTTTTTCAAGAAGCTTGGCCCGCTCGTCGAGGATGCGCACAGCGCGTCGCACTCCGTTGATTCGGAACACTGCGTGACCGTCTGCATCTGGGGCCTTTTCACATTCCACTTTGTAGCGGTGGCCCCCCATCAACACAGACCACGTTCTCGGTCCGAACTGGGTCCATTGTGTCGCTGCGTCGAGCTCGCCCAAGGGTGCCTCCACGCGCACGTCGTCCCATTGAATTTCACGTGGCATAACGCGAAGGTAGTGCCGAAGCCACGACCTTTGGGCCATGGCAGGGGTCTACATCCACGTTCCGTTTTGTCGACAAGCTTGTCATTACTGCGATTTTCATTTCTCCACCCAAACCAACACTTCTGAGCGCATGGTGGAAGCGATCGCACGAGAGGCGCATCTTCGAGAGGCCGAACTTCACCATTGGAAAGGGCACAAGATCCAATCGTTGTATCTCGGTGGAGGCACGCCCTCGCTGCTGTCTGAGGAGGCCATCACGCGACTGATTCAAGGCGTTTCCAAGGCGCTTCACTTCGATCCAGCCTCGCTGAAGGAAGTGACGCTGGAGGCCAACCCTGAAGACCTCACCCGTTCCAAACTCGACGCTTGGAAGCGCGCCGGAGTGCAACGCCTCAGCGTTGGCATTCAGTCGTTTCACGACGACACACTGGCGTGGATGAATCGGGCGCACACGGGGGCGCAAGCGGAAGAAGGGGTGCGGCGCGCTTCGGAAGCGGGGTTCTCTGCCATCACTTTGGACCTCATCTATGGTGTGCCCACGGCAAGGGACTGGAAGGACGATGTGGCGCGCGCGTTGGCCCTTCCTGTGCAACATTTGAGTGCCTACGCCTTGACGGTCGAGCCCCAAACCGTCCTGGGCAGTCGCGTGGCCAAAGGGCAGGAACAGGAGGCGCCCGACGAGCGCACCGTCGCCGAGTACCGCTTGCTGTGCGACACCATGAATCAACGTGGGTGGACCCATTACGAAACGAGCAACTGGGCAGCACCCAAGGATGGAAACGAGGACGCATGGCGCGCCATTCACAACAGTGCGTATTGGTCAGGCGCCCCTTACCTGGGATTGGGCCCCGGCGCACACGGATTCCTTCCTCCTGTCAGGTACGCCAACGTTTCCAACAACCCTCGTTATTTGAAATCCATCGCGCTCGATCGGTTGGATCAAACCACCGAAGCCCTCACTGAAAGCGACCACTACAACGAAAGCATCATGACTGGGTTGAGAACCGACCGTGGGATTTGTCAGGATGAATTGGAGCAGACCTTTGGGTTGAGGCCAGAGCTTGTGGACGCTGAAGCGTGGTCTCAAGCCGTACGCTCGGGAGACTTGATCCAAACTTCAAACGGACGCCATCGCGTTCCCGAAAGTCGGTGGATCACTGGGGATCGGATTGCGTCGACGCTGTTCAACGTTCCCGCGACCTGAAAAGGGTGTCGGCGAAGACCGCACAGATGACCAGGGCCGCACCCACGTAAAAGCCTGGCGAGAAACGTTCGTCAAACAACACATACGCCAACACAATGGCGTAAATCGGCTCGAGGTTGATGGCCATCGCCGACTCGAATGGGGTGAGTTTTTTCAAAACCTGGATGGACACCATGAACGCGAAGGAAGTCGCCACAACAGCCAGCACAACGATCCAAACCCAGTCCGCCGTCGACATGGTCCAAACCCCCGGCCCCCACTGGCCCCTCAACACCAACCACAGCGCCATGCCCACGCTGGCTGACAACAACTCCACAGCACTCAAATTGATGGGGTCGTGCCTGCGAACCAACACGCCGTTGACCGTGCTGAACACCGCCGCCAACAAGGCGCTCACCAAGCCCAACATCATGCCTGTCCATTGGTCTTGCTCGGCATCAAAAACCAACGCAATGCCCAAGAACACCATGGCAGCCACAGCCAATTCCCTCAAGGCAATTCGACGGCCAAACACGAGGGGCTCGATGAATCCCACAAACAAAGGTGCCGTGGCAAGCATAGTCAGCGCCAACCCCACGGAACTGGTCTTGATGGACGCAAAAAACGTCACCCAATGGGCCGCCACGACCCACCCGACCAGTGCCGCCTCAGCGACCCCGCGCCACGTCCATGCTTGCCAGCGTTTGGCCATCCACAAAAACAACGCTGTGGTGGCGCCACCAAGGGTCACCCTCCAAAACACCAACGGCTCTGCCTCGATGCTGATCAGTTTGCCCAGAATTCCTGTGAACCCAAAAATCACCACCACACCGTGAAGGAGCAGCAAACTTTGGGCCCGACTCTGCATCAGCGTTGGATGACGAAGCGTTCAGGCGTCGCTGTCCACGCGCCCGACGGGTCGATTGCCTCAAGCATGTACACCCCCGTAGCCCAAGAAGACACATCCAACACCTGGGTTCCCGCTGACCACAGGCCGCGCATCAGTTCGCGCCCGGAGGCATCTCGAATGATCACATCTGCCGCTTGAGGCAACTCCACGCGCACCAACGATGCCACAGGATTGGGATACGTTGCGACACGTGTGAAGTCCATGTCCCTCACGACATTTTCTTCCTGTTCCTCCACGACGATGACAGCCGACGATTGGTCTGTGCACTCGGAAGCGTTGTTCAAGACGGTCAAGAACACGTTGTACGTGCCGGGCTCATCGTACGGCAATGCAGGCTCCTCTTCGTTGCTGAAGTCGCCATTGCCAAAAGACCATTGGAATGCATCCGCGTTGGTGCTTTCGTTCTCGGCAAAAACCGGATCGCCACCGAGTTCCAACACGTCGGGAATGGTGAACTCAGCTTGGACCCCTTCCGTGAGGTCATCCAAGCTTCGCGGCAACAAGGTGTAGCCATCGAGAAGTGGCATGGTGCCATCCGATTGCCCACCAATTCCTGTCACACCAAACGTCCCAAGCGGCGCATCGGTTCCCCAAATGTTGGTGTTCCCGTCAATTCGAATGGTGAGGTCGCCCAAACCGTAATCCACAGCCACATCGAAGTAGGGGAACGCGTTGGTCCATTGCGAAGGGTCGATCAAGCGCACACACTTGAGCTTCACCACTTGAGATTCAGTCTCCTCTCCCATCTCCGACACCAAGAAGGGCTCCTGCGTCGGGAAGTCACTCCCTTCATAAATGAGGGTGTCGGCGTAAATGGTCGCCAAACCTGCAAACTGACCGACGACCCCACGGACCCGGACGCTATCCCCTTCCTGCACTTCGTAGCCAAAATTGTTGATGGGGCTGAACACATTGATGCCCGAGGTGGGGTCAATGAGCGTGAAGCGAAGCCCCTGGGGGTAGTCGTTCCATCCGTGCACGATGCCCCTCAACTCACAAGCCGTGTCAATGCTGTCCATAACCCCCTGGTTGTTGGTGCCGCGGACTTGGGCAATGTCGTACACGGGGTAGGTCAAATCCGAAGGCAAAATGTGAATGACGAGCGTCTGGATGCCCAACACCGCATCTCCTGAAGAGATCGTCAGGGTCAGTTCGATGTCCTCTTGAAGCTCGGGGTCTTCTTCGTCAATGGCCACGAAATTGAATGACTGGCTGTTGAGCAATCCCGATTGGAACGTGAAGTTCAGCGGGAACACAGCTGGGAAGTCGGCACCGGCTTCGGCGTCGCCGCCTGTCACGGCCACCTCGACCTCCACGTCGTCAAGCGGGTAACTGACCAGCATCTCCACGGTCACGCCACTGCCTTCCGCCACGTACAATTCAGGCGCCGCAAAACCGACCACCATGGTGCCCACACCACCACAGGAAGCGGTGTGTTGACCCAAGAAATCGAACGTATCTTGGGGGTAGACGTCCCATTGGTTTTGGCCTTCGTTCCAATTTGTGGAGCCTTGGCCCACGTCCGGTTTGCGCACCAACGTGTATTCAGCCATGGCACCTTCGCCAACAGACCACGCACCAAGTGGGTCCACGCCGATGATGCCCATCATGTCAATGATTTCGCCGTTCTTCCGGAGCACGATGGGGTCGTTCCCATTGAACCAAGTCACCGTGCTCAACACCTGACTTTGGTTCACAATGGCCGCTGAGGCTTGTGGGTTTCCAAGCACTGTCACAGCACCTGCGGGCAAAATGCCCTCGAGGTCAAGCGATTGAATGGGCACCTCTGAACCGTTGTTGTACACCTCCATGACGTAGGGCGTCAAATCGATGTCAAAAGGCGTCGGATTGTGCACCTCAAGTGCCTTGTTGTTGCTGGTGCCCTCCACGTATTCGCTGATGATCAAATCGTCACAAAGGCCCGCCGAGCCGCATTCCAAAATCAACACCTCCAAGGCATTTGAAGACAAGCTGTCGCACCCCAAGGCCGACGCACCGCTCACCGGCATGCCTGGCGACACCGTCGATGCGTCCAACCCGTCTTGATAGCTCAAACCCCAAACGTGGTAGGATCCAGCGCTTTCAAAACTGGCAAAGTCGAAATAAGGTTCGTCTGTCGTCGCCAAAATGATGTCGTCGTCGTCGCACACCAAAAACACGTATTCGCCTTCCACGGCATCGCTGTAATACCCAAAAGAAACCAGGGCCCCGTCCTCCGTCAAGCAAGCCTCTGTGTCTGGGTCTCCCCCCGCGGTCAGCATGGTCCCCCCGTCACACGACGGGATTTCACACGTTTCGCCAATCAACAACACAGGAGTCTCCGCCACGCTGATGCACCCGTCGCCAGAAACCGACGTGATTGAGTCCAGCGAAGTCCAACCGTCAGCCAAGACGACGTCGTGCGAAATGGCGTACACCAAGAGCGTGTCGTCCACAAAGCCCTCCATGTTGATGGCGGTGCCCAAGAAGACCTCCAACACCTCCCCTGTGGCTTCGTCCAACACGGCCAGGCTGGTGATCGCCGTGGGCGAGTCGCTCAAGTGGGAAAAGCCCACGATTTCGGGGCCCAAATCGGTGCAAAACGTCGTGACCTCCGGGTTGTTGAGGCCCAGATGTCCCCCTTCACAAGGCAACACGTTGGTCGCGCCCGGGCTCAACGCCTGCATCACGAAGGCTTGGTCAAACGCCTCGCCTCCGTCCGGAACCCTCGACAAACCGTCCGGCCCTGCAAACTCCCCCGCATTGGATTCGTTGATTGTTTCTGTGGTGCCAGGAGACACCAGGTCAACCAAGGGAGACATTTGGGGGTGCGTGGCCCCTAAACTTCCGTACAACACAGCGTCCACCAACCCTCCAAACGTGGGCGAAGACCCCAGCTCAAACGCGGTTACTGGCGAGGCGGCCAGCACCACAGCCACAACGTTGTTTTGCCAGTTGTTTCCTTCGATCAAGGAGAAGCCTTCGTCATCTAACGACATGCCTCCCAAGTCCACAACAGCTTGTGTTTCAGGAATGAAGTTTCCGCCCTCGGGGGTCGACTTCACCAACACCAAACTGTGGCCGTCCAAGCTCGTTCCTGGGTCTCCATAGAGCTCTACAAACTGACCCACATCAGGGCCTGTGATCAAGTTCAGCTCGTTGATGACCACGTCCTGAGCCTGAGCTCCGATCCAAGTCATCCCTGCAATCGCTGCTGTGCACCCAAATCGGATGAGCAGGGAAACCAAATTTCCTTTCATGGCGTAGGTTGTGAATGGACATCGAAGGTAGCGTACCTTTCATGAGCAATCGATGAAGCAGAGCATCTCTCTCCTTGACAAGCTGGATGCATTCATCCGGCAGTACCACCGAAACAAGGCCCTACGCGGAGTCTTGTTGTCGTTTGCCACCCTCACAGCGGGCGCGCTGGCCCTTGCTGCGCTTGAACATGTCGGGCGTTTTGGGGTCGCTGGGCGAACCGTGTTGTTTTACGCATTTGCCGCCGTCACAATCGGAGTGTTGCTCACCCAGGTCGTGTGGCCGGTTCTGCAATGGATGCGTGTGAGTCGGGGCTTGGGCTACGATGAAGCCGCGCGCATTGTGGGCAATCACTTTCCCGAGGTCAAGGACAAACTGCTCAACACGCTCCAGCTTCAGCAGCAGGTCGACAACGCACAAGGGGCAGACGTCACGTTGCTCGCGGCAAGCATCGACCAGCGCACCGCCTCACTTAGGTCACTTCCGTTTGGCAAGGCCGTGGACATTCGGCCTTCCCTTCAAGCGCTGAAATTCGCAGTGCCCTTCGCTGTGGTCGTGGCCGTGGTGTTTTGGACGCGCCCGGCCTGGGTGACTGAGCCCGCAACGAGGATTGTGCAACACCGCACCGAGTTTATCGAGCCCGCACCTTTTTCGTTTCGCCTCAGCAACGAAGATTTGCGGGTCCCCGCGGGCGATCCGCTGACCGTGGAGGTCGAGGTGGTGGGCGACGAATTGCCCAGCGCCGTGATGGTGGAGTCCCTCGGGGGTCGATTCCGCATGGAGCGCACCCGAAACCATGTGTTCCGATTCACATTCCCTTCCGTTCGGACGTCCACGCCATTTCAATTTTTGGCGAATGGGTGGCGCTCCGAGGAACATGTGGCCACGCCTTTTGCCATGCCCAACTTGGCGGGTCTGCGCGTGCAGGCCACCCCACCCGGGTACACGGGGTTGCCAGACATTGACCAGCGCAACCAAGGTGATTTGACGGTGCCTGAAGGCACCCCGATCCAATGGACGGTGAACGTGGGTAACGGCACAGGGCTGCGCATGCGGTTGAATGACGCGCCGTTGGACGTGCGCGCCGGAGCCGCCAACACCTTCCACAGCAACTGGGTCGCGTCAAAGAACACCGCGTATTGGTTGACGCCCACGGGCGACGACGTGACCGGTGACTCCCTGAGGCACCGCATTCGCGTCATCCGCGACGGCAAGCCCACGATTCGCGTCGCAGAAGAAGCCGACAGCACCTCCAGGAAGCGCAGGCATTTCACGGGGAGTGTGCAAGACGACTACGGATTCAGCAGGCTGACCTTCGTTTGGGCCTTCGCGGAGAAAGCCGCGCGAACTGCCACGGATGAAGCCAACGCAACCACAACGACATCGCAGGCAAACGAAGGCCGCATCGAGCTCGATGTTCCTGTCGAGCGTCAAGGAATGTTCTTCCACACTTGGGAGATGGGCGCGATCGATTGGCGCGAAGGCGACGTGCTGGAGTGTTGGTTTGAGGTGTGGGACAACGACGGTGTGCATGGGGCCAAAATGACCCGGTCCGGAACCACCCGAATCGTCGCCCCTTCCCAAGAGGACATTCGAGAAGAGCGAAACGAGACCGCCCAATCCATCGAAGACAACCTTGAAGAGGCGTCGCGAGAAGCCGCTGAACTTCGCGAGGCCATGGAGGCCATGCAAGAGCGCTTGAGAGAGCAGGGCGAAATGACGTGGCAAGACCGCCAAGCCATGGAGGATTTGATGGCACAACAAAAAGCGCTTCAGGACAAGCTCGAAGCCATGCGCAAAGAGAACGAGCGAAAGGACGAACGCGCCAACGAATTCAGCAAGCAAGAGGAACGCATCTTGGACAAGCAAGAGCAGCTTCAGAAACTCATGGACAACATCATGAGCGAGGAATTGCGCCAGATCTACGAGCAGATGGAAGAGCTGATGCAAGAAATGGACCTTGAAAAAATGCAGGAGCAGTTCAATGAGATGGAGCTCAACCATGACTCCATGGAAAAAGAGCTCGACCGCGCGCTAGAACAGTTTCGTCAGTTGGAGTGGGAGACCAAGATAGAAGAGGCCATCGATGACTTGAAAAAGTTGGCGGAGGACCAAGAGCGGTTGGCGGAGGAAAGCGATTTGGGCTTGATGGAATCTGAAGAACTCAAAGCCAAACAAGACAGCCTCAACCAACGCTTCCAAGAGCTGCGAGAGGAGCTCAAGCAGCTCGAAAAAGACAACCAGGCGCTGGAAAACCCCAACCCCATGATGGACCGCTCAAGCGAAGAGCAGTCCATCCAAGAGGCCATGGAAAAGGGGTCCGAGCAACTTGACAAGGGCAAGGAGAAGAAAGCCTCGGAAAGCCAGCAGAATGCCGCCGAACAAATGCAGGAACTCGCGGAGCAGATGGAACAGATGCAGGCCGACGCCGAATCTGAATCGCAAAGCGAAGACATGGAGGCCTTGCGCGCGTTGCTGGGAAACATCCTGATGCTGTCCTTCGAAGAGGAGTTGTTGATGGCGGAACTGAAGCTCACCGACGAACAAGACCCGCGATACATCGGTCACGGGCAAGCCCAGCGCACGCTCAAAGACGACGCCGTGATGGTCGAAGACAGCTTGTTCGCATTGAGCATGCGCATCCCGCAACTTGCGTCTGCGGTCAACCGCGAGATTGGACTCGTCAACCGACACCTGGACAAGGCGCTGGACGGCTTTGGCGACCGCTTGACGGCCGAAATCGCCATGAACCAGCAGTACGTGATGACGTCCTTCAACAATTTGGCCTTGTTGCTGGATGAGGCCCTTCAGCAAATGCAACAACAGCAAGCCCAAAAGCAACCTGGATCGGGCAATTGCGAAAAACCTGGCGGTTCTGGCAGCCCCTCCCCCTCTCCCAAGGCGGGTGACATGAAGAAGATGCAACAGGCCTTGGGGAAAAAGCTGGAGCAAATGAAGCAACAGATGGGCAAGGGGGCCAACCAAGGACAGGTGGGACAAAAGAAGCCTGGCGGCATGTCCAAAGAGCTCGCCCAGATGGCTGCGCAACAAGCAGCGCTCCGAAAAATGGCCCAAGAAAAAGCCAAGCAACTGAACGAAGACGGTTCTGGCAACGGCAACCAAATGGGCGACATCGCCAAGCAGATGGAAGACATCGAGCGCGATTTGGTCAACCGGCAGGTGGACGAAGCCACGATCAAGCGCCAACAAGAATTGATCACCCGCCTGCTCGAAGCTGAAAATGCTGAACGCATCCGAGGTGAAAAGGAAGAGCGCACCTCCAAGACCAGCGACGACGCCCTCAAAGCAACCCCTCCGGCGGCGACCGAGTACCTCAAGCAGAAGATGAACGAATTGGAATTGTTACGCACAGTCCCTGCTGAACTACTTCCCTATTACCGCGACCGCGTCAACGATTATTTCAATACTTTGGACCTGGATAATGCGAGCCCTCAACCCGATTTGAAGCCATGACGAATACGTTGCCAGAATTGCGATTCGATTCCAAGCCAGAGAACATTGCCGTCGTGGAACGCCTCATTGACCAGCTCAGTGAGCAGCACAGCATCATCCCAGAACACTATGGCAATGTCCTCATTGCCATGACAGAGGGCGTCAACAACGCAATCGTGCACGGCAACAAACTCGACCCCGACAAGTCGGTCACGGTGGTTTGTGCTGTGGATGAGAAGAACCTTGTGTTCCGCATTTCAGACGAAGGTCCTGGGTTCGACTTTGACAACCTCCCCGACCCCACTGCTCCAGAGAACATCGAAAAGCCGCATGGCCGAGGTGTGTTCCTCATGAGGCACTTGGCCGACGAGTGTGCCTTCGAAGAAGACGGTCGGATCGTCGAATTGACCTTTCACAACGTCCTCGCCTGAGCCCATGGTCGTGTTCGTGGATGGCGACACCCCCTGCGCTGTGCCCCATCGCCGCGCAGTCAAGACCTGGTTGCGCAACGTAGCAATCCACCACGGATTCAACCTCGGGGACTTGAGCATTGTGTCCTTTTCCGACGAAGGGTTGCTCGAGTACAACCGCAAGTACCTCGACCACGACACCTACACAGACATCATCACGTTTGACCACAGCGAAGGCCAAACGCTGTCCGGTGACTTGTTGATTTCCTTCCCAAGGGTGTTCGAAAACGCTGAAAATCAACGCGTTGATCCTGTGGTTGAGTTGCGCAGAGTCATGGTCCACGGCCTGCTTCACCTCGCCGGATTCAAAGACAAAGCCCCTGAAGACGCCAGGGCCATGCGCGACGCCGAAGACCACGCCCTGGGCATGTTCCACGTGGAACAACCGCGCTGAACGGATTCCAACCGACCTTTGTCTCCATGATTCAGACGTACGATGTCATCGTGGTCGGGGCGGGTCACGCCGGGAACGAAGCCGCCGCCGCTGCCGCCAATTTGGGCGCCTCAACGCTCCTTGTTACCATGAACATGGGGGTGATCGGACAGATGTCCTGCAACCCTGCGATGGGCGGCATCGCCAAAGGCCAAATCGTGCGAGAAGTCGACGCCATGGGTGGTTATTCCGGCTTGGTTTCAGACCGCAGTGCCATCCAGTTCCGGATGCTGAACAAGTCTAAAGGCCCGGCGATGTGGAGCCCTCGTACGCAAAACGATCGCAACCTTTTTGCCCAAACCTGGCGGGAAATGCTGGAGGCCACACCCAATCTCGACTTTTGGCAAGACAGCGTCGTAGGCATCCTTACCGAAAATGGCCGCTGTGTTGGCGTCAAAACGGGCCTCGGCATGACTGTCCGCGCGAAGGCGGTCGTGCTCACCAACGGCACCTTCCTGAATGGCCTGATGCACATTGGTGAGAAGCAATTTGGCGGCGGACGAGCTGGTGAACGGGCCTCACAAGGCATCACCGAGCAACTCGTCGAATTGGGATTCGAGAGCGGGCGCATGAAGACGGGAACCCCGCCACGGGTCGACGGTCGGTCCCTCAATTACTCCAAGATGACGGAGCAGCCTGGAGACGTCAATCCTGGAAGGTTCAGCTACCTCCCCCACCACCCCATCACCAAGCAGGTGCCTTGCCACATCACATACACCTCTCCTGAGGTTCACGACCTGCTGCGAGAAGGTTTTGACCGGTCACCCATGTTCAACGGTCGCATCCGCGGATTGGGGCCCCGTTACTGCCCCAGCATCGAGGACAAAATCGATCGCTTCGCCGACAAGGACCGCCACCAAGTCTTTGTGGAGCCAGAAGGTTGGAACACCTGCGAGATTTACGTGAACGGGTTCAGCACCAGCCTTCCTGAGGACGTCCAGCTACGCGCCATGCGGTCCATTCCAGGGTTCGAGTCTGCCAAAATGTTTCGTCCTGGCTATGCCGTCGAATACGACTACTTTCCCCCCACCCAACTCCAACACAGCTTGGAAACGCGATTGGTTGACGGGCTCTACTTTGCCGGCCAAATCAACGGAACCACCGGTTATGAAGAGGCAGCGTGCCAGGGGCTCATGGCCGGCATCAATGCCGCCCGTTCCACGTGGAACAAAGAGCCCATCACGTTCAGCCGGAGCCAGGCGTACATCGGCGTCCTGATCGATGACCTCGTCACCAAGGGCACGGAAGAACCGTATCGCATGTTCACGTCTCGCGCAGAATACCGCATCCTGTTGCGTCAAGACAACGCTGATGAACGACTCACACCCCTTGCGCACGAATTGGGCCTGGCAAGCGACGAACGGCTCAAAGAGTTGGAACACAAACTCGACGGTGTCAAACAGCTTCGACAGGGCCTCAAGAAGCTCAGCGTGACCCCAGAAGAAGCCCTGCCCGTGCTCGACCATGTCAACTCCTCCCCATTGAAGCACGCGATGCGCGCCCAAGACATCCTCACGAGACCTCACGTGACGTTGGAAGCCATGCAACAAGGCATTTCCTCTGTTCAAGAACTCGTTCACCCCCACCCAGAACATGTTCTGGAGCAAGTTGAGATTCAAGTCAAATACGAAGGGTACATCGCCAAAGAGCAAGACATGGCGGACCGCCTCGGCAAACTCGATCACCTCGTCATTCCCGCGGACCTAGACTTCGAACGCCTCACCTCCTTGAGCTACGAAGGACGCCAAAAACTCACCGACAGACGCCCTCGCACCTTGGGCGAAGCTTCCAGGATTTCTGGAGTAAGCCCTTCAGACTTGAGTGTCCTCATGATTTACCTCGGCCGGTAGCGATTACCTTTGCCGGCGCATGAACATTCAACACATCCTCGCCGACCTCGGCATCCAAGATCACAACCCCGGCGTCATGATTGGCGCAGACGCCTTTGGGTCTGGGGCTTCCATTGACAGCCACTCCCCTGTTGACGGGCAACGAATTGCATCGGTCAGCACCGCAACGGCCGACGACTATGAGCGCGTCATGACGGTTGCGTCTGACGCCTTTGTCGAATGGAGAAAATGGACTGCTCCACAACGTGGTGAAGTGGTCCGCCAATACGGCGACGCCCTTCGGGCCAAAAAAGAAAGCCTCGGCGCACTCGTGTCCTACGAAATGGGCAAGAGCTACCAAGAGGGTTTGGGCGAGGTCCAAGAGATGATCGACATCTGCGATTTCGCGGTCGGTCAGAGCCGCCAGCTTTACGGCCTCACCATGCACTCCGAGCGTCCCAACCACCGCATGTACGAGCAGTACCATCCGCTCGGTGTGGTGGGCATCATCAGCGCCTTCAACTTCCCTGTGGCCGTCTGGTGTTGGAATACTGCGCTGGCATGGATCGCTGGTGATGTGTGTGTTTGGAAGCCCTCGGAAAAGGCACCGCTTTGCTCAATCGCCTGTCAACACATTTGGAATGACGTGGCCAAGGCCAATGACTTGCCCGCAGGACTGAGCTGCATCGTGAACGGCGATTACACCGTGGGCGAAATGATGACCGCCGACCGTCGCGTGCCCCTCGTATCTGCGACTGGCTCCATTCGCATGGGCAAAATCGTTGCCCAAGCCGTGGCCGCTCGTCTCGGACGTTCTTTGTTGGAATTGGGCGGAAACAACGCCATCATCATCACGCCAGAAGCCGACCTCAAAATGGTCATTCCCGCCACTGTGTTTGGCGCCGTCGGCACCTGCGGCCAACGCTGCACGTCCACGCGTCGCTTGATCATCCACAGCAGCATCTATGACAAGGTTCGTGACCAATTGACCCAAGCCTACAAGCAAATCCGCATCGGCGATCCATTGGACGAAAACAACCACGTTGGACCGCTCATCGACACCGATGCTGTTGCCCAATACGAGCGAGCCTTGAAAGCGGTTGTAGATCAGGGGGGAAGCGTGCTCGTCGAAGGCGGCCGTTTGGAGGGCGCAGGCTACGAAAGTGGCTGCTACGTCAAGCCTGCCATCGCTGAAGTCACCAACGATTTGGAAATTGTCCAACACGAGACGTTCGCTCCAATTCTGTACTTGATGAAATACGACACCTTGGACGAAGCCATTGCGATGCAAAACGGCGTGGTGCAAGGGTTGTCTTCCGCAATCATGACCAACAACGTCCGCGAGGCCGAAGCGTTCCTTTCGTGTGCCGGTTCCGATTGCGGCATTGCCAACGTCAACATCGGCACCTCAGGCGCTGAAATCGGTGGCGCTTTCGGAGGAGAAAAAGAGACTGGTGGTGGCCGCGAATCTGGGTCCGACGCCTGGAAAGCTTACATGCGCCGCCAAACCAACACCATCAACTACGGCACCGAGTTGCCGCTTGCCCAAGGCATCAAGTTTGACCTCTGAGGTCGCGGTGTACCTTTTGGGTATGATTCAAGCCCAAACTTTTCCACCAAAGGCAGCAAGAGGCTGCCTTTGGTGTGTCTGGACCTCAGCGCTCTTCCTCTTGGGTTGTGCTGCCCCTGAAGATTCTGCGAACCCTCCATTGTATGAGGCCACGTTCGCCACAGAACCACCCACTACGGTCTTGGTCGAACGGTCTTCAGACACCTGGGTGATTCGCAACGGCGATGAGCGCATCCCATTGCGCAGGGTGGGGGAGGGGTTGTATGCTGTCCCTGTTTTTGGTGGAAGTTGGATCGGTGAATGGAATGACAAGCAATGGGCCGGCGCTTGGACCGATTCTCTCCGTCCAGGAGATTACAAGGTTCCTCTCAGCCTTTCTCCACTCAAAGACGGATCTTTTGTGGCCGATAAACCAGAACTCCATCAAACTTGGGAGACCTCTGAAGGTTTGTTGTTGACCCAAATCAAGGGGGATTCCGTTTGGGCCACCATCTCCACGCCCACGGGAGACTACCGTTATCTCGCTGGAAAAAAGTCACACAAAATGTTGACATTCAGCACATTCGACGGCGCTCACTTGTTTCGATTTGACGCAGAATTGAAGGGCGACTCTTTGGTCAATGGCACGTTTTTGTCTGGAACCCACTACCGCACACCGTTCAGTGGGGTGTTGGTTGAGCAACCTGCCGTTACTTGGAACAGCGCACAACAATCCGCCAACGGTGGTGAGCTCAATGTGTTGGGGGTCTCTTCAGACGGCGACACGATCCAATGGTCGAATGACAGGCTGCGCGCCCTTGGAAAAAAGGGGTTGGTGCTTGATGTCATGGGCACGTGGTGTCCCAACTGCATGGATGAAGCACGATTGTTGGCTGAACTCGCTCCAGGACACCCCGATGTTCAATTTGTCAGCCTGGCTTTCGAGCGCAGCACGGACGCTTCCATCCTTCCTCGTTTGGCTCAATTCAAGGTCGAATTGGAACTTGATTGGGATGTCCTTCTGGGTGGCAAAGCGAGCAAGCGGATCGCCGCCGAAGTGCTGGGCGTTGTGGACACAGTGCACTCCTTTCCAACAACCGTGTTTTGGGAAACAGATGGAGCGCCTGTCGTGCACACCGGGTTCAACGGTCCGGCAACCGGGAAAGGTTACGAAAAGGAGCGAGCTTTCTTTGAGGCTCAGCTTGACCGACTCAGCGGTCGTTCGAAAAGTCGTTGATCTGGTCGACCACAGGGCGTTTGTCCATGTTGGCCACATGCCATGCTGTGTGGAAGACCAATTTTCCAATTTCCGCAGTTTTGGAAAACATGATTTTGTGTGAGTCGTCCCCTGGTTTGTGGTAGTCCTCATGCACTCCGGTGAAGTAGAAAATCACAGGAATGTTGTTCTTGGCAAAATTGTAATGGTCGCTGCGGTAGTAAAAACGATTGGGGTCGTCTGGTGCGTTGAACGTGTAGTCCAAGGCGAGGTCGGTGTAAGTGTCGTTTGCAAATTCACTGACTTCGTGAAGCTCTGAACTCAGTTTGTCTGAACCAATCAAATACACGTAACGTGGATCGTCCTCGTGGGCTTCATCGGTTCGGCCAATCATGTCAATGTTCAGGTTGGTCACGGTTTGTTCCAACGGAAACACGGGGTGATCTGCGTAGTACTCGCTACCCAAAAGGCCCTTTTCCTCACCCACGACATTCATGAACAACACGCTTCGGCGTGGTCCTTTGCCTTGGTTGTTCAGCATGGTGAATTGTCGAGCCAGTTCCATGACGGTTACGGTTCCTGAACCGTCATCGTCCGCGCCATTGTGCACTTCACCATCGATGATGCCGACGTGGTCGTAGTGGCTCGTGATGACCAACACTTCGTCTTTCAACTCAGGGTCAGAACCTTCCATGTAGGCCAACACATTCTCGGCTTCGAAAGCTTGTCGCGTTTGATCAATGGCCATTGAAAACGTCGTTCCCAGCTTTGTCGCTTTGGCGGGCTTGCCTTTTTGGATGCGCGCGAGGTGCTCTTGTACAGACTTGACCTTGCTGCCACTCAACCACCTATCGGCCGTCGATTGAGACACAAACAACGTGGGCAGATTGGTGCCTTCGCCTTGTTTGTCTCTGTCAATGGACGTCGATTTTCTGAGCATCCAACCCTTCATTCGACTCGATCGCATGTCAAAATCCGAATCTTCCATCACCACAATCACCGCTTTCGCTCCTTTGGCTTGGGCGATTTCCCTCTTGTCATTCAACGCCTTCGCCCAACGGCTGGCAGAACCATCTTTGGTTAACAGCGAAGCACCATCCTTTGTGGGTTCTCCATCCAGAAACATCACCACTCCTTCGCCTTTGAACTTCTTGTAGTCGTTCCAAGCTTTGGCATCAATGCCGTGGCCGACGAATGTGAGTGCTTCGTTGGTCAATGTGGTGACGTCCAAACCAGGGTACAACAAGAAATTTTCCGCAAGCGTCAACATTTCCTTCGCCACGGTAAGTGTCCCTCCTGAGATTTGGGCGTTCATCAGCGGCACCATTTGAAAAAATGAACCCTCGTTGCACGGCTCAAATCCCAATGAGGAATAATACGCTTCGAGGTAGGCAGCAGCCTTTTTTTGGCCCGCCTCACCCGTTTCTCTCCCTTCGAAACCATCGCTGGCTAAAATATCCAGATGCATGCGCATTTGGTCCGCATCCAGCTGAACTTCTTCCAACTCAGGAGTCAACGATACTTGGGCGATCATGGAAGACATGCCCAAGAGCGCTGCAAGCATGGCGCACGCAATTTTGCCCACGCGACGCTCATGTCGACCTCCCTCAAATGACGCTTCAAAAAACGCATCCACCATGGACAATGCCACTTCTTCTGACACGAAGCGCGCGGGAATGCAAAGCACGTTGGCGTTGTTGTGCTGTCTGCCCAAGGCGGCAATTTCCGGAGTCCATGCAATGGCTGCACGAACACCAGCGTGCTTGTTTGCCGTCATCGCCACGCCATTGGCCGATCCGCAAATCAAGATGCCCAGTGACGCTTTGCCATCCTCGACGTCAGTCGCCACCACGTGAGCGTGATCGGGGTAATCGACACTGTCCTCAGCGTCGGTTCCACGATTGAGGATGTCGTGCCCTTGTGCACTCAAATGTTCTGAAATTCGGGCTTTCAACGCAGGCCCAGCGTGGTCACAACCGATGCTCACAATCATGGCACGAAAATACCCACATCCGTCGTTCATGAACCTGTTCGCATCGGAGAAGAACTTCTTTTGGAAGTTGGTGCGACTTGTCCTAAGCCAGCTCTGGTCATAAACCTCCAAATTTCTAAGCCACCTCTTTCGAACGTGTTATAACCAAGAATTGTGGGGTTTGTGCACGACACTAGCCTGGTGATTTTCTCCACGTCTTTGACTTCCCACAACATGTGCAAAACCCCTTTGAACTCCTTTGATTCAACAAATTGCTTTCCACAAACGCGCACGAATTTTGTGAATCAACCATGGACAACGACATTGTC
>JAOIQU010000029.1 GCA_028141885.1 Flavobacteriales bacterium | reverse complement strand
ACACCACGTCGTCAGAAAGCCCGAGTTCCCGACACCGCGATTCGGCTTTGGCCCGATCCGGTCCGTCGCCCACCATCAGCAGCACGCATTCGCGATTCCTTCGAACCTGCGCAAAAACGTCAATCACGTCCAACACGCGTTTGACGGGGCGGAAGTTGCTGATGTGACAAAGGATGGGGGCGCCCGACGGAGAGAGTTGGGCTTTGAAGTCCAAATCTGCCGGGCGCTCAAAATGCGTCGGACAAACGAAGTTGTGAATGACGGAGATGGCACGTTCCACGCCAAACAACGTCTGCGTGTCTCGTTTGAGGCTCTCAGACACGGTCGTCACTGCGTCGCTCGCATTGATGGCGTGGGTGATGACGGGCTTGAAGGATTCGTCTTTGCCCAGCAACGTGATGTCTGTGCCATGAAGGGTCGTGACCACCGGCACGTGCAAGCCAGCTTTAGCGAGGATGCGCTTGGCATTGACAGCAGCACTGGCATGCGGGATGGCGTAGTGCACGTGCAACAAGTTGAGGTTGTGCGTTTGGGCCACCTCAACCATTTTGCTCGTCAGCACCAATTCATAGGGGGGATAGTCAAAGAGGGGATACTTCGACACTTCCACTTCGTGGTAAAACACCCCCGGATGGAATGAGCCCAAACGCACAGGCTGGTTGTACGTGATGAAGTGCACTTCGTGGCCTTCATGCGCCAGGGCCTTGCCCAATTCCGTCGCAACCACCCCGCTTCCTCCAAACGTGGGGTAACAGACGATGCCAATTTTGAGGGCCGAATCCAATGAGGTCATGGGTCAAAACGGCTGTTGGCCCCAAGATGTTCAAGGACAACCCGTTGGATTTCTGTTCGGGTGTCGAGTTTGAGCAATTTGGTGTTGGATTGGTCGGGATAGGTGCGGTTGCTCAGAAACACATAGACCAGATCGTACAACGGATCCACCCACAGAAGCGTTCCTGTGAAACCAGTGTGACCAAAGCTCTCCCAAGACGAGAGGTCACAGGTGGGGCCTGAATCGGGTTCGAGGGCAGGCTTGTCAAACACGCAGCCTCTCCGATTCTTTCCTTTAGGGAAGCCCCGTTGGGTCCAAGCGTTGAGCACGTCCGACGGCACCAGTTCGACGCCTTTCAAGGTGCCGCCGCGAAGCCAGGTCTCTCCCAACTCGGCGAGGTCATACGCGTTGGAAAACACCCCTGCATGGCAACCGATGCCCTCCATCATCGCGGCTCCGGGGTCGTGCACGGTCCCGCGAACCTCACATTTCCTGAACGCCTCGTCCATTTCGCTCGGGGCAATGACCCCCGGGTCAATGCCTCGCGAGAGGGGAGCGTAGCCCATGCTTGACCAACCCATGGGGTCCGCCACATGGTCCTGCATCCAAGACTGGATGTCCATTCCTGCGTTTTCTAGGATTTGGCGCCAGAGGTAAAACCCCAAATCGCTGTATTTGTATTGACCTGCAGGTTTGACTTCCGAGGTCAAGATCATGTGCCAAATCGAGTCCCGGTAGGATTCTTCGAGGTACAAGTCAGGCATAATCTGCATGTCGCATCCGTCGGTGGCCACCTCCCCAAAGACCCCCGAGCTGTCAGCCAAGGCCTTGCGGTAGAAGGGAATCCAAGATTCGAGTCCGGCCTGATGGGTGACGAACTCTCGCACGGTGCGAGACCCCATCTCAAGGGTGTCCAGGCTTGGCAACAATTGTGACATCGGCCAATCCAGGTCCAACCCGTCATTCGCGCAGAGCGTCATCAGGGCGTTTGCCGTGGCGGCGACTTTTGTGATGCTGGCCAAGTCGTACACACTCTCCGGCAGAACAGGCGCCTTGCCATCCAGCGTGCCGACCGTTTTGTCGATGACCACATTGCCTTGGTGAGCCACGAGCACCCTTGCGCCCGGGATGGCCTCTTCGTCGAGGGCGACCTCGAGGATGCTGTCTACGAGAAGTGACGGTTCATTCCAATCCTTTCTCCGGCCTTCGACCAAACGACCGAGCCGTTGGTTGCCGTCCCAATCCATGCCGTCTCCAACACGCCAGGGTCCTTCAGTGGGGGAGACGGGGAGTCTTCCTTGCACAGCCTCAATGCCGCACAGGGCGTCGGCAACGGCCTCGCAGGTCCTGAAATCGTCCTGGTAAGCGACCAAGAGTGTGCTCGTGCGATTGGCCAAAGTCGCCAAGTCGTTCAGCGCATAGGGATTGCCCATCCAAACCACCGTCACGTTGTCGGCCTCCACATTCCACGTCTCAAGTGCGCGTGTCAACGCTTTGACTCCAGTGGTGTCCAACCCAAAGTTTCGGGAGGGTTTGTGACTCATCTCTGAGGCCGTGATTAGCAAGTGGTCTGCCGCTTCAACCGCCGCGCGCACTCCGGGCTCGTTCAGGCCCGCACCATCCTTGCCCAGAACGTGACGGTCCAAGGTCCAGTCGTTGGCCAGGTGGGCGCGAAGTTGGGCTTCGAGTGGGGCGCAAGAACCCGATTTGTTCGCCAAATCCAGCATCGTGAGTTGCCCGTGTCCTTGGGCAAGCGGAGCCATGAAAACGGAGTCTTGTCCAGGCAGGGCCGTGAGGCTTTGGGCCAAAAGCTCACGGTGGATCGCCTCGGCGTGTTTGGGTTCCCAAGGTTGCCCCAGTGCGGGGATGCTGTCGTGCGAACGACACCACAATTTGGCGAGCAAAACCCGCCGGCATTTCTCTGTAACGGCCGTGGAGTCCAGGCTGCTTTCGGCGAGGGCGGACATGGTTTCCTCAATGGCCAATTCAGGGTCGCCCGGGAACAGCAGCACGTCGTTTCCTGCGAGCAGGGCATCTCGAATTCGAGGGCGATCGCCCACAAAGTCGGCAAACCCCTTCATGCTCATGGCGTCGGTGAAGGCCAATCCTTCAAATCCCATTTCACCCCTCAACAACGAGTCGACGATCAAAGGGGAGAGGGTCGAGGGTTGGGCGAGGGTGCTGTCCAGGCTTGGGATGTCCAAATGCGCCACCATCACGCCAGCCATGCCGTGGTCAAAAGCATGTTTGAAAGGTGCCAACTCGATGGAGTCCAACCTGGATCGGTCGTGGCTGATGGTGGGGAGGGTCTTGTGAGAATCGCTGTCGCTGTCCCCGTGACCTGGGAAGTGCTTGGCGGTGGCCATGACGTGCACATCTTGAAGGCCATTGGCATACGCTTCGCCCAAGGTGCTGACCCAATGGACGGATTCGCCGAAGCTCCGGCTTCCGATGACGGGATTGACCGGGTTCGAGTTGACGTCCACCACAGGTGCGAAATTCACATGAACCCCAGTGGCCCTCAGACTTCGGCCTACCACCTGTCCAAACACGCGAACCAAGGCAGGATTCCGGGTTGCACCCAAGGTCATGGCCCGGGGGAACGACCGTGTGCTGTCCAAACGCATGCCCAATCCCCATTCTGCATCAGAGGCCACCATCAGGGGAATGGTTGCGCGGTCTTGAAGTCGTCGTAGTCGGGTTCGCTGAAGGTTGGGTCCTCCTTGCATGCAAATAACGCCGCCCAAGCCCAAATCGCGCGTCCAGCGCTCGGCTTCAGCCCAGCCGTTGGTGTCTTCTTTGGCATAAATGGGCACCATCAGCAATTGGGCCACTTGTTGCTCCATGGTGAGGGTGGACAACAGGCTGTCGACAAGAAGGGAGTCTTCTTGGAGGAATGCTGGCTTGATGGGGCCTTGAGGGGGGGAGTCGTCTTGGGCGAGATGGCAGCCTGCGAAGGAGAGCAACGCGAGGCAGGTGTAAATGGTTCGGATCATTCGGATGCTTCCTCCATGCGGGTTCGGGCCAAGGTGACCAAGAAATTGAATTGTTCTTCCAGGGTGAGTTCACTGTTGTCCACGACCACGGCATCCTCTGCTTGGCGCAAGGGGGCCACGGCGCGTTCCGAATCGATGCGGTCGCGTTCCAACACGTTTTCGAGGACTTGGTCGTACGACACGTCCTTGCCGTTTGCTTTGAGCTCGTTCAGTCTCCGATAGGCACGCGTCTCAGGGTCGGCAGTCATGAAGATTTTGAGCTCCGCTTTGGGCAGCACCACCGTTCCGATGTCACGGCCGTCCATCACCACGCCGCCGCCTTCCGCCATGCGCTGCTGGATTGCCACGAGTTTGGTTCTCACCTCTGGCACGCGGGCCACAAGGCTGACCTTCGACGCCACATCCATGCTTCGAATTTCTTTTTCGACGTTGGTGCCGTTCAGGTGAATTTCACTCTGTTCCGTCTTGGGGTTGTACCGAAAGGCCAAAAACATGCGATCCAGTCCCGCTCGCAGGCTGACTTCATTGACGTTCCCGTCGAGCACGCTGCGCTCTTTCATGGCATGGAGTGTCGCCGCACGATACATCGCACCCGTGTCGATGTACACGTAGTTCAACTCTTTGGCCAGGGATTTGGCCATGGTGCTCTTCCCAGCACTAGAGTGGCCGTCAATTGCGATGCTGATGCGACTTCTGCCCATGTGTCGAAGATAGGTTGGACGGCCTGAACTCAAGGTGGCGCGGGTGCGCGATTTGCAGGAGATTTTGGCAGCTGCAAAACCAAGCCCAAGTGAGTTGACCCCCCGGCCAAATGATACACACTTCGGGCCAAGCTGAAACGCATTGTCTTGAAGGTGCCTTGAATGCCCAAACTCATGCCGCTCAATCCAGTTCTTCCTGCGGCGGCCATGGTCTTTTGGCGTTGGTGGTTGTACCCCACATGGCCTCGAAGTTGAGGTCCGAGGTTGAGGGTGACGCCCGCGCACATGTGTCTGAAGAATTGGTCTCCCCAAATCCACGTGCCGTTGGGGATGAGTTCACCCGTGAGTGGATCCACGGCATCGTCGTACGTGCCTTCAGGCGCAAGGTCCCACATTTCAAGGCGTTGGAACCGCAAGTGGAACGTGAAGGGGGCGTCTGGGAAGCTTTGTGTCCAGCCAATTTGGACGTTGTGAGGCAGCCTGCCATCAGGCATGATGCCTGAAAAATCCGTTTGGAACCCCAAGTTGGACACCAAAAGGCCGAGTGCCCTCAATCCGTCAGGACTGCGTCGGACAACCCCGACGTCCATGCCGAGTACTGCCGCATTGAATTTTTCAAGGTTTCGAAGGCCGGTGAATCCCGTGACTCCAATAGTCCAAAGGGAGTCCAAAGACCATGACGCACCCCCTTGAATCGCATAGTCACCTCCTGAAAAGCGGCCGACCAGGTCTCCAGCAGCTGTGGTTTCATCGAACCTGCCGTAGTTCATGAACCGAATGCCCGCGTGGGTACTCAGTCGCCCTCTGTGTCGCAATGGGAGGGTCACAGCACCCCCGCGAATGCCTGCGAAGTAGTCCAGGTAGGACGTGTAGAGTTGACGCTCGACCGTTGAATCCAAGGCTGTTGGATTCACCGCCACCGTCCAGCCATCTCCCGACAGAGGGGCGGCATCCAACCCTCCAATGGCCGCATTGCGGGGGTCTGTTGAGACGTCCCATGCGATGGAAGGGCCTACGCCTTGCTCTGTTTGGCCCCACGCTTGAAGACAGCTCAAGCTGAGCGTGAGGACCCAAAAACGACGGAGGGCGTTCATGCGTGGCAAGTTAGGCAGAGACAATGCGCAATGGACGGTCGACATGTTGACCCAACAACGCACGGTCCACCACTTCTCGCATGTGGCTGACGTAGGTGAAGGTCAATCCCTTGATGTACTTGGGGTTTATGTCTTCCACATCCTGTTTGTTTCGTTCGCAGAGGACGATTTCTTTCAGGCCTGCGCGTTTGGCAGCGAGGATTTTTTCTTTGATGCCCCCGACGGGAAGCACCTGACCACGCAGAGTGATCTCGCCGCTCATGGCCAGGTATTTTCTGACTTTACGCTGGGTGAACGCGCTGGCCAATGCGGTCAGCATGGTGATGCCTGCGCTGGGACCGTCCTTGGGGATGGCACCCTGCGGCACGTGGATGTGGACGTTCCATTTGTCAAACACCTCTGATGTCAGTCCAAGCCAATCGGCATTGGCTTTCAGATGCTGGAGCGCGATGATGGCAGATTCCTTCATGACGTCTCCAAGGTTGCCTGTCAACGTCAGCTTGCCAGTGCCAGGGGTCAACGACGATTCGATAAACAGAATGTCACCGCCTCTTGGAGTCCAAGCAAGTCCAGTCACGACCCCCGCGACTTCGTTGCCCTCATATCGGTCTTTCTCTCTGGCAATGCCGAGGATGTTGTGCAAATCGTCGCTTTTGACCTCGACTTCGTGCGCTTCGTCCAAGGCGATTTGTTTGGCACGGTGGCGCACAAGTTTGGCCAATCGTTTGTCGAGGCCGCGTACGCCACTCTCATTGGTGTATTGCTCCACCACGGATTGGATGGTCGACACGGGTACCTTGAGTTGGGCCGGAGCGAGCCCTGACTCGTTCAAGTGCTTGGGCAACAGGTGACGTCTGCCGATTTGGACTTTTTCTTCGAGCGTGTATCCGCTGACATCGATGATTTCCATGCGGTCGCGCAGGGCAGGCTGAATCGTGCTGAGGTCGTTGCACGTGGCCAAAAACATCACCTTGCTCAAGTCGTAATCGAGGTCCAAGTAGTTGTCGTGAAACGTTTGATTCTGCTCGGGGTCGAGGACTTCGAGCAGGGCGGAGGAGGGGTCGCCGTGGTGGTCGCGCCCCAGCTTATCAATCTCGTCAAGCACGAAAAGAGGGTTGCTCGTTCCCGACTTTTTGAGGTTCTGAAGGATGCGGCCAGGCATGGCCCCGATGTACGTTTTTCGATGACCGCGGATTTCGGCCTCATCGCGCAAGCCGCCCAAGCTCATCCGCACGTATTTCCGTCCCAGCGCCCCCGCGATGCTGCGTCCCAGCGAGGTCTTCCCAACGCCCGGAGGGCCGTACAAGCAGAGGATCGGTGCCTTCAAGTCTCCCTTGATTTTCAACACGGCCAAGTGCTCGATGATGCGCTCTTTCACCTTTTCGAGGCCGTGGTGGTCTTGGTCCAGCACAGCTTGGGCGTGCTTCAAGTCGAAGTTGTCTGGCGAGACCTCGTTCCAGGGCAGGTCGAGAAGGGTGTCCAAGTAGTTGGCCTGCACACTGTACTCACTGGCTTGAGGGTTCATGCGCTCGAGCTTGCCAATTTCCTTGTCGAAGGCTTCTTTGGCATGGTCAGGCCAATCTTTGGTGGCGGCTTTGGCCCGCTTTTCGAGGATCTCCTCTTTGAGTGGATTGGCGCCCAATTCTTCCTGAATCGTCTTCATCTGCTGGTGCAGGAAGAACTCTTTTTGCTGCTGGTCGAGGTCGGTTTTGACCTTCCGCTGGATGTCCTGTTTCAAGGACAACATTTGCTTCTCCTTGTGGAGGAGCTCAAACACCTTTTGCGCCCGTTCACGGAGGTTCACTTCCTCGAGGATGCGCTGTTTGTCCTCGACGCTGACCTGCATGTTGCTTCCGATGAAGTTGACCAAAAATCCAAGGCGGTTGATGCCTTTGATCGCCTCAGCAGCTTCTGTCGGAATGTTGGGATTCATTTCGATCAGTTCCGCCGAGAGTTCCCGAAGGCTCTCCATCATGGCCCGTCCTTCTTTTTCAGGCAGCGGCTCATCCATGCCTCCGTAGGATTCAACTTGAGCCTTGTGATACGGCTCTTCCTGGATGATCGCGGTCCACTTGAATTTCTGTTGGCCTTGCAGGATGACGGTGTTGGTGCCGTCGGGCATCTTCAACATTTTCAGAATCCGTGCGACCGTGCCGACGGTGTTGAGGTCTTCGGGGCCTGGAACTTCAGTGTCGTCCTCTTTTTGGCTCACCACGCCGATCAACATTTCGGCTTTGTTGGCCTCCCGAATCAACCTGACGCTTCGGTCTCGCCCCACGCTGATTGGGATGACCACCCCTGGAAACAACACGGTGTTTCTCAAGGAAAGCAATGGAAGCACTTCAGGGATGTCCTTTTGTTGCATGGCATTCTCGTCCTCTTCAGTGAGGATTGGAATGAACTCTTGGTCTTGCATGTCGCTCAGTCGCATGGCCTTCATCGTTTGGTGTGCATTGGTCAAATGGCGTGCCAAACCCGGCCATCCTTGCTGCACCTGACAAAAGGAACGCCAAGTCTTCGGTTTCAGTGCACCGTGGGGTGGAAACGTCAGGATTTCCGACAGGTTGTCAGGTCGTCAAAGACGTGACTGCCTTGCCGCAAACGCATCTCGAATCTCCTGTTCCGCTTCTGGCGTCAACATTTGATTGCGTCGGGCCATGACTTTTTGGGCTGTGGCCAAGGCACGCTCAAGTTCTTGCACCTCGCCGTCGAATCCCCACGAGAAGGACGGCAGATGCTTGGGCGGGGTGACGTTGCCAAAGACGTTGCACATCGCACCCACGACACTGGCGGTGTTGAACGCGGTGTGGATGGCGGTTTTGCTGTGGTCGCCCATCAAAAGGCCGCAAAAGGTCCTGCCGCGCGCTTCGAACCGGCCTTCACGATGCTGCCACTCGGCAATGTCGCCGTAGGTGTTTTTGAGGTTGCTGCATGTGGTTTCGGCACCGAGGTTGCACCACGAGCCAATCACAGCGTTGCCCAAAAACCCGCCGTGGGCTTTGTTTGAGCAATCATGCATGACCACGTTGCTCAATTCGCCTCCGACCTTGCACTTGCTTCCAATGGTGGTCGCCCCGTAGACCAAGGCACCCATCCGCAACACAGATCCCTCGCCCAGGGCAAAGGGCCCACGAATGCGGCACCCTTCCATGACTTCGGCATCTGGACCGAGGAGGATGTCCCCTTGCTCGGTGTTCAAAGAGGCATCTCGGAGGGTGGCTCCAGGGGCAAGGTGAATGCGATCCAAGGGGCCATGGACAACCACTCCGGCGGAGGCCCAGGCTTCTCTTTCGTCTTCAGAGAGGGTGCGCAATCGCCAAGCCAGTTTCAAACGAGGTAGGTCCTCCATCAAGCCCTCACCTGCGCGTTCGAACAGGGAAGGGGCATCCAACAAGAGGTCTGGTTCGGGAGAGTTCCGCTCCGCGGCCTCGCCAGTGCCGTGTTGCGCCACAGTCTGTCCTTGAAACGTCCAAGCCTGCCCCGGTTCCAAAGCCATTACCGCCGCAACGTTGGGCGAAGTGGGCAGCAATCTGGGGTGAATGACGACATTGGGTTTGGCTTGCAAGAGATCATGCCATTGATTTGCAATGGACCTTACCCCAAAATGCAGCGTCTCCTCGTTGCGCAAAACGTTGAAGGGATACAAGCTTTCGTCTTTGGAGACGGACAAAAAGATAGATGCTGCCATGACGCAAACTTATGATGTGAACCAAAACCTTCCTTCGAGTGTTCGTTGGTATGGTGCACCTCACAATCATCAAGAGAGCGGCGTGAAACAGGAGTTTTCCATCAAGGATCTCGAAAACCTTTCTGGCGTGAAGGCCCACACCATTCGGGCGTGGGAGCAGCGTTATGCGCTGTTGAATCCCTCGCGCTCTGAAACGAACATTCGAACGTACTCGGGCGAGGATCTGAAGCGTCTTCTGAATGTGAGCTTGTTGCTTGAGCGGGGGCTGAAGATTTCAAAGGTCGCAGCCATGTCCGAAACAGACCTGCTCGACGCTGTCAAGGCGGAGCCAGCGGCAGATGAAGCATCGGGAGAGTTGGTGGCGCAGCAAAAGCTCAAGGTGGCGATGATGTCTTACGACGAGCGCTTGTTCCGTGAAACCATGGACGACTGTGTGGCGCGGTTGGGGTTTGAGGCGACCGTGGTGAGCGTGTGTTTGCCCTTCTTGGCCGAGGTGGGCGTGTTGTGGTTGACCAATTCCATTTGTCCTGCCAACGAGCATTTCATGAGCAACCTGCTTCGTCAAATGCTGTATGCCCAAATTCATGAGGCTGAGGTTCCCGAGGACGAGGGAGGTGAAGTGCTGGTGCTTTACCTGCCTGAGCGAGAGATTCACGACATTTCTTTGCTCTTCGTTCATCAGCTTTGTCGCTCCTACGGCCGAAAGAGCGTGTTGTTAGGCCAGAGCGTACCTTTTGACGATTTGCCAGGTGTGGCAGCCCAATTCCCCAAAGTGGCATTCGTCACCTACTGCACCACTTCCCCGGCAGAGCACCAAGTTGAGGCATACATCGATCGCATCGTCAGGACGTTTGGAGGAAGTGATGTCACGTTCCACTTGGCGGGCAATGTCTTCAGAGGTGCCGAGCCCAGAGAGGGTGTGACCATTGACGTCACCGGGGGCGAGTTGGTGCAGCGATTGTTTTGAACAATCGGTCCCATTTCTTGTTGGTTTGTCTTTTTTCGTTGTAACCTGTTGAAAATCAGCGAATCGATGATTTTTGTTTAGCGTTTTTGAAAAAATGTTGAACAAAATTTTGGCAGGGCGCAAGTTTTGTTGAATCTTTGGCTCGAATCGTTAAACAAATCGATCATGAGCACACTCGAATTCAACCAGCTTCTTGTCAGCCAGTCTGACTTTCTCCGTGGTTTTGCTTTGGGGTTCACACGCAACGGCGCAGACGCGGATGATTTGGTGCAAGACACAATGGTGAAGGCCCTTCGTTACCAAAACAACTTCAAGGAGGGAACTAACATGAAAGGGTGGCTCTACACCATCATGAGGAACATCTTCATCAACAACTACAAGCGGAAGAAATTCCAGAACACCGTTCTGGACAGCACAGAGAATCAATACTTCATCAACGCGAGTCAAGATTATCGTGTCGACACGGTGACCACAGTGATCAATCAAGCGGACATCATGGAGGCCATTGACGAGCTTAAGCCCGACTTCAGAAAGCCCTTCACCATGTTTTTGGACGGCTATCACTACGATGAAATTGCAGAGGAGATGGACATCCCAATGGGCACCGTGAAGTCGCGCATTTTTCATGCACGGAAGAAGCTCTCGGTCGCGCTGTCAGACTTCAACTGATCCATGTTTGGAGCGTGAGTTATCTTAGTGGCAATCCTGCTGCTGCATGTCTCGCCTCTCCTTCAAATCTACCCTCAGCAAATCCTGGCTGTATGGATGCGTGTTTGCAACGCTCGCCTCGACGGGCTACGCGCAAATCACGGTCGATCAAAGCTTGACCATTGAACAGTACGTCAACGACGTGTTGTTGGGTGAGGGCGTGACCGCCACCAACATCTCTTTTGAGGGCTCCATGGAGCAATTCGGTTACATGACCGGAGGCCTCGACAACGGTTTTCCCATCGAAGGTGGACTCATCCTCAGTTCAGGAAATGCTGCGGATGCGTTTTGCGCTGGGCAAGGATGCATTGGGTGCAATGGCCCGACCCCAACGGACCCGGACTTGCTCGAAATCGCGAACGATGTTCCGCCGCTGATTGATCAAGCTTTCACGGTAGGAAGTGTCAACGATCTCTGCGTCATCGAGTTTGACTTTGACCCTGCGGGGGATTTTGTTAGCTTCAATTACATTTTTGGTTCAGAGGAATACGAGGCATTCGAGAACACGCAGTACAACGACATCTTCGCGTTCTTTTTGTCTGGTGCGGGCATCACGGGACAATACAATGCGCCAGTTGGTTTTCCTGGTCAAGCGATCAACATCGCCACGGTGCCCGGGTCGGATCCTGAGCTGCCAATCACAATCAGTTCGGTCAACGGAACCATCAATCCAGAATTCTATGTCCTCAACGACAATGACGACATCTGCATGAATGGTTACACCACGGTGCTCACGGCGGTGTATCCTGTGATTTGCGGTGAGACGTACCACATCAAATTGGCCATCGGCGACGGCTCTGACACCATTTTGGACTCTGTGGTTATTCTGGAGGAGGGGAGTTTCGGGTCGCCCATCCCAACGACTTATGAATCCCAAGCAGCTCCTCGGTGTGATCCCGATCCGGATGACGATGACGTCATTTATTGTGCCTGGGAAGACTGCGGTCCGTCCACCATCACTATCAGTCGGCCTTGCGCGGTGTCGTCGTTGTTCCCATTCAATTTCGATCTGATTGCAGCGGAGGGGTCTGAAGCCACCCTGGGCGAGGACCTGCTTGGACTGCCGTCATCGGCTTCCATCCCAGTGGGAGAATACAGCCTTTCCTTGACGTTTGAAGTGCCTCAGGACAACATCGATGAGGGAACCGAAACGCTGTATTTGAAAGTGGTCAGTGGCTCCATTGAAAGCGAGATCACCGTCATTTTGTTTGACACCCCTGCGTTCGAATCTGAGTTGCAAGAGGAGTACGTCGTGCCCTGCGACGAAACGGAAGAGATTTGTGTGGAGCTCATCCAAGACCCTTTCTATGAATATCCTGCCGTAGAATATGCTTGGTCAATCAATGGTGTCAGCTACGGCGAAGACAGTTGCATCACATACGGTGCATTGACGTCCTCGCTTGTGGAAGTGTATTTGGAAGATGGTTGCGAACGTGAAGGCTACCATCAGAGTGTCTTCACCGTGCCTTATGAGCCGCTGGATGTCAGGACGTCGAATGACACGCTGCTGTGCAATGGCGCAGAAATGCTGTTGACCTTGGAAGTGGATGGAGGCCAACCGCCGTACCAAATCCAGTGGGATGATTTCAACGATGAGGATTACGTGCATTTGATCGACCCAGAGGAAAACACGAACTACGAGGTGGTGGTGGTGGACAATTGCGACTACTCTGAGGAGAAGGTCACCCAGGTGCGGGTTCAAACGGTGGAAACCACAATCGTTCGAGAGAACTTGGGGGGTGATGCCTACCAATTTGATGTGCTGACTGACCCTGCTGAACCCTTCGAAGGAGCTTATTTCTACACATGGGACTTTGGGGATGGAGATGGTTCGTTCCTGCGCAGGCCAGTTCATACGTTCGACGGGGTGTCTACCTACGAGACGGTGGTCAACGTGGTGACAGACATTGGATGCACCGATTCAGACCGCATTGATGTCTATGGCGATGTCATCTTTTACATCCCCACGGCGTTCACCCCTGACAACGATGGGTTGAATGACGTCCTGGCGTTCAATGGCCGCCAAGTGCGCCTTTTCGAGATTTGGATTTTCAACCGCTGGGGTGAACAGGTGTACCACAGTACAGATTTGAACGAAGTTTGGACAGGTGACGTCAACGATGGAACCCACTACGCACCCAATGGCGTTTACCATTGGCTCATCAAAGCGACAGGATTTGACACCGATGCACAGGAATTCCGAGGATTCGTGCATTTGATTCGCTGACAACATTTAGAACGACATGGATGGAATTAGAAATGGCCGCACTTTGAAGGGTGCCTTTGTCGCAGTGACCTCACTCTTTTTCATGTGGGGATTCATCACGGTGCTCGTAGACGCCTTGATCCCACGTTTGAAAGAGGTGTTTGAACTGACGTTTTTGCAGGCTGGATTGGTGCAATTCGCTTGGTTCGCGGCGTACGGGCTTTTGAGCATTCCCGGAGGTAATTTGATTTCCAAGATTGGGTACCAGCGTGGCATCCTTGTGGGGTTGGCCACCGCTGGAGTTGGTTGCTTGTTGTTCTATCCCGCAGCAACGACGAGGTTGTACCCGCTGTTTCTGCTGGCTTTGTTTGTGGTGGCAGGAGGCATCACCATCCTTCAGGTGGCGGCCAATCCCTACATCAGCGTCCTAGGGCCTGAACAGTCGGCTTCGGCCAGGCTGAATTTGTCGCAGGCGTTCAATTCTTTTGGGACCACACTTGCACCTGTTGTGGCTGCCAGTTTCTTGTTGGGAGATCAAATCCTCTCAAGCGATGCCATTCAAGCCCTTTCTGAGTCTGAGCGATTGTCTTATTACGCTCGTGAGGCTTCTGCAGTTCAAGTGCCGTTTGTCCTGTTGGCCCTTGCCTTTTTTGCGCTGGCAGGGGTGGTTGGCTTGATCACCTTGCCCAAAATTTTGGGAGGGGACAAGGGCCTCGAGCGAGGTTACCTTCATGTCCTCAAAGACAAGAAACTCTTGTTTGGAGCACTCGGCATTTTTGTATACGTCGGCGCTGAAGTTGCGCTTGGTTCGTACATGGTGAACTACGGATTGAGTTTGGGCATTGTGGAAGACATCAAAACGAGTGCATTGTTGGGGAGCATGGCCAACGTGGCCGCGTTCATCAAGGGGATTGATGTGGGAGGATTGGATGCAAAAGGGGTGCTTGGTGCTTTGCTGACCTTTTACTGGGGTGGGGCCATGGTGGGGCGATTTGTGGGTTCGGCACTCATGCAACGGGTGAAGCCATCGACATTGCTTGCAGGTTCAGGATTGTCGGCCATGCTCTTGATTATCATGTCCATCTCCTTGGACGGGGTTTCCGCCTTGTTGTTGGTGTTGGCGGTTGGGGTTTGCAACAGCATCATGTTTCCGACCATCTTCACATTGGCCATCGAAGACCTGGGTGAGGCCAAACCCCAAGGGTCAGGCATCCTTTGCACTGCCATTGCAGGTGGCGCCTTCATTCCTCCAGCCATGGGAGGTTTGGTTGACACCGCCGGATTTGCGGTTGCTTTTGCCCTGCCGGTGCTGTGCTATTTGTACATCGCCTGGTATGCAGGCCGCATGGTGCCTCACGCGGGCGGATGACAGGGCTGCGTCAGATTCGAGGCTCAAGCCAAGATTCCTTAACGACTCAGCGGACTTTTTTCACACCAGGCAACTTTTTCGCAGGTGTTTGTGTTCTTTTGACGTACGAACCGACTCACGATACACCCATCCTTCATGGCTAGAAGAAAGAAATCCGCAAAAGAGCTGCAACCCAACATCAAGGTCCGCCTGGACCGTCGCACCGTCATCACGGTTCGTGACAGCAGCAAGTTGGCCTACTGGAAGGAGAAGTTTCCTGGATTGGAAATTTTGGAAGAATCCTGAGGTTCCGGGTGCATTCAATCAAAAAAGGCGACCATTTGGTCGCCTTTTTTGTTGCTTGCCATCGAGGTGGCAATGCGTTTTACTTCGCTTCAGCTGTCTCTTGCTTCCAAGGGGCGAAGGCCAATTGTTCGCGGCCTTTCTTGGTGAGGGCATACCCATCTTTGTTCTGGATGAGACCATCGAGGTACAAGTTGGTGATGCGTTCTCCAATGCGTGCCTTCCCCACGTGGAGGTCGGTGTCTTCCTCGATGCGCTTCCAGAAGTTGCGCTCCAACACAGCCAAGCGAATGTGACATTGATTCTCGATCTTGTGCATGTGAATGATGTCGAGGATCATGTGGTCGTATTTGTCCAGTTTGTTCATGGTCGAGGTGTTGGTTGTTGAGAGGTTTGCCAAGCAATTACGGGCTTAATGCTTGATGCTAGGCAATTGGAGTGAACCCCGTTTTGAACGTTTTGTCAACGTTGAATCCCAAATTGTGAACAACGTGTGGAAATCAATCCTAATCAAATGTCAATCAGCTTGTTGTGAGAAATATCCGAAGTAACGTCGGATGTAGTGAAGATCTCGATCGGGGAAAGGAGAGGTCTTGAATGGGGCGTGGATGTGTACGAATTTTCGTTGGGCATCCCAGGCGCACAGGGTGATTCTGGTTTTTGCTGAACGCGCGGCGGTCACAATGTCTTCCAGCTGAGACAGGGTTGGATCGAGGTGGACAGCCGTGGCCTGTCGATTGTCAATGTGTTGGGAAATGGCTTGGGCCCAGCGCCGAGGTGAATCTTCGTCGATGTCCAGCCTTGCAGTTTGGATCGGCATCGCCATTCTCAAAGCGTTCAATTGCCAGGGCAGTGGCGCGTAAATCACCAACGTTGTTCGCCAAAATTGGATGGGCATGTTGCCACGAATTTTCCAGCCTAAGGCACGCAAGGCTTGCCTGGTGCACCAAACCTTCCAGCCAGGCTGACGCCGGCCTTGCGGAGGTGGCGTGAATCTCGGTTGGGGTTGAGTGTCAGACAAGGCGTTTCATTTCCTCCTCAAAAGTCGTCCACGAACCCTTCAGGGTGGGGGCCACATTCAGAAAGTGATCCAATTGCGTCTGAAAGTCGCTTCGGTTCCAAGACTCGGCGCCAAGCGAAGCGAGGTGGGGGTTCATGATTTGGCAATCCACGGGTCCAAATCCTTTCACAGCCAACCACCGTACCAAGTGAACGAATGCCACTTTGGAAGCGTTGGTAGCGGTGGAGAACATGCTTTCGCCGAAGAACATCCTTCCGAGTGACACGCCATACAATCCCCCCACAAGCTTTCGGTCGAGCCAAACTTCAACAGAGTGGGCCACGCCCAATTCATGAAGTCGCACATAGGCAGCCACCATTTCATCGGAAATCCAGGTACCTTCGCCGTCTCGAGGGGCGTCTTTGCATGCATCAACAACCTCCTTGAATGCGCGGTCCATGGTGATTTGATAACGCTTTCGGTTCAGCTCGTTGCGCATGCTCTTGGACACCTTCAAACCCAGGGCCGGGAGCACAGCTCGTTCGTTTGGAGCCCACCACAGAATCGGGTCGTCTTCCATGAACCAAGGGAAAACACCATGTTCATAAGCCGCCAGCAGTCGTGCAGGCGACAAGTCCCCTCCAACGGCGAGAAGGCCATGTTCTCCCGCTTCGGAAACCGGGGGAAAGTGCAAGTCGTCGTCGAGCACATGGACCTTCATGGTGCAAAGAAACAGCCCATGCGTTTCCTTTGCGTGCATGGGGGAGATGAATGTCCAAGCACAAATTACGGCACTGTCGGAGGTGCTGACTTCTCGTCCATTGCCTGGTTGGCCATCCCAATCTTTGGCGTGTC
>JAOIQU010000028.1 GCA_028141885.1 Flavobacteriales bacterium | reverse complement strand
GGTTCCTACAAATCCCAAAGTTGTCGAAACAGGAATCTCCAAAACAACCGAATCAGAATAAGTCAAATTAAATGCAAAGGCGGTATCAGCCACCACTGTAGACGTCCACCAAAAACCATCTTCTCCAATATCGGTATAGTCGTCATCTCTCCCCCCAGCTGGCTTTGCTGAGAAGCCGCTGCTATTATCTCCATTACCGTCTTGAAACCATCCCGATAATGTTTTCATCTTGAAACCTGCTAGATCACCCAGAAACGTGATTAAGTCAGACCAATCTACCCTGGTGGAAACATGCCAACCAGTCGGGCAAAGGCCACGGTTGTCATGAATACAATACCAATTGTACAATCTTCCAAACTCCTCTAATGAAAATGAAGAATCCTCACATGGATCGACAACTCCAACGTAAGTATCAGAGCCGCACCATGTACTGCCTTCACCGAAAACGGTGACAGCCCCAGAAATGGTGTTCTCCCACTCCATGTCACTGAGACCTGTAGGTATCGAGTCACCATTCCCGTAGTTCTCAGCCCTCAAGTTCTCCGCGAACCAACATTGCTCACCTATTTGGACGGTCTGATAGTCGTAGCCTTGATAACTCAATAGGTCGCCGCATTCAACAAACTCTACACACTCCTCACACCCACAGTCGTACACTGCACCAGGACCGTTGCATACTCCACACTCGTCATACTCACCTACACACTCGTCTATTTCATCACAGACTCCATCAGCGTCTTCATCTGGAAAGGAAGCTCCAAACGCTGTCAGAAAGGCCAACAGATCGCCTGAGCCTACAGTTCCATCCCCATCGTAGTCGAACTCTACTTCACAAACAACAGACTCGGGAACACACCCCTGCAGCGCTTCGTCCCACACAGTCCCATCCAAACAGTTAGTGTTTGTATCAACTGCACATAGGGAGACGCAAGATCCGTCGTCATCAGTGGCGTTTGGATTGTAGTTCGAAGCATTGGCATAGGTGCACCCAAACACTTCCTCATTGTCGCATACGCCATTGCTGTTGAAGTCCGAAGTGCAACTACCACCACAGACTCCCAGCACGTCAATGACGTTTCCATTGCAATCGCAGTTTCCTTGTGGAATGCCTTGTCCACCGCAAACTCCGCATTCATCTAGGTATAGGCAAGAGCCATCGTCCAGCACTGCAGCCTCATCGAAGTTGCAGGCATTCACATCTGTGCATCCGTTGTCCTGGTTGACCGATGATACAGGTAAAACGCCAAAAAACACAGTGTTGTCCCCACTGGAAGCGACCGCATACATGTCTTCTAAATCGTTGACGCTGAGGCCTGCGGGGTTAGATACTTCTCCACTCGTAGTAAGTGTCTCCTGGGTCCAAACCCCAGACACCTCTTGATCAGGAGTAAAAAGTGTGACTCGATTGGGTGACCAAGAGCTGACCACCCAAGACTCCCCTGCCCAGTCGATGCCATAGCAGTTACCGATTCCAGGACTATCAATGAGGGTAGTCATGGCTCCCGTTACCACATCGACTTGCAAGATGTCGGCATTGCCGCCCCAATTGACCACAGTAGCCAGACCGTCTTTGAGGGTCACGCCAGAAGGCGTGGTGCCAGTGTTGGCAACCAATACGCTGGAACTCATGTTGGCAGGGTCGTTGACGTCGACCTTGATAAGCTTGCCGCTGGAAAAATCACTGACCACCAACACATCTCCATTCTCATCAGATTGGCTTCCCATGCCTATGAGGAAGGCAGCGTTGCCAGGGCTATGTGTTCCGAGTGGGTTGCCTGTAGTCACATCGTAAGACTTGATAACATTGTTGTGGATGGCGAACAACGTGGTCCCGATGATTTCCATGCCGTGACTCGCAGCTGCGCTGCCAAGGGTGTTCCACGAGCTACCCAAATCCTCCGTGTAAAGCACGCTGTTGCCGTTGTTGACAAGCCATCGATCGTTGATATGATCGAATTCTGCAGATTCAACGTTATTGGGCACTTGACCCCAGACATCCAAGGCACAAGAAGCAGCTAAGAGAAGTGTGAAGAAGCGGTTCATTCTGAGTCTTTGATGCAGCGGACAGAGAAGCCGTTGCGCCAATCTTCTGTATTAATCGTCTGTCCTGAATTGTCTGAATCCAATCGGAAGCGATATGCTTCCAGTCCAGAAGCGGTTCGACTCCACCACAGCCCAATTTTTCCAGCAGCTTGAAAACTCCCATTGGGATGTCTTTTCCCTCCTGAGCGCCCAGAGAAACCAAAAACGTCTGTTCCGTTGTCGTTTTCTATCCAGCCCCCAGTGGATCTCAGCGGCGTATTAACCTCGGCATAGCCTTCGCCCAAGACGTAGTCCCTCAGCTCTTCCCATTGTGCTTTGTTCGGTACTTGCCAGCCCGACGGACACAATTCCCCAGGAGCATTGACTGCATACCAATTGTACAAGACACCATACTCGCTCAGTGATAAATCAGGGTTGCAAGCATTGAAATCGGGATTGAAGTGGTTGCATGGTATGCAGGTGCCCATGAGAGCTCCACCACTAGAGCCAAATACCGTTTGAGCTGGAGTGAATAAAAAAACCCACTCTGTTCCACCGAGAGCACAATCCAGAGCCACAGGAATGTTTGACCCATTGGAGTATTGAGTGGCTCGAAGATTCTCAGCAAACCAGCACTGATCCCCAATCTGCACTGTCTCGTAATCATAGCCCTGGTAGCTGACAGGGCTAACACATGTGAAAGCTGTTTCAGGTGTGCACTCAGCTCCGAATTGAGTGAGAAAATCCAGCAAGTCGCCAGTACCGACGAATCCATCTCCATTCAAGTCTCCTTCCAAATTGCAACCACCTTCTTCTACAGGATCGCAATCGGCAACGGTACAACTGCCGTCATCATCTGTTGCGTCAGGGTTGTAATTCTCGGCAAAAGCATAAGTACAACCAGGCACTTCTTGATCATCGCAAACCCCGTTGTTATTGATGTCAGAAGTGCAACCTCCTCCGCACGTGCCAACGGCGTCGAATTGATTTCCATTGCAATCACAATCTCCTTCTGGAATGCCTTCACCTCCGCAAACACCACATTCATCTAGTTCCGTGCACGATCCATCGTCTTCGGTTGCATTAATGTTGTAGTTGCACGCTAAAGAATCAGTGCACCCTGGCCCAAAATCATTAATGAAATTGATTCCGAAATCAAAAACAAAACCATTATCCGAAGCCCATAGATCGCAAAGTTCGATTTGCCAGACACCATTTACAGGACACCCATCAAGGTTGGCAAACGGACTATAACTCTCGTAAGACCCAGCGGGTAATGTGCCCCCTGAATTGTCTTCCCAAGTGCCATTGGTGGCGCTTGGATCCCAGGAATAGTCAAATCCTATTCCAGGAGTGTTTGGGTCAGTATCGATGTCCACTGGCACACCTAGGAATGTTGAGGTACCTCCTTGGGAATGTACCGTTATCGACTGACCGTTTGGGCAAATGAACGAGATGACCAAATCACCCATGAAACTGTGCTCCATATTGATGAAGAGGTTTTCAATTTCTGTCGATGCGTCTTGAATGAATTGTCCTGGAGGGAACTGATTTAATTCGAAATCATAGGCAAAGCACTCACCTACAGCATCGGGAATAATGCACCCTTGAAAGCATTCCTGCCCAACAGCAGTCAAGCAAGAAGCAGCTAAGAGAAGTGTAAAGAAGCGGTTCATTCTGTGTCTTTGATTGTGTTAATCGCAGAAGTTGCCATACTCCCCAAGCATGAGCAGCAAGTCAGGTGTGCCTACTGCCCCATCTCCGTTGAGGTCCTCTGGACAGGCGGCATCAGCCACGCAGTTTGGGTCGTTGTAGAAGCAGCTGCCGTCGTCTATAGAGTGTCTTGGAGAATAGTTCAATGCTGAGGGGTCAGTGCAACCTGCATACTCGCATACACCACTGTCGTAAGTGGCCCACGGCATGTAGTTGGAAGCTGTTGGGTAAGTGCAGCCTGGAACTCCGTTGGGGTTCGAAACAACCTCTACCCAAAACGATGAGGAAACATCACCAATGCTGATCGCTGTTCCGAAGAAGTTCAGCAACACCTCGCCTGTAATCACAACCTCATAGTACCCCTCCTGGGTTGGATAGTCATCACCTGTAAGCTCAACACACGCCTGCGATGCACCGTCAAGAGCTGGAGGCAAGATGAGTTTAACCCCAGGCGGAAGACCCTCAACTGTAAGGTTGGACCATGACAAGACTTGGAATGCACCTCCAGTGACTTCATCCACAAAGACGAGCGGTACGTTCAAGATGAGTTCATTGGTGAAATCCTCGCCGACTGTGAGCTGAATTCCATCGACGGTAAGGGAATCGTAAATGACAGGAGACTGCTCAGCCGAGATGTATACACCCAGCTCGAGGTCTTGCCAGAAAGCTGCCCCAATGTTAGTGCAGTCCACGAGGTCATCACAGATGCCATCTGAGTTCGCGTCCTCTGCGCAATCACCGCCGCAAACACCAAGAGCGTCCAGTTGGTTAAGGTCGCAATCGCAGAAGCCTTGTGGAATGTCAACGCACCCACAGTCGTAGATGGCGCCAGTTCCGTTGCATACGCCGCACTCATCGAGTTCTCCAACGCATGGATCAACGTCGTCACAGATGCCATCGGCATCGGCGTCGGATCCGCAATCGCCTCCGCAAACACCTAAGGCGTCGGGGTATGAACAGCTGCCATCCTCGTCTGTGGCCATGACTTCGTAGTTGCAAGCACTTACATCGGAACAGCCTGGGATTTCCAGCTCATCACAAATGCTATCCTGATCTACGTCGTTGAGGCACAACCCATCGCAATTGTAATACTGTTCAGCATAAACACAATTCTGTGGGGCATCTACTGTGGCCTCATCGTTGTAGTTGCATCCCTCGGGGTCAAGGCAACCAGAAATATCGAGCTCGTCACACACGCCGTTGCCGTTCACGTCATTGAGACAATTTCCAAGGCAATCGTAATACTGTTCAGCATAAAAACAATTCTGTGGGTTATCTACGTTGGCCTCATCGTTGTAGTTGCACGCAGCCATATCGAGGCAGCCATACACTTCCTGCCCATCACAAATGCCATTTCCATTTTCGTCTTCTATACATTCGCCTCCACAGACCCCAATGGCGTCCACCACATTTCCGTCGCAGTCGCACTCCCCTTCTAGGATATAGACGCAAGAACCATCGTTGATGACCGCTTCAGGATCATAGTTGCACGCTGCAGAGTCCGTGCAGCCGAGACCCAGGCAAGACTCAAAATCACAGGAACCATCGTTGACGGTTGCATCTGTATCGTAGTTGCAAGCTTGCGAAATGGTGCAACCATAGCACGAGTAGTCACAAGAACCGTCATCACAGGTCGCTCCAGGATCATTGTTGCAGGCCAAGGGATCTAGGCAGCCTGCAACCCCAGATCCTGAGCAAACTCCACAGGGGTCAATAATCCCATCACAGTCACAACCACCCAAAGGAATCAAAGCCCTTAATTCCGAGGCTTGTGATCCTTCTACAAAAACTTGACAATAAATCTGACCAAACAAAGTTCCTGCAGTGGTGATTTGCATTACTAGAACCCGCAAATCGTCCCCAGCAAAGGCAGGATGCGTCTCTGCCGCAGCGAGACCAGGGAAAGTCATGAACCAAGCGCTACCTGCTTCGTCATTCACTGTGAAGCTGGAGCCATAAGTCGCGTCCTCTGAGGTCCCAGATCCTAAGAATTCCTGTCTCCAGTCAATGCCTCCAACCGATATAGAAGGTTCCGAGCCAATTGAGTTGTCGTTGCCGATAGTTACAAAGCTGTCATACTGCAGATCAGGAAAGAATGAAAAAAATGCAGGGCTCAGACCAGACGCGTTCCAAGAGGCATTCAGCCCGTTGTTGTACCAAGTTCCCGAAGTGGAATTGACAATAAGTGGATTATCGACATCTCCTCCGCAGGCTAATAGAAAGTCTGTTTCATTAGCACAGTTCAAATAAACTCTATAGGTTGTAAGACCAGCCAGCTCACCCGCGTCATGAACAGCATATTCCTCAATTGAAATGCAGTAGCCCTCTGGAGCAGTTGCACCCACCACCAGGCTCACAGCACACAACATCAAAGCGAATAGTCTTTTCATCAGTCTCAGTTAAGGACCAACAAGATACAGCTTATGTACACCCTCTCAAAGCGTACACAACCATGGTGGTGTGAGGGCACCACGTTGTTTTTCAAAGCCCCTAGAGGCAACAGCATAGACTCACGAAGCTGATCGTATGTGCCTGTCAGTCTTTGAGGCAGCGGATGGGTAGTCTCGTAAAGGGAGTCATGATCTCCTCCACAGTCTGTTCAGGAGGCAATGCACGTTCATTGTCGTGCCAAATAAAAGTAGGAAGTGGCCCAACCTCACCGTATCCTATGTTATACACAGACCCTTGCTGTGGAAAGAACACTTCTGAGGAGTAGTTCCACGCATCAAGATGAACTTGGTAGTCCGAGTATAGCATTGCAGACCTGTTCATAAACCCTCTCGGATTAGACAGGACTTCATTTAGATGATTTTGTTCGCAGATGGATTCTTCACAATCAGGGTCTAAACAGTCTACGTTCCAAATGTTTATGTAGCTGAGGTTATTACAATTACAACCAGCGCTGCTGGCCAAATTTGCTTGATCGGGATCGTAACCATAGTCTAGGACGACTTCAGCAACTAAACTTTGAAGGGCATCACAATCTCCATACAATGAGTCAAGATGGCAGCGCCATTTAATTTCTCTCGCCATTGTCGTCAAATCCATGCTTATTTCACATAAGTCCGAAGGAAAAGCATGTACCCAATTCTCACTTGAGAGAAGATTGAAGCCTTGCCACTGCCTCCATTCATAATTCCAATTGGGTTGAAGATTAAAGCTGGAATATTCAGTCAAGTCACTCAGAACTGTGAACGGATTATTCGTAGCAGAACTGGTTTTTCCAAATTCCCATAAAATCCCGATATCCCGAAGTTCAGGCACTTTCCAACCTACAGGACATACCTTTTTTTCATTTCCCTCACTTCCAACATATGGCGCATAAATGCCCCACTCGTCCTCTTCAATTCCGACTGGTACAAATAAGTCAGGATTCGAGTATAGGGTGGGAAACTGGCTCAACCAAGGGTAAGGGTTGTAATCATTGATAAACGTGCCATCATTGTATTGCTCTGCCATTAGGTCTTTAGCGAACCAACACTGATCGCCGATGGCAACAATGGAGTATTCAACCCCATGATAGTTTACTGAAGTCAGCCCCTCACATGGATCGGTCTGATTCACCCCGTTTCCCATCAGACTGTCAATCAAAGCCTGCTGCGACAGAAGCGTATTGTTCACAGCATCCACCCAATCCTGAAATGGAATCTCATTTACCATGAGCGCTTCTGGCTCGAACAGCGTTCCATAAAGCGTCAACAGTTCAATCAAGTCTGGAGAACCGATGGCCCCATCTCCGTTGTCTGGATTGTAGGGGTAAGAGATCTCGACTTGCCCAACAGCTGTCAAGCAAAAAGCAGCTAAGAAAAGTGTGAAGAAGCGGTTCATCAACTTTAGTCAACAATGAACCAAAAAAGATCTCCTGTTACCTGGACGTCTGGCTCGGTGACAATTGAGGGCCAAGTCAAATCAGGATAAGGAAGCTGAGAATTCATACCTCCTCGAAAAACAAGACCACCACCTGCTCCAAGCGAATAGAAGGGATTCCCTTGGAACGCGCAAAAATCCTCCCAATTTAGAGAGGAGGGTATCCGTTGTGTAAGTGCCGCAAAGTAGACTTTGCCCTTCTCAACTTCTACTGGATCAAACTCAATTTCAACTATTTGATAAGCTTTTCCATCTGTAAGGGTTAGTCCCTGGGTCATTAAAGATGAAGGCACTAAACGATCGTCAGCCGCATAGTCAGAGTTATCGGAATTATAGAGCGCAGCCCCTATGACCAACTCTCCATCAGGTACATATCCACCGCAACCGTTCAATCGAACTTTCATGTGAGTCAACACTCCTGTTTTTGGTGCGATAAATCCATTATAGAAAATGGTGTTCGGGTCACGGGCGACGTTGAACTCCGAGTGAATTGATGGGTGCCACGATTGATACCACACGTCGCTTTGCGCTTGATCTAGCTGATCCAATAGACTCTCTATTGTGGCCTGTTGCAGGCTAACGGTTTCGGACAATTGGTATATCCAAGAAGATAGAGTGCTGTCCCCAACGAGAATTTCTGACGGCAAAAAAGGCTGTCCGTAATTGGTCAGCAGATCCTGGAGGTCAGTTACCCCAATCAGTGTGTCTGCATTTCCGTCTGGGTTGTAAGGGTATGTCACTTGTGCTGCCGCTCCAAGGCTCACAGCACACAACATCAAAGCAAGCAGTCTTTTCATCGGTCTCAGTTAAGGACCAACAAGATACAGCTTATGTATACCATCTCAAAGCGTACACATACATTGCAGCTGTGTTGGGACTACGTGACGTAGGCCAACTGATTCCACAATTTCCACGCTTTTCGAATCCATAACCCCAGCACTGCGGAGGCAGCCATGTTCCAAATGTTATCAAAGTCATTTGACCAACTAATAAAGATCAAAAATGCAAACAAGAGTAGACCTGCAAAACTGATTCTTTCCCACCACCGATCGAAGTTGAACTTCCAAAGTTCCTTGCGCATACCCCTATCATTTAACGCCTTCCTCATGCGATAGGGAAACGCAAAGTCCAAAATTCCAAGTTGATTGGGGTAGATCTCTATGAATGGAATGTCGTTTTTGAGGTAGACCTTTCTCTTTTCGCGATACCTATTCCTGGCATCTTCGTTAACGTCCCACTGACCTAAGAACTCGACATAAATGCCGTAACGAGGCAGGTAAAAGTCTGCCACCCTGTAGGATTTCGAGTCACCCTTTAAATTCCTGATTTTGACCTGAGTTTTGAATTCCACGTCCCACTCGGGGCTTGTGAAAAAGAGCGCCATGTATTTCTCTCCCTCCGATAGTGGAGCGTCCTCAAGTGATTCATCTTCTATCATGATTCAAACATAGGCATAGCCTCCACCTTTGGCATCAGTACTTCAAGGTGAGCAATCAATGTTCTTTCGCTTTAATCAATAGTCAAGTCAACACCAAGGATCAACGAAATCCAATCAGGGTCCGTGGAAGATTTGGCCGTAACCCCATCTTCGCCTTTGATTGTAATTCCTACTTGTGAGGGCATGACATCGGTGTTCCGAATGAGCTCCAAGGCTTTCTCACGAGAAAGCGATGCAAAAGCAGAAAGAAACTCATTTTCTTGATCAGCGAAATACAAATGCATCATTGCCTTTTCATCTACGTCGTCATGGGCCGTGATAATGGCCTTTTCGAACTTCTTGGTTTCAATGGTGCCGCGCTTCACCCACATCTGCTTCCTCGAAAATGTGACAATACGTAAACATGCACTCTCACCACAATGAACAGATGCATTGGAGTCTGTTACGTTGGGCATGACGGCCTTGACCGTATCGATTTCTGGTGATTGACACCCTGCGCCAATAATGACCAACAACCAAACAAAAATTACTCTTGACATACCTGCAATGTAAGCATATCCTCCACTCTTAGCATCGGCACTTCAAGGTTCCTCAGATAGCCTAAGCTCACTGCCAAGCTTGAATGCCCCATAGCCTGCTGTTTTCGCTTGTTCAGAGATGAGCAAGGAGGTTCAAGCGCTATTGAACGAGCTCTGAATACACCAATGCGGAGTGATGGACTTGTTCAGTCTTTGATGCAGCGGACCCCCATTGCACTTGACATGTTTACAGTAGTGTCGAAAAAGTATACGTACTCTATCGATGACCCATAAATAGATAGATCAATGTACCAGGCCAAGTCTGGCGAACCGTTCACCCATGTACCCGTCCAATAACTTGTGAAATCAACGTAGCTCGCAACAGCAGTACTATGCATAAAAAGCCCTGTTGGTGTAAAAAAGAAGCCATCAGTGCTATATGAATTTAATCCTGGGTACAAATTTGAGTCAAAGAGTAGTTCTAGGGCAGAGATTTCTCCTGTATTCAAACCTTCTTGAATCGAAATCCACTCTCCTAATAAAGGCACGTGCCAATTTGTTGGGCAAACACCTCGGTCATCTGCAATCGCGTACCAGTTGTACATCAACCCAAAAGTGTTAACGCTCAAATTAGTATCCGCAATGGTTGGGGAGATAAAACAGGCGCCCTCTGTATAGTCTGTGAGTATGGTTTCGGCATCTTGTGACAGAGTTAAGATTGAATCTCCGTTACTGTATTTTGTTGTTCTGAGGTTGTCTTGAAACCAACACTGATCCCCAAACGAGTAAGTGTCATATTGAAACCCCCAGTAGCTCACAGGGTCTCCACAAGCCCATGTGGTGTCTGTGGTGACACTGTTGCCGTCGGAATCAACACCATCATTCTCTTCTTCGTTGCTATTGACTACACCAGTTGTGCCCAACAAAGAATCTAATTTTAGAAGGACTTGCTCCATTGCCTCTTCAATCGTCAAGGAGTCCACCATCATTGGTTCGACAGAATACTCGCTGTCAAAAGAGGCAACGGCTAAGAGGACATCGCCCACAGCAACGAACTCGTCTCCATCAAAATCTGGATTAAATGGATACTCTGGAGGCATTACTGTTTGGCAGAAACCTATGCCATTCAAAATGAAGGCACAGAGTGCTAGGGCGGTAAGTCTTTTCATCAGTCACAATTAAGGAACTATAAGATACGACATAAGTCTAGCCACTCAAAGCGTACACATACATGGTGGTGTGAGGGCACCACGTTGTTTTTCAAAGCCCGTGGAAGCAACAGCATAGACTCACGAAGCTGATCGTATGTGCCTGTCAGTCTTTGATGCAGCGGATGGAATAACCCAACACTAGACTGTAGTCGTGGCGTCTTACTTGCGTAAAGGCTTGGCCTAACTCCCGATTCCATGCACGGGAATCAACGGGCGACGAGCTCCACCATGAGCCATGTTTTCCTCCATTTTTAAAGTCTCCTACGAGGTTGCGGGAGCCCCCTGGCAAAGCTGAAAAGCCACTTGTATTTGTGCCGTTGATGGTAAGTGACCAGCCGTAGTCCGTTTTCATTTGGCGCCCTTGGTCGGTGCCTCGCCATCCCTCACCGTTCGCATCCTCCTCGCTCATCCCCAAAGCCATCTCCATCGTCATCCACTCTTCATCCGAGGGGACATGCCAGCCACTCAAACAAAGGCCCCGAGTGTCGTCTACAGCATACCAGTTGTAAAGCCGACCAAATTCATTCAAGGATTGGGTTGGGTCGCATGCATCAATGGTATCCGATTCATCTTCGCAATCACCACCTTCCCCGTAAATTACAACTGCTCCTGATGTTGTATCGTACCACTCGCTATCACTGAGTCCTGTAGGAATCACATCACCATTCCTGTAGTTCTCAGCCCTGAGGTTCTCAGCAAACCAGCACTGCTCACCAATCTGCACCGTCTCGTAGTCATAGCCTTGGTAACTGACAGGGTCCCCACATGAAAACGACAAAGAAGGGTCGCATTGATAGCTGAAGGTGGTGTCGGCACCAACTTCAAACACAAACCACGTATCGATCTGCTCTGCGTAGACGCTGTCATAGAGGATTGTGATGTCTTCAATCACGACTTCCGTAGCTCCTGGACCGTTGCACACACCACATTCATCGACAACACCGATGCAGTCATCCACATCATCGCAAACACCATCAGCGTCTGCGTCTTCTAGGCACCCTCCGCCACAGATTCCAAGAACATCGATGTACTGACAAGGCTCTGAAGGATCAGCATTGTAGTTGCAAGCCTCTGTGTCGATGCATTCGTCTGCGCTGTCCCAAACACCGTCAAAGTCCACGTCAACATCACCAAACACAGTGAGCATCATCAAGAAGTCGGTTACAGTCACACTGTAATCCCCATCCCAGTCAAAGACGTTTGCGTTGACTTCGCCAACACATGGGAAGACGCATGAACCGTCGTCATGAGTGACCTCAGGGCTGTAGTTGTCTGCAAGTGGATAAGCACACCCAAACACCTCTTGATCGTCACAGACTCCATTGTTGTCATGGTCGCTTGTGCAGCTCCCACCGCAGACCCCGACCAGATCAACCGTATTCCCATCACAGTCGCAATCCCCTTCAGGGATGTCAGCACAACCGCATTCGTAGATTGCTCCTGGTCCGTTGCAGAGTCCGCAAGCGTCGAGCGCTCCCACGCAGTCGTCTACGTCATCACAGACGCCGTCGGCATCAGCATCAGCCGAGCAAGACCCTCCACAGACTCCTAACACATCAACTTGGTTTCCGTTGCAGTCACAGTCTCCCTCAGGAAGTTCCGCGCAACCACACTCTAGGATTGGACCTGGACCGTTACACACACCGCAGTTGTCAAACGCCCCCACGCAAGGGTCTGTGGCATCACACAACCCATCGTTGTCGACATCCGCTTCACAAAAGCCTCCGCAGATTCCCAAAGCATCTAACTGATTCCCCAAGCAGTCACAATCGCCGTCAGGGATGTCTGTACATCCACAATCATAGACTGCACCTGGACCACCACAGACGCCACAAGCATCAATATCAAGGCATGACCCATCATCAACGAAAGCTGTCGAGTCATAGTTGCAGGCAGTTGAATCAGTACAACCAATACAACTCGTATGGTCACACTGGCCTGCAATAGTCGCATCGGGGTCAAAGTCACACGCAATAGGATTGGTGCACCCAATGCACGTTTGGTACTCGCATGAACCATCGTTCAAAATGGCTTCTGGGTCATAGTTGCATGCACTGGCTTCGGTGCACCCCAATTCCAAGCAAGACACAAAATCACAAGATCCGTCATTCACAGTTGCACCCGCATAGAAGTTGCACGCTACAGGAATGGTGCATCCAGGAATTTCGCATGATCCATCATCGATGAACGCCGTGGCATCGTAGTTGAGTGCTTCTGGATTCGTACATCCTGCGCATGAATCGTAATCGCAAATGCCTGCAATCACGGCATCATCGTCATAATCACAAGCAGCTGGGTCCTGACAACCGCTGCAACTCAAGTATTCGCAAGAACCGTCGTTCACCTCTGCTGTGGGATCGTAGTTGCAGGCGGTGGGATCTGTGCATCCAACATTTGTGCACCCTGGACTATTTGGGTTGTAACACTCCCCAGCAGGATCGCACGGATCGTAATTCGAACAATCAGGATCGCATGCCACTCCGTCAGCATCGCTCCAAGTTCCATTTGGCTCTCCAACACCCAAGCACACTGCAGGGCCGACGTAATTTACTCCATCAAGGTCACAACAGACGCCATTTTGCCCCATCACCCCAAGGCTCACAGCACACAACATCAAAGCAAGCAGTCTTTTCATCGGTCTCAGTTAAGGACCAACAAGATACAGCTTATGTACACCCTCTCAAAGCGTACACATACATGGTGGTGTGGAAGGTTGAGCCCTTCAGAAGGCCAAGGAAGCAGCGTCAGAGTGGTTTGGTGATGACCAGATGTTTAGTCTTTGACGCAGCGAACTGACCACCCCGAATTACGGTTCCTGTAAAAAAAGGTGGACATACCATTGGAGTCGTGCACTATCTCTGTGTGCCATGCTTGCTGACCGCCATTGGGAGTTGAACTCCACCAGCCTCCTAGCATTCCCGCATCATAAAAAATGGTTGAGCTTCCCCAAACATCGAAATCCATGTATCCCCCTGGCAAAGCCATAAAACCACTGGCGTTTGTACCGTGACCATTCTCCAACCATCCAAACGTCGATTTCATCGTGTAACCAGCGTCGGTTTCCCCTCCCAAGAATGCGGTCACAGTATTCCAATTCTCGATGGATGGGACACCCCATCCGCTTGGACATAGGCCACGACCATCATCCACCGCGTACCAATTGTACAAACGGCCATATTCCTCCAAAGCCCAGTATTCATTGCAAGCATCTCCGTCAGGACTTTCAGTAAAACATTGGCTACTTCCCTCACCATAAACCGCCGTGGCACCCAAAGTAGTAGCAGACCATTCAGGGTCAGCGAGATTTGAAGCTATCGCGTCCCCACTCTCATAGTTTTCGCTGCGAAGGTTTTCCGCAAACCAGCACTGCTCGCCGATCTGCACAGTCTCGTAGTTATAGCCTTGGTACTCAAGCGGATCTCCGCACTGCCAAGGCGTTTCAGCCACTCCTTCCTCACAGCCTGATCCGAACGCAGCCAAGTGCCCCATGAAGTCGTTAACGTCAACACAACCGTCGTGGTTGAGATCTGATGGGTTGTCAGGAATGCATGTTTGGGACGCGGCATCCCAGATGGTGCCCTGGCCACAAGCCGACTGGTCAAACACACACTTCTGCTGAGCAACATCCCAAATCGTGCCTCCATCACACAAAAGATTATCCTCCGAGGTCGTAAACCTGCGGATTGGAAGTATCAGCTTGTTCCCAACCCAACCTTCATCGCCAATGTTCCATCCAATGTTGGTAGACCAACTCCACCAAAGACAGTTCGAATAGTGAGAGCTGGTGCTAATGCCATAGCCTTCGCCTTCTGCAAGGACATTGTACTTCACTGAACTTTCAAGAAAGACATCTAACTCGTCTTTACTTGGAATGAACCAATCCGAATAGCCACCAAAGGAGTAAGCCTGAGCAAAATCCCAAGTCGAAATGCGCTCTGGATCTCCGTCTGGCCATTGGGATGTGTTTTCAAGCCCTGACCCTAGCTCAGTAGATGTACTGTAAGGCGAAGGCGGCCAAACACATCCACTCCCTTGAAAACAGCAACTGACGTTGGGTGCGACTTCCAAGTAATCCCAGCCATCAAAGACGCTATCACTGTCAACATAGAAGATCCAGCCACCTGCTGGACCTACGTCACCGACCTGATACTGCCCAACAGCAGTCAAGCAAGAAGCAGCTAAGAAAAGAGTGAAGAAGCGGTTCATTCTGAATCTTTAATGCAGCGAACGGATCGCCCTTGATCTCCCTGTGTATAGCCCACTGAAACGGGCATGTCATTGTATGTAGTAAGCGAAAAGCCGTGTCCAACCTCAGGCGCTTCCAACGTGTTTCTTGTCCACCACCACCCACCATCAGCACCATATTGGTATGACATTCCATTTTGAGAAATAAATCCCCCTGGAAGTCCTGTGAAACCAGTGGAATTCGTCCCATTCCAAGGCAAAACCGCATCTTCACTTGCCTTGAGAACAAGCCCCGAGACCAAAGCACCAGGATTTTGCTGATTCAAAAAAGACATAAGCTCGTTGAATTCAACGTCCGTAGGAAGGTGCCAATCATTTGGACAAACATCTAATGCTGCCCAATAATTGTAGTGCAGTCCAACAATACTACCTAGCGACGGATCATTGTTGTAATACGACAACCCAGGTGTCTGTGAAACCACGCCTTGCGAGATCAGAGTACCATCATTCAACTCCATTGCTCTTACGTTCTCAGCAAACCAGCACTGCTCTCCAATCTGCACTGTCTGGTAGTCATAGCCTTGGTAGCTGACTGGATCACCGCACTGCCACACTGACTCTTCTGCCCCGCAATCACCATAAGCGGCAAGAAGGTTGAGAAGGTCCCCGAGTTGGACGCAGCCGTCTAGGTTGATGTCAGCGGGATTGGCGATGATGCATAACTGCATCTCAGCATCCCAAATCGTTCCTGGGCCACAATGACTCTCTGGGATGTCGCAACTGTAGCATGAGCCATCGTCAATTGTTGCTTCTGGATCGAAGTTGCAAGCCGCTTGTTCGGAGCAGCGCACTTTTGAAATAGGCACCTCAATGATGAAGCGACGTGTAACCAAGCACCATGCATCATTCCAGAAACCTTCGACGATTTCGCCACAATCTTCTGAATAATTGATGTTGGGGCCATTATTTGGCTCCGACGATCCCCAAGCTGAAAAGGTCGAATCTTCATTTGTGACCCAACCCCATCCACCAGCAGGCTCTTCGTCAAAGACATTCTGTCGTAACCCGAACCATAAACCAAAAGGACTAGACCAGGTAGTCTGAATTAAGTCATATTCTTCCGAACTGGAAAACGTTGCAAGATGGCCACCAAGGAAACTCGAATAATCTTGAGCTTCTTGCCAGTTCAAAGAATCTTCGGATTTGAAGAACATTGTAGAGTCACTCATTCCGAGTAACTCGAGAGGCACCTGTTCAACAGCAGTCAAGAATGGCGAAACGTCATTGCATTCCTCTTGCCCAATCACCCCAAGGCTCAAAGCACACAACATCAAAGCAAGCAGTCTTTTCATCGGTCTCGGTTAAGGACCAACAAGATACAGCTTATGTACACCCTCTCAAAGCGTACACATACATGGTGGTGTGGAAGGCTTAGCTTTGGGTGAACTCAACAAATCGTCATGGCGTTCTTCAACCTTTGGTCTAGCGAAAGGCTCTCGTTCAGTCTTTCCATCGTAGCAGTGATCTCTGCAGCAATCACATCATACTTTCAGTTCTTTGATCATTCAACTAAAATTTCCTGCGTCGTCCATCCTGACATACTTTTTCCGATATGTTACGGCCCCTATGAAAGGGATACATTCTCCTTTGAGTGCACGTTCCTAAACTCCGTGTCACACCCTGTTGGACTGATTGAGAGTAGGATGTTTCTAGCATCAGCAGATGATTCTACTTTCAGCTTGCAAAACACACCATTTGGCGATAGCGGTCCGAATACAATTCAATCGGACCCTAAGATTTGGAGTCAAACAGCCTATTTACCTGAGAAATCTGTCCTTACAATCCCATTTGAACTTGGGATCGATTCTGCTGATCTCAGTCGATTAATCATGGCCACTCCTCCCGATAATGACTACCCTGATCTAGTGGATTTAAAAGCTGGTGTTTGGCTGCGCATGGTAGATCCCTACGGAAAAGAGTCTACCACCGCTATCGTAGTCAGTCAACCCTCATTTAACAGGGAGACCCTATACCCTCATGCTTATGGAATTCCTGTGAGATCAAAGATTGAATTATCACCATTTGAACTCCTTGAGAACAGTGAGAACAAGTGAAACAATTCTAGAATCCTATTCTTAATTCAATCGCGGCATATCCTCCACTCTCAGCATCGGAACTTCGAGGTTCCTCAGATAGCCTAAGCTCACAGCAAGGCTTGCATGCCCCATGGCTTGCTGCAGAACCGTCAGAGAGCCTGTACGCTTGTAGATCTCGATAGCTCCAGTGTGTCGGAACGAGTACAGCGTTTGATTCGGCTGTAGGAGCTTAGAACGCTTCCTGTACTTCCCCCACAGCGTCTTGAAATAATCGCTGTTGTACGGCTTCTCTGAGCCTGTGAAGATGTTGTCAGTGTGTGTACCCCTGACTAGGTTTTGGGCGATGTAAGGCGATACGGGGACGATTCTGTTCCGTCCACTCTTGTTTCTGCTGCCTGAAAGCGAGATGAAAGACATGTCTTCAGAGAAGTCCCCCCACGTCAACTGACGGATCTCTTGGTGGGGACGAAGCAAGCAGCCGTACGTGAGCAAGCAACACAACCATAGATTCTCGTTGTACGCACGGATCTCAGCAAGGACAGCTTGGACATCGTCAAAGGGTTTGTGGAGCTTAGGCGTCTCCTTCTTCTTCTTGATCAGCCCTGCAGGGTTGGACAATCCAAGGGGCGCCATAAGCTTGCTGAGGATGCTGGAAATGTGCTTGAGTTCGTGGTTGTAAGACGAAACGGAAAGGTCGAGAGACACCAAGAAAGATCTGAGGTGTGAGTCCTTGACGTCCGACAGCTTGAGCGCCTGGAGCCCCCTGCGCTGCAGGAAATCAACGAACCTACGCTGAGTCAGCTGCAACGCCTTTGTGTACATCGTGGTAAAGGCTGGATCAACGGTAAAAGACCTCACCGCATCCAAGGCTCGAATCTCGTCTTTGTCGACTTCAGCACCCCACCCCTCCCTGAGTTTGCCGTGGATGAGGTAGCAGAGATCCTCGGCAGCTGACTTCCTGAGACTGAGTGGCAGCCTGTTGGGGTCAACATCCAAGCCAAACGCTCGACCACTTGAGTAGCGGTGACGCTTGCCGTTAAGTTGAAAGGAAATGAAGAATCGGCCTTGCTTGTTGTGCTGCAAGACTGGTATGGAAAACGAATGCATCTGGGCACACTTTGTGCCACACATGAGAAG
>JAOIQU010000027.1 GCA_028141885.1 Flavobacteriales bacterium | reverse complement strand
TGTGGGGGCCTTTGGATTTCCTTGCCCTTGAACTTGATTTCTTGCTCAGCGTATTGACGCTCCAGTCCATCGCGTGAGTCGATGCTCGTGCTCTGGAGGGAAGCCCAAGCCCCGAGCTGGCTTGCGCGAGGTCGAGAAGCAAAATATGCGTCAGACTCTTCTGACGAGACCTGAGTCACATGTCCCCTCACCCGAATTTGTCGCTCTGCATGAGGCCAAAAAAAGGTGGCGCCTGCGCGCGGTTCACGGGCCAAATCACGCCCCTTTTCACTGAGGTAGTTCGTGTAAAAGACCAATTCTCCATCTCGAGTGTCGCGAAGCAACACAATTCGGCCATGCGGAAACCCCACTCCATCCATGGTGGTCAGGGTGAATGCCGTTGGGTCCGAGATTCCTGCCTCAACAGCTTCTTTGACCCATTGTTCCAACAGTGCCCAAGGACCTTCATCGAGGCTCGATTGATTCAACGCCCCTTTGGTGTAGTCTGTTCTGCTGTGCAGGCTCATCGTTCGAGCGTTTTGGTCCAGAGTGTCTTGCCAAACGTGTCTTTCACCTCAACTTGACACGTCCTCTTTTTACGAGGCCCCTCAAACGTCAGTTTGGCATAATTCCTTTGCTCCACATAGGTTCCTTCAACGCGCAAGGAATTGCCTTCCTCACTGGCGTGACCCGGTCCAGAAGTGAGCGGACTCACCGTGAGGTCATAGACCTTGCGGCCATTTGACATGGTCCACTCAGACAACTCTGTGGTGTGCCGATCGCCAGAAAGGAACACCACGCCGCGAATGTCCTCCTTCTCGATCCGCGACAAGATCTGCTCTCGTTCGCTCGGGAATTGCGAAACATTCTCGTAGACCGCAGCGTCATTCAGGACCTGTCCACCCACACAAACGAATTTGAATGGCGCCCGACTCTTCTGCAGGGCTTGGATGAGCCAATCAATTTGTGCTTGTCCCAGCACTGTTGGGTCGCTTGTCTTGTTGTGGTGGTTCACCCGATACGTTCGGTTGTCGAGCAGGAAGAACTCCATGTCGACGAAGCGGAATGCCGTCGAAATACAGCGAGGTGATTCAGGCAAACCATAGCTCGGATTGCTCCAAAACATCTGGAACGATTCGCGCGACCAATCGGCATGCACCCAACTGCCGTCGCTGTCGTTGGGACCGAAGTCATGGTCATCCCAAATGGCATAGTTGGGACACTTCTTGAGCAACCCAGCCATTTCCGGGGTCTTCCTTGTATGGCTGTACCTGTGGAGAAATCCGCTGTAAGACTGAAAGTCCACCTCACGGAGGTAAATGTTGTCGCCCAACCACAGCATCATGTCTGGATCGTCGGCGGCCATGCTTTCAAAAATCTCATATCCCCCACCGTAAGGCTTTCCTGGTCGGTCGTATTTGGCCTCATTGATGAATGCGCAACTGCCGGTCACAAAGGAAAACGATGGAGGATCCATGCGATAATCCCACAGGACCTGAGTCGTCACGTCGAAGGGTTCCCCTGCAGGTTCACCGTTGACCAAACATTGGACTTCATAAGTCGTTCCAGGCTCCAAAGATTCAAGTGCAATGTGGGCTGTGAAGGCACTGCTTTCCTTTGTGACAATGGTTGACGATTGCTTCCAATCTGCCGCGCCACTCGTTTTGTATTGGGCTGCAACTTCAGCTTCCAATTCCGTTTGAACCCACAATTGGGCCGAACGCATGCTGACGTGACCAATCATGGGGCCGCTTTGAATGGCTGTCGTGTCCTGTCCCGAAAGGTGCCCAATGGCACAAGTCACCCATGCCAATGAAAACAACATGCCTTTCATCGTAGTCGTTCTGTTCATGGTCCAAAGATATCGGTTGGCCCACCTGCACCTCTTTTGACACACAAAAAAAGGGAAGCCTGTGGGCTTCCCTTTTCAATTCGAAATGTGAATCTCTTAGCGAGTGACCACGAAAGTCTGAGCTGAAGAGAAATCCACGTGCTTGGCAGATAAGTTGTACGTACCAGCAGCGAGATTGTGCTTCACCAAGATGCGGTTGCCTCCGACGACATCGCCTTGGGTGTACTCCTGTGTGAACACCACCTTACCGCTGAGATCAGACGCCTCAACCACGATGTTTTCTTCACCGAGAACGATGTCCTTGTCGAACTTAACGCTGAAAGTGCTCTCAAACACGGGGTTCGGGAAGATGCTCCACTGGGTGTCAGCAGAAATGCCTGACAAGCCCTTAGAAGCTTCACCTTCACAAGTGCCGTCGTTGTAAGTGGCATCGGCATTGAAATTGGCAGCAGATGCGTCAGTGCATCCGAAGACCTGAGCGTTCTCAGTGTTGAACGTCAAGTCGTGCGAACGCCAAGTTCCGCCTTCGCCATCACGTCCTTGCAAGTTCAACACACCAGTGGCGGTGCCATCAGTGGTCAATTGCATCAGGAGCACTTTGTTGCCTGAGGCAGCAGCAGCCTGAACGTCGGTGGGAACCACAAACCATGCACCGTCAGTCACGGTCAATTCTTGGCCAGCCAAGAAATCGTTGTAATCGATGCCGATGGTCCAGAGATTGTTGTCGTCGCTGTTCTTCGCGCCAACAGTCACCCAGCTGTCGTAAGCCAAGCCTGGCTCGAGGGCCACAATGCTTTCGTTGATGTCCAAAGAAGAGTAACTGCCGTACTGGTGCTGGAAGAAAGAACCAGTGGTGGCAACGTTCAACACGTGATCCTCAGCTGCAAACACAGCGTGGAGTGAGTGTTGGGCAGTTGGCAACACGGCGTAAACGCGGTAAGTGTTTCCAGGAACGGTGCCGTTGTTGTCAACAGCTTCCACAACCAGCTCAACGTTGCTGGCGGTAGCACCAAAGCCCATCAAAAGGGCTGCGGTCATGGTGAAAAGGTTCTTCATAGGTATAGGTTTGTTTGCTTTCGAATCAGATATCCCAAGTCACTTTTGACTCGGTTACGCCCTAAAGATAGTCAATCAGTTTTCAATTTCCCAAGCAATTTGAGAGGAAAAAATCCAAATTCATCGAACAAGAAGGTGAATTCATCGAAAGATAACGGTTCGGGTGCAGTTTCCACATCTGAGAATAAACTTTACCCATGACCCGGCGAGCAACCTCACGATTGTGGGTCTACAGCAGCACAACTGCTAACTTCGCCTCAAAGCATTTGGGCAGATGAACAAACTCGGAAACCTTATCCAAGATCAATGGATCGCGGGCAGCGGTGAAGGCACCCCCCTCGTGCATGCCATCAATGGGAAATTGATCGGCCATGCAGACACGGAAGGAATTGACATGGAAGGCGCATACACCTTCGCTCGGGAAGTTGGAGGACCTGCACTGCGAAGAATGACCTTTCAAGAACGCGGACGGATGTTGAAGCGTTTGGCGTTGCACCTCCATGCCATGAAAGAAGAGTTTTATCAGGTCAGCTGGGCCACGGGCGCCACGCGTGCAGACTCATGGATTGACATCGAAGGAGGCATCGGAAATCTCTTTGCCAATGCCAGTCTTCGACGCAAGTTGCCCGACACACCATTCGCTGTCGACGGCGAGTTCGTTCCCCTTGGGAGAGAAGGCACTTTTGGTGGCCACCACCTTCTGGTGCCCAAACAAGGTGTGGCTGTACACATCAATGCGTTCAACTTCCCCGTTTGGGGAATGCTGGAAAAAGTTGCCGTGAACTGGATGGCTGGTGTGCCTGCCATCGTCAAACCCGCCACGGTCACCTCCTTTTTGACAGAGCATGTGGTGAGGGCCATTCACGACAGCGGCATCCTGCCTACTGGAGCGCTCCAGCTCATCTGTGGATCAGCACGGAACATCCTCGACTTTGTCGACGAGCGCGACGTGGTGACGTTCACAGGTTCTGCGGACACAGGACGATTGTTGAGGGCCCATCCCCGCATTCAGGCACATGCCGTTCCGTTCAACATGGAGGCTGATTCCTTGAACTCGGCCATCTTGGGGCAAGACGCCGTGCCGGGTACCCCGGAATTCGACTTATTCGTCAAGGAGGTGCGCAAAGAAATGACGGTGAAGTGTGGCCAAAAATGCACGGCTGTTCGACGCATTTTTGTTCCGGAAGGTCTCATGGACCAAGTTCAAGAAGCACTCACCGCCCAACTCGCGAAAACCACAATTGGCGACCCCCAAGTGGAAGGCGTTCGCATGGGGGCTTTGGTGGGCAACGCGCAGTGCCTCGACGTTCTCAAACAAGTTGAGGCCATTGAAGCCGAGGCCGAATGTGTATTCGGACAAGAGAAGTCCATTTCCCCTCTTGGCGATGACGTGACGAATGGTGCCTTCCTCCCCCCCATGTTGATGCGACATGATCGCCCTCACGACGCTCGGGCCGTGCATGACGTAGAGGCATTTGGGCCGGTGAGCACTTTGATGCCATACAAGGAATTGGAGGAAGCTGTGGCCTTGGCAGCCCGTGGAAAAGGCTCGCTTTGTTGCAGCATCACCACCTTCGACCGTGCAGCGGCAGCCACGTTTGTTCGGGAGGCCGCTCCCATGCACGGTCGGATCTTGGTTTTGGACAGGGAGTGTGCCAAGGAAAGCACAGGACACGGCTCCCCCATGCCCATGCTCGTTCATGGAGGACCTGGTCGAGCCGGAGGCGGCGAGGAAATGGGTGGTTTGCGAGGCATCAAGCACTACATGCAACGCACAGCCATCCAAGGTCACCCCACCACATTGACGGCAATCACCCAACAGCACCAACCCGGTTCAGCACGTCCTGAAAGTGAAGTCCACCTGTTCAGAAAACATTTCGAGGCGCTGAATGTGGGCGACACCGTGACGACTGCACGGCACACGGTCACTGAGGCTGACATTGTGAACTTCGCCAATGTGTCAGGGGATCATTTCTACGCCCACGTGGATGAAACCAGCTTGGACGGCACCATGTTTGAAGGCCGTGTTGCCCATGGGTACTACATCTTGAGCAAGGCGGCAGGATTGTTTGTAGAACCCAGAAAGGGCCCAGTTTTGTTGAATTACGGAATCGACGAATGCCGCTTCACCAAACCTGTCTACCCTGGCACCACCATTGGCGTCAAGCTGACTGTGGTCGAAAAAATCGCCCAAGAGCGCAGAGAACCAGAGGACGTCGCCAAAGGCATTGTCCGATACCGCGTCGAAGTGGACGATCATGAAGGCGACGTCGTTGCCGTGGCGACCATCCTGACCATGGTCAAGAAACGCGACCAAGGTCCAGATGGCCTTTGACAACAGGGGATTGCGCGACTTCGGGCATCGGCTTGGGGCATGCATCTGCATTCTGGTGCTCGCCGCCGGCTCAACCTCCTTTGCCCAAGCCGATCTGGACTCGCTCGATTCGTGGGTGCGACAAATGCAGCCCGACCCCTTCATTCGCTGCGGTGAATCGACTTGGATTGAAGCGCTGGATGACACAAGGGAACGTTGGCTGGGAAAGACCGATCTCGAGAAAGTGGTGCTCACCAACAAGCTGCTCCAGACGCTTGAAGACAGCCACACCGCTGTGTCGGCCTACGATTGGATTTGGGATGTGGAGCATGCCTTTGGAACCCTTCCCATTCGCTGGTACATTGAAGGAGGTGCATTGTGGACCCTTGACTCGGGGTTGCCAGGACTTCCTGAAGGGGTTCGAGTCTTGAGCTTGAACGGGCTCCAAGCCGAGTCAGTCGTTCGAGCAGCCAAGGATTTGGCCCCCATGGAAGGTTTGAGCACGACCGCCACATCCCGTGTGGGTGCCCACAACGTCACCCCATATGTGTTGGGCATCACTGAAAAAGACACCTTGACTGTGACCTGGGTGGATCCTTGCACGACCCTGCCCAAAACAGACTCATGGCCCAGCCTTCGCAAGAAAGAGGCCAGGAAAGCCTGGAAAAGCATCTCCCGCAGGCAGCCTGTGGTGCTTTGGACCTATCCGGACGGAAGCCATCTTTTCAAACGAGATGCCAAGCGCTTGGCCAAATCGCCTAAAGCAACGTCCCCCATTTCAGGCGTGACCACATTGCACATTGCCTCGTTTTCTCGCGGGTCCTGGAGAAATTTCGAGCGGCGGCTCCGTTTGGGATTTGAACACGTTCGAGAGGATCGAGGCCCTCTGGTGATCAACCTCAGAGGCAATCCCGGGGGACAATCCTACCGCATGGAGTTGCTTTGGAACCACCTTTCCAATGCCACCACGCACCTTCCCTATGCCCTTGTTGCGAAACAAAGTGGATTCACCGCCCAAATCAATGGCCGTCATTACAAGCGGCTTCGGAAACGATGGGTGGACAAGCACCTCGAAACGTCCGCAGAAGCGCGATACATTCACACCATGGCCACGATACCTGTCGGGGAAACGGACACGTTGTTTTTTCCGAAGAAGCATCCCAAAACCAGTCGCTTCAGAGGACCGGTCGCTTTGGTCATCGATGGGGAATCCGCATCGGCAAGCGTGTCCTTTGCGGGTGCATTTCAAGACCAAAAACGAGGTCCAGTTCTCGGAGAGTCCTGCATGGGCCCTGCAAATGGGACGATGGGGAATCCTTACTTAAGACGGTTGCCCCATTCTGGGATTTTCGTGAGTTTGTCCACGGCCGTGTACATGGCCAAACCCGTTAAAGATTGGGCTGAAGGGATACCGATTCAACCGGACATCCTGATTCCCGATCTGTGGCGAAACGATGCCGCCCTCCAAAGAGAAATCGACGAGTGGATTCAAACCCTTCCTCAATTCAGATGAACGCCCTGAAGCCAACTTCCATTTTGTGTGGAGGACTCGATACTGAGGTCGCAGTCAGATGGCAACACGTCAAGTTTGACAATCTCGGCTTGCCGGAAAAGCCTCGCGTGGTGCAATTTGGCCTTCACAACCGCATGGATTGCGTGGTTTGCAAACCTGAAAACAACATCCCATGAATGTTCATCGTGCCTTGCTGAATGGGGCCGCAATCGCCTTGGCCCTCCTGCCCCTTGGATGCGGCACCTCGCCCAAAGCCTTGCACAAGGAAGTCAATCCATGGATCGGCACCGGTGGACATGGTCACACCTACCCCGGTGCGACCTCTCCGTTTGGCATGGTCCAACTCAGTCCGGACACGAGGCTAGAGGGTTGGGATGGCTGCGGCGGATATCACGACACGGACAGCGTCATCTACGGCTTCAGTCACACTCACCTTCAAGGCACAGGCGTGAGTGACTACGGAGACATTTTGATCATGCCCTGCACGCAGTTTGGCCCTGGCGAAGTGTGGAGGGACAAATACAAAAGCACGTTCAACAAAGGTTCTGAATCTGGTCACGCCGGCTATTACAGCGTGACCCTCGAGGACCATGGCATCGATGTAGAGCTGACCACCACAACTCGAGTCGGCGTGCATCGCTACTCGTTGGCCCAGCCTGACACCGTGACGCTGATCGTCGATCTTGACCATCGCGACGAGTTGATTCACTACAGCATAGAACCCCGAGGAGACGACATGTTGGTCGGGCACAGGGTCAGTGACAACTGGGCGAAGGAGCAGCACGTGTACTTCGCCATGAAATTCGATCGTCCGTTCGTTTGGGGCGACCAGCTTGGGGAAATCACAAGGATTGACACCCTAGAAGATGGATCAACTGTACAAGAGATGTCCATGGTCCCTGTGTTTGTTGCGGACTTTGGGGTCGTTTCTGAGTTGAATGTTCACGTCGGCTTGAGTTTCTGTGACATCGAAGGAGCGATCCAGAATTTGAACGAAGAAGCTCCAACCTTCGACTTTGACCGTCACCGAGCGGCTTGCGAGCGCAGCTGGGATGAACAGCTCGGGCGCATCCAAATCGACGGCGGAACCGCAGACGAGCGCACCACATTCTACACGGCACTCTACCACGCAACCACTGTTCCCAACCTGGCGAGCGATGTCGACGGTCGCTATCGCGGCACTGACCTGAATTTGCATGTTTTGACCGATCCTGGTGACGAGCACTACACGGTGTTCAGCCTTTGGGACACCTACCGAGCGCTTCACCCCCTGCTAGCATGGATCGAACCCAACCGCACGCGAAACATGGTCAACTCCATGTTGCGCATGTACGAGGATGGTGGACAATTGCCCGTTTGGGAGCTGGCTTCCAACTACACGGGATGCATGATTGGCTATCACAGCGTGCCTGTCATCGTAGATGCCAACGCATGGGGCATTGGCGGGTGGGACGAAAATCTGGCGCTGGAAGCCATGGTTCAAGCTGCCGACTCCATGCATCTTGGGCTCGATGCTTTTGACGCTTTGGGGTTCATCCCGTCAGACCATGAGCACGAAAGTGTGTCGAAGACCTTGGAGTACGCGTTTGACGACGCCTGCATCTCGAGGCATGCGCGGACACTGGGAAATGACAACATTGCCGATCGGTTTGCCAAACGTGCTGAAGGATGGAAAAACTTGGTGAATCCCGAGACCGGATTCGTTCAACCAAAAAGGCAAGGCGCTTGGGTTCAGGGTTTTGACCCTCGTGAAGTGAATTTTAACTTCACAGAGGCAAATGGATGGCAATACCTCTTTGCGCCTGTTCATGACGTGAGCGGACAACGTGACATCTTGGGCGGAGACGAGGGATATCTCGCACGCCTTGAAGCCCTGTTCACTGCACCAGTCGAAACCACAGGTCGCGTTCAGCCGGACATCACAGGACTCATGGGTCAATATGCGCATGGCAATGAGCCCAGCCACCATGTGGCGTACCTCGCGTCCTACGCAGGTGACGCGGGTGCAACGGCAGAACGTGTGTCCCAGTTGTGCGACGACATGTACAGCAACGCACCAGACGGACTGTGCGGCAACGAAGATTGCGGCCAAATGAGTGCTTGGTATGTGTGGTCAGCGCTTGGCATGTACCCCGTGGTTCCTGGGTCAGGTCAACTCGTGTTGGGTTCTCCCATGTTCAAGCGCGCAGTCGTGTCCCCCGATGGCGGTGTAAATCCTACTGAAATTCGGGCACGCGGACTTCATGGTCAGGCGAAATACATCACAGGCATGCGCTGGCATGATGCCGCTGGCAATTCCTCCCCTGTCTTGAAGCGTGCTTACGTTCCCGTTGAAGACTTGATTGAGGGTGGCACCATGGAATTGCTCATGGCCTCGCGTGCGGACGCGACTTTTGGGACCGCTGAGGAAGACCGACCTCATTCTGAATGGCACTCCTCCGGTTTTGTGGCCGTTCCGAGCATCAGCGCGCCGCGAACATTCCAAGCCGATTCTGCAATCGTGACGTTGACACACCTCAGTGAGCTTGCAGAAATTCAATGGAGTTCAGATGGCGGAGGGCATTGGCAGCGCGCGGACACCGTCTTGATCGTCAAGGAAACCACAGACCTGTTGGCGCGCGTCATTCTGAATGAAGACACATCCGTTGTGGTGTCCCACCGCGTGCTGAACGTCGACCACCAATGGCAGCTGACCCTGCAAATGCCCCCAGACAACCAATACACCGCCGGTGGGCCGCAAGCTTTGATCGACGGTTTGAAAGGAGGAAACGACTTCAGGACGGGTGAGTGGCAAGGATTCTGGGGAGAGCCATGCGTGGCCACAGTTGATTTGGGCCAAATCGAACAACTCCAATCCATCGAGCTGAATGCCCTCCAAGACATCAAACCTTGGATTTGGAGTCCGAAGAGCGTTGTCTTCTCCACCTCAACCGATGGCGAAACATTCGACTTGCTTGAACGTGTGGAATCGCAATTGAGCGAGCGCGACGAAGTGGTGCAAGTGGAAACCTTTTCCTGCAACAAGACGATTGACGCTCGCTTTGTGAGGGTAGAGACCACGTCGCGAGGCATGATTCCCGAATGGCATTTGGGCAACGGCAACCCCCGATGGACATTCCTTGATGAGATCGTGGTGGAGATTGCCGACTGACACGACCTTTGCGGTATGCCGTATGCAGACAATCCATTTCTGAGCCGAGGATTGGCCTCCACCACCCTGCACCCTTTGGGGTTGGAGGTGTCACATGCGCATGGCCCTTGGATCGAATTGAAAGATGGGAGTGCCCTCTTCGATGCCATCAGTGGCATTGGCGTGTCGAATTTTGGCCATGGCCATCCGGACATTCAGCGGGCGTTGAAAGCCCAAATGGACAAGCATCTCCACACAATGGTGTACGGGGAGTTCTTGCAAGACATCCAAGTTCAAGCCAGTCGCGCACTCTGCACGACCTTGCCCTCGTCGATCGATGCGGTGTACTTCCTCAACTCTGGGGCCGAAGCCATTGACGCTGCGCTGAAGCTGGCCAAGCGTGTCACCGGACGTTCCAAGCTTTTTGCCGTCTCAGGAGGATATCACGGCAACACACACGGCTCACTTTCTGTATCCTCGAATGAAGCCCGCAAAGCGCCATTCCGCCCTCTTCTGCCTGAAGTTGAATTCCTGAATTGGAACGACATCACCGACCTCGACCGCATCGATTCCTCAGTGGCGTGCGTCTTGGTCGAGACTGTGCAAGGCGATGCTGGCATTCGGATTCCGTCAGCCGAATGGCTGCAAGCCATCCAAACCCAATGCAAGGCTTCTGGGGCGCTCTTCATCCTGGACGAGATCCAATGTGGCATGGGCCGCACAGGAACGACATGGGCTTTCGAGCAATTTGGAGTGGTGCCAGACGTGCTGTGCATGGGCAAGGCGCTTGGCGGAGGCATGCCCATTGGAGGTGTGGCCTGCTCCAAGACATTGCTCGGACAATTCGCCCACGCCCCTTCCCTCGGGCACATCACCACGTTTGGCGGCCACCCCATGGCCTGTGCCGGCGTCGTGGGTGCGTTCGACGCCTTGGCCCAGATCGACCGAGTTGGATTGGAGCAACGAATGGGCCACTGGGAAATCGCCCTGGCCGCTCACGACGCGGTTCGATGCGTTCGACGCCTTGGGGCATTCATCGCCGTCGAACTCGAGAACGCCAACGCCGTCCAAAAGGCCGTGCACGCAGGCCTGAAGCGCGACCAAGGTCGAGGGGTTCTCTTGTTCTGGTTCTTGAGTGTGCCCAACGCGTTCCGCCTTGCCCCTCCGTTGACGTGCACCGAAGAGGAGATGGCGACAGGGTTGACTTTGATTTTGGACGCCCTTGATCAAGCCTGCTGAAGGCCCAACCTGATCCTGACCCAATCTCCAAGCGCCGACGTCGAGCGCTTCGCTTCTGGCAAAAAATCAGGCAAAAGCTGCCAGCCATGCACCGCTTGGGGCTCCATCCGCGTTTCCAACGAGACGCCAGCGTGCGTCATTTTCTGCGACAGACTCGCGATGTCCGGCGCGAGAAACTCATCCAGTGCCCATTCCAAATACACCGATGGCAAGCCCTCAAAGCTGGACGACAGCAACGGGCTCACACGGGCATCAGAAGCATCGTGGCCTGCCAAATACATGCGGCTGTATTCAAGAGAGTCCTCGTGGTTGAACGGGCTGTGGACCACGAGATTGGCTTGAATGGAAGCCGCTTCTTCGCGTAAATCGCACCAAGGGCTGAGCAAGGCCAACCCCGCAATGGCTTTCGGAGCATGGAGTGAGGACATCCCGCGCAGGCAAGCTGAAAGCGCCAAATTCCCACCTGCGCTGTCGCCCAACAACACAACTTGCCCGAATGCTTTGACACATGCGCCCAACGCCTTGTCAACATCGTCGTGCGCTGTGGGATGAACGTGATTGGGCGCCAGCCGGTACTTAGGCAGGATCACCCTGCAACGCGTTGCCCGAGCCAAGTGCACCGCAGCGGCTCGATACACGCGGGGACTTCCGAAGGCAAAGGCTCCACCGTGAATCCACAACACCGTGCCTTCAGCGTGCTCTTTCCAAGTCACCTCCGCCCCTCTCCAATCTTTGAATTCGAAAGGTTTGAAATCTCCACCCCAGGGCCCAGGATTCAGGCGCGATGCCATTTCGATCGCATGCCGAATCTGTTGCGGCGTGGCTTGAGCAACGTCTCTGCGAAACACCCTTGCCGCGTGATGGGCACTTTCCAGCCATGCGGATTTCGATCCCCAATCTTGAGGAAGCGATGCGTTTGAAGGTGTGTTGGACGTATGCATGTTCGGGGTGGATCAATCTCCTAGGTCCAAAGTTCGGTACACTGGGTATCGGTTGGCCGTTCCTTCGAAGTGCGGACTCCGCTCATAAATCCATTGCAGCGCCGTGCGTGGCGAGTCACCCCACTCAGGGTGGCGTTGTCGCGCTTCGTCATAGGCCAACTGAAGCCCCTCGTCACCCGCCAACAAGTCCGCAGCCAAATCCTCGAACACATAGCTGGAGAAATACTCCTTTTGCTGCAAGGCCGCATCGAAGAAGTTCCAATGAAGGAAGGCGTCGTGCGCCAAGGGTGACAGCACCTCGGTCAGGTATCGCTTGGCCCTCTGGTCCGAGGGAACAACCCAGTCTCCACGGTACAATTGAATGGGCTGCACTTCCGTGCGCACCGAATCCACAGAAATCGGATGATGGCCCTCGTAAGGTCTTGAAGACGAACTGAAGCCTTCAATCCAAGTCACTTCCAGCAACATCACCGTGTCACGTTCAAGGGGCTCCATGATCACCTCATTGGCTTGAAGACGACTCACCACACGTCGCCAAGCCTGCGGAATCACCCAAGCTGTGGGCACCTCAGCGCGCACACTGGCGCCATACCGGTTCGCATGTGCAATGCGTTTCCGCCAAACCTGACTCCGATCGTAACTCAGACGCGTGCCTTGGGTGACCGAACTCCACTCCCTTCTTGCTGCGTAGCCCTCAAATTCCAGACTGTCTCTTTGGAATGAGAGTTTCCAACGCACTGGCAAAACGTCAGCTGCAGCAATCCGGGCCTGTTCGTGCTTCCGGAGGTCTGTCAGTTCATCGGCATGCCCTTGAATCCAATCCGCCAAAACCTGGAGAAAGGTGTGCGTCGCTTGAACGCGATCGGCGAAGGGCTTCAACATGTGAGCTTCGGTGGTGAATCCAATGGTTCCAAACAACGTCGCATACCCTGTGCTGTATCGAGGTGTTTCGAGGAAGCCCATGATGCCGTCCTCGGGTGTTGACCCCAAGGAATAGACGTACGGAGCCATGGGCCAACCTTGCTCCTTCATGCCCTCAAAGAGCGCCGGTTCAAGTTCATTCCTAAGAAAGGGGCCCACCACAGGTCCTGCCTTGTCTGGCTGTGTGGTGATGAGCGTCATCGTGTAGGGATAATCGGCACCATTCGAGGTGTGGGTGTCGACAAACACATCGGGTTCGACAGCGTGAAACAACGCCACAAACGCCTCGGCATTCCGGCTGTCCATCTTGATGAAATCTCGGTTCAAATCCAGGTTGGCTGCATTCCCCCTGAAGCCATAAGATGCTGGGCCGTCTTGATTCGCCCTTGTGCAACAGTTTCGCCGAGATGCCCCACCCACGTTGTACTGAGGAACGAACACCCAGGAGCTCTTTGAAAGTGGGTGATTGGCGGCGGTGGGCGTTTTCAGCCATTGGGCAGCAAGGGCAAACGAAGCATTCACCCCGCAGGGTTCTCCTGGATGAATGGCGTTGTTCACCATGACCACAGCGTGCTCCTCGGCAAGACCTTCGGACCAAGCATGAAGTGCCTCGATGCCATTTTCCGCGATTGCGCCTGATTCGAGGGCGGCGTGTCCAGACTCTGTGAGTACAAGGGCGTGAATCGGTCGGCCAATGTCACTCCATCCGACCTGAAGCGCGTGAGCCCGCTCATCGCTCAAGGCCAGTGCCTCTGCCATCGCCACTGCATCTTCCCAAGTTGGGGTGTGGTTGCTTTTCAGCAAGCTGTCTGCAGACCACTCAAGTTCTTCCGTCGCCCTTTGCTCAAGTGACGCGTTTGATCCACAACCAATGCAAGCCATCGCAAAGATGGCCATCCAAGAAGTGTTCAGGTCTTTCATGGATGCAAATGACGGAACTTTGTTGACACGCGTCGGATTTTCCAAGAACAGAACGAACTTCGTGTTGTCCATGATTCGATTCACACCCAGCAATCAAGCCCTGCCCAAAGCGGGAGACATTTTGCTCAGCGAGCCCTTCCTTGACGACCCTTATTTCGGACGAAAAGTCGTGTTGCTGTGCGAACACAACGACGAAGGCAGCTTTGGCTTTGTGTTGAACAATTTCGTGGACATCGATGTGGACGAGGTGATGGACGAATTGCCCAAACTCAACACCCGCATCAGCGTCGGAGGTCCTGTCAAAAATGGAAATCTGTACTATTTGCACACTCGACAAGACATTGCCGACAGCATCCCGGTGATCGATGGCGTGCACATGGGCGGCGACTTTGAACAAATCCAAAGCATGCTCAAAGAAGGCGGCCTCAAATCCCATGAAATACGGTTTTTCATCGGATACAGCGGGTGGTCCCCAGCGCAGCTTCAGGAAGAGATTCGCAGCCGATCTTGGTTCGTTGCCGATGCCTCAAAAACGGACATCATGAGAACCGACGAAGAAAACGAGGAGTTCTGGAAACGTTTGATCTCTGACATGGGAGACGGATTCACGCACATCGCCAATGCGCCCAATGATCCGTCGCTCAATTGACTGCCACGGTGATCCGATAACCCGTGTGTGAACGAACATTCCAAACACGGCCATCCTCGAACATCCAATACTGTCCTTTGATGCCCACAAGCGTGCCCTCAACGTCAGGGTGCTTGTCTAGTCTGACACTCGTCACTTTCGAAGGATACGCATGCACCGGGTAGTGCAAGCGCGTCACGGTATCTGAGTCTTCAAAGAAGGCTTCGTAGGGGATTCCCAAGGCATCGAGGGCTTCTTCTTTGGCTTCGACCAGTGCCTCCTCATCCAAGGTTGCCGAGGCCAACATGTTCCGCCAATGGGTGCGGTCAGAGAAAGAATCTTTGAGCGCCACCTCCATCTCCCCTGCCAATTGTCTGTAGGGGGCGTTGGCCACGAGGATGGCGCCGCATGCGCCTTGGTCCACCCAACGAGACGGCACGTTGGTGGCGCGAGTCACTCCGACTTTGAGGTGCGAAGTCTGACTGATGTACACCACATGAGGCTGCAAGTGGTTGGCACGTTCCCACGCCTCGTCGCGCAAGGCAATGCCTTCGTGGATCCTGCTCAATTCGGGCCGAATGATGCTGGGACACGCGAGTGGAGATTTGAGAAAGGCGTCATAGGACATGCCTTCACCGTAGGTTTTCTTGATGCGCTTGCCTGAAACAACGCAATGAATGAGACCCTCGAAATGGATGTGAAACCGCTTCCCAATCCACCCGTTGATGGCCGTTTCAGGCAGAGGCTCGGTCACATCAGCGCCGCTCAATGCATACTTAACCTGTCCATCGGGCATGACCGACGACCTCATTTTGCGCAAATTTCCTTCCCAAATCATGGCGCAATGTTCGGGTTTCCTCACTCAAGCGCCGTACATTTTCCGCACAATTGCTATCTTGTAAAGAAGAACCCCTTTCAATGAAACACATTCTACTCTCTGGTCTGGCCTGTGCAACCTTCAATTTGACATTTGCTCAGAATCCGTTGTACTCGGAAAATTTTGACGGCTTCGCGAGTGGAGATGCCATCACTGAGGTCTCTCAAGCGTTTGACTTGTGGCCGGCGGCAGGTGCGACTGACGCATACGTCACCAACGAAGCCCAACTTTCGGGAACCAACTCCTTGAAAATTGAAGGTCAACTGACCGGCGGCCCAATGGATATCGTGCTCACGGCTGGTCTTGAAGGCATTCAAGATGTGACCTTCAATTTGCTCGTGCCACCTGGCTCTTCGGGTTACTACAACGTCCAAGAAAACATCATCGCTGGTGTGGAGTGGGCATTTGAGTGCTACTTGGGGTCAGATGGCACCATTCGGTACGCTGTGGATGCTGGAGCCGGTGGACCTGAATTCACAACCACCTACAACAACGGTGCTTGGGTTGAAATCAAACATGAAATCGACACCGATGCCGATTTGATGAACATCTTGATCGATGGAGAATGCGTCGGCGAACTCCCCTACGACGGCGAGCAAATCGGAGGAGTGAACTTCTATGCCGCTGGAGACGGGATGACTTTGCCGTTGTACTACGTCGACGACATTTCAGTGACCACCTTGGAAACCCTTCCGTCATGTGGAACCGACGCCGTGGCAGAAATGCACATGGAAATGGTGTTTGGCCCCAACCCTGCAAAAGACAACCTTCGCATTCAGGCGAACTTTGAGCAGGCCATGGTCCGCATCTTGGCATTGAATGGTCAAGTGGTGTTCGAAGAAGTTCGTTCCGACTTGCGCGGTGGAACCCAAATCGATTTGAATCTCGACAATGGCATTTATCTCCTTGAGGTGAGCCACGGCCCAGAGCGCTCTACCCAGCGCTTGGTCGTTCAAAAGTGAGTGCACTCCATACGTTGAAAAAGCCGACTCCATGGGGTCGGCTTTTTTCATTCACGATGGTTTGTGAACCTGCCGGTCAAAGGCAAGATTGCAACCAAGCGCGCTGTCGTCGCCAAGCTTCTTCGAGATGCCCTGGCCACTCTCCTGCGTCGGGCCATGGGTGGCGCATGCCAAAAACATGGTCTGCATGGGCTATCGGCTCGAATGAACCACGTCTCGCCCATTCGCAAATGCGCTTCCCCTCTGAAGAGTGCACCGCAGGATCCAACGTTCCGTGAACAACCAAAACTGGACAAGACGTTGCCTTGGTCGCACGCTCGACGCTGAGTTCCTCAGCGCGACGCAAGGTTTCCGCATAGAACGCAAAAGGATGGACAAGCGTTTGACCTGTCCGGCCGTTCAGCACTTCCAATCGATTGGTGGATTTCCACGCTTCAAGCGCGGCACCTTGCGGCAATCTCGATGCCACATCCGAAACTGGGGCCCAAAGCGCGACCCCGTCCAATCGGCCTCCTTGAAGAACATGTTGTTCTGCACCCAACATGGCCATTGCCCCACCGCGACTGTGCCCCATCACGACAATAGGCAAATCACCCTTGTCGATTTGGGCCAAGGCATGGGCCACTTCGTCGCACTCGATGTGATAACGGTTGTCACTCCATGCCTCCTCGTCGAGGCAAGCCTCCAAGAACGGGGGCACGTGGCCGTTGTGTGAGAAGTCCATCCGCGTGACCTCCCACCCTTCTTTGGCCCAGCGTTCTGCCACACCTTTCCAATTGCCCCATTCGCGGAAGCCTTTGTACCCGTGCACCATCAGCGCTTTTCCCTTCAAGCGACCCGATTTGGGACGGTGTTGGGTCCAATGGAGCAAACCATGAGGCCCCTGCCACCTTCCATGAACATTGACACCTGCTTGACAAAGGACCCACGCTTCTGGGTCTGGTGTTTGGAAGGTGAATCCCAGGTCCAAAAGACGCTGAGACGACACAAAACGCTTCACGCCGCCAGCTTGAGTCACGGGGCGTTCTTTTTCTGAGAGACCCGCGAACAAAAGCGCTTTGCGCGAGGCAACAATAGGGGCCACGACATTGAGCGCGTCGGGCAAAGGGCCTTGCTGAAGTGCCACATGCACACATGCCGCTGCCGCATCCTCCTCATGGACCCATTGGACCGTGCCATCGCCATCCACGACAGGGTCGCGCTTGAGCAATGCCGACACGGGGTGTCGCGACGGCCCAAAGAGGCCTCCAAACCGCAAGGCCACGAATGGCACATCACCTTGACGATGCATCTCCTCAAGCGCGAGCATGTCCACGCCTGTGTGACGAGAAGCAATGTGAATAGCGTCGTCCTCCACCAAGACACCCTCGACCTTTGGGTCGTAAAGCGCTGTTGATGACGTCCAAATCAGTCGCTTCACCTGAGCAACTTTGGCAGCAGACTTGAGTGATTCGTGAAAGGCCAATGCGCCCTCCACTCCCATCCTTGGAGGCACAGTGACACACCATACGTCTGCCTTTGCGAGCAACCATGGTTCCCAGGACGCATCTGGCGTCCAATGCCAGTCCAAGACGCGGACACCAAGCAAAGTCAGGGCTCGCGTCGTGCTCGACGAACGCGTCGACGCCACGACCTCACAGCCTCGGTCGACGAGGAATTTGGCGACCCATGCTCCGACGCCGCCAGCACCGACGACGGCAACCTTGGTTTTGTGTTTGTCTTTCACACGTGAATTCTTAAGACGCGTTGGCACAAAGATTGCAACAGCCGTTTATGCCCGCAGTACATTTGGGCGTCTATTCTTGATTCGATGAACATTCAACCTCTGCCACCCTTGATCCGTTCACCTTTCCGCGCGATGTTTTTGGTCGCCTTCGCCGCGTTCTCTTCTCAAATTTCCTCCCAAAGCCCGAATGCAGGAGCGACGTTGCCCAACAACCTCGTGGTTCACATCGATGGGTTGTCCAACGACACCATTTACCTCGCCAATTACTATGGGGCAAAACTGTTCTACAACGACACAGCTGTGACCGATGCCAAGGGCACGGTGACCTTTGATGGAAAGCCTTTCGCAGAGGGCGGCAAATATGCCGTGGTGCTGCCGGGGCCCAAATTCTTTGAGTTCCTCATGGTCAATGAACCTATGGAGTTCAAGACCACGTCCACAGACCCTGCGGGTGACCTGGAGGTCATTCAAAGCAAAGAGAATGACGTCTTCTATGGTTACCTCAGCTTTCTGAAAAAGAAGCGCAAGGAGCGTGAACCCTTCGACTTGGTCCTGCGAGACAGCGCGGCCACCAAAGATGAAGTTGCGGCAGCCCGGGCGGGTCTTCAGAAGCTGACCGATGAAGTCACCGAGTACCAATACTACCTGACCAACGATCCACGTGATTTCTTGTTTGGCAAGTACCTCAGCATGATGAACGAGCCTGAAGTCCCTGACGCACCAGAATCGGCAGAAGATGCGGCGTTGTGGAAATACTTGTGGTACAGAGCTCACTATTGGGACAGGGTTGACTTTTCTGACCCACGACTCGTGCGAGATGGCGGATTCGACCAGTTGATTTCGAGGTATTGGGCGAAAGTCCTGCCCCAGATTCCTGACACCATGCTCACGGAAGCACATGGCTTGCTGAAACGGGCCCTGGACAACGACAACAAGGACATGTTCAAATACATGCTTCATCACATGACCTACGCGAGCGAATCGTCGAAAATCATGTGCATGGACAAGGTGTTTGTCGACTTGGTCAATGCCTATTACCGCACGGGGATGGTCGATTGGCTTGACGATGAAAAACTGAACAAGATCCTGGAACGAGCTGACGATTTGAAATTCACGTTGTGCGGAAACCGCCCTCCCAACATCACCCTTCCCGACCTCGATCAACAAGAATTTCGAAGCCTCTATGACATCGAAGCGAAGTACACCCTGATCTGCATT
>JAOIQU010000026.1 GCA_028141885.1 Flavobacteriales bacterium | reverse complement strand
ATGCGGTTTTGGATGAACTCGACGGCCTGCAGTTTGTGGAAATCGATCATCACGCGTTTTCGGAACCACCACCCGCGATGTGCACTGAGATGCCGCCCGTCCGTGGTGGCCCACTCGCCGCGGTACACCTTGCGTGAGAGCCATCCACTCCATCCCATCAGGGCCAGGATGGAAACTGCGCCCCATCCCGTGCCGAGCCACCAACCCATGCCGATGGCGAAGGGGATCCAAGCCAGTCCTCGCTTGCCCCAGCGAATCCAAAACGCGTACATCTTGGGCCTCAGTGTGTGAAGCCGGCGCTCGGGCCAGGAGGGAAAGAGGAGGGATTCGAGGGCACGCGTTCGGGCTGAGTTCATGGCTGGAATGCCCATGCGCATGGCGCTGCCCCCGAGTTCGCCGGCCGCACCGTTGTCGCTGCCACCCACAGCACCGCCCGCGGCCGCTTGTCGAATGTGTGCTGTGTCCATCGAGAACAGTCGACGGATCCACGTGCTTTCCCACGTCACAGATTGGACTTTGTGCAAGGGAATTTGCATGGATTGACGGTTGAGCAGCCCTTGCGAAAGGTGCAATGCGGCCGTTCTGGCCTTGGGGGAGCCTTCCACCCAAACCTGAAGTTGCCAATGGCGAAGCACTGTGGTGATGACCGAGATGAGCACCGACGCCAAGGCGATGACCACCGGAGAAACCACGAGGAGCAGAGGAGACAGGATGACCAACACCGTCCGCCACATGCCGGGCACCCGAAGCCACAGCGTTTCAACCACCTCCCAAGCCAGGCCTTGAAACGTGACCAAACCACCGATGGCAAAGGCCACCTTGGACAAGTGGTTTTGGCTCAGCCCCACTTTCAAAAGGGCCTTGAAGTCGAGATGCAGAATGCGCGGAGCAGGAGTGGCGATGTCCGCAGGGACCGCAGTTTCCTCAGCGGAATGTGATACCTCCGAAGCGGCCGATGCACCCGTCGTTTCCTTTTGCGTCAACATCGTCCGCAACGCTTGTGCTTCGTCCCATTTCAAGGCGTGGATTCGAAGTTCAGACCCCGAGGTGCCGGCGGTGTCGACACGAAGGCCGCTCACCCCAAAGACCCGCTGCACCACATTTTGTTCCACGTGCACGGCTTGAACGCGCTCGAGGGGGATGTTGATTTTCTCACGAACGAAGACGCCCTTGTGCACGTGAAAGGCGCCGTGGTCCACGTTGAAGGTGAAGCGCCAAAAATGAAGCACCGCACCCAGAAGTGTCAGCACCGCTCCAGCCACAATCGCCCAAACGAAATACTTCGCGTCGCTGTCTTGTTGGACGTAAGCTGCGATCAAAATTGGCCACGCTGCACGCAGCATCATGCGAGATTGCCAACCCACAAGCACCAGCAGGCCCACGATGTGCTGACGTCTCGGCACGGAGAACTCCAATTCAGGCATCCTTGTGGCTTTCGAGCATGCGACGGATGTTGCGCGCCGTGGCCATGCTCAGTCCAGGAATCTCCAAATTGGCGCCCGATGCACCAGCTGTGTAAAGTTTGAGGGTGCAATGCCCGAGCCAGCGGCCGAGAGGTCCTTGCTGGATTTCGCTGTGCTGGATGCGGCTGAACGGCACGGCCGTCACCGTTCGTGACCACCAACCGCTGCGGTACACAACGTCCCGCTCCCGCACCAAATAGCCACGCAAAGGCCAGCCCTTCCATTCTTCAAGCCCCCACAGGCCCATGGATGTGACCCACAGCCCGCCAAAAATCACCCAGAGCCACACTGAAGGGGTTTTGTCTCCCCAAACGGAAATCGCCACAAGCGGTCCAGCAAAGGCAAGTCCGATGCCGAGCGTGACGGTTCCCCAAACCAGGGCCCGAGCCTTGGCGTAGGAGGGGAGCACGGCCACCACGTCCACTTCGTCCAGCTCAGGCCAGGAAGCCAGGTCAATGGGGTCGTTGCTCAAGGATGACATGAGGTGAAGTTAGGGACGGACCGTGAGGCGGTGAATCCCGGGTTTGCGAGGCGTCAAAATCGCGTCGCGCAGCACAGTCAATTCCTCGGGTCGTGCCACAAAATCCAGCGCCGACGTGTCCACGCACAGCACCCGTGACCCCCGGTGATGTTTGTAGTGTGCCGCGTATCCCTTGGCCACGCGGTCCAAATAACCGTCGGGGAGGTTTTGCTCGTAGTCACGCCCGCGTTGGACGATTTGGGCTTCTTGCCGAGTGCGACCTGGATCCAAAATCGCGATGACCTCAGGCTGCGGAAGTTGCGCCGCCATCATTTGGAACATCGTATTGAACAGCTTGAATTCGTCTTTGGGCAAATTGACCTTGGCAAAAATCAAACTCTTGGCAAAGCTGTAATCCGCCACCAGCCGCTGCTTGAACAGGTTGCGGCTTTTGAGGGCGCCTTGCATCTGCTTGTAGCGGTCGGCCAAAAATGACAGCTCCACGCTGAACGCGTGCGCCTCTGGATTCTCATAGAATTTTTCGAGAAACGGATTCTCTTCGAAGCGTTCGAGCATGAGTTCTGCACCCAAGTCCTTGGACAGCCATGTGGCAAATGTGGTTTTGCCCGCACCAATTCCACCTTCAATCGCCAAGCTCGCATACATCGCTCAGAGAGGTTCGGAGGTTTCGGTTTGATGCAGGACCACTGTGGGTTCAGCAGGGCATTCGGCCAAGGCATCCTGCACGCGCTTGTCTCCGACTGCGAGGTCCGGCGCCACGTCGACAAGTGGCTTCAGGACGAAGCGACGGGACATCATGCGCGGGTGAGGCACGTGCAGGTCGAGGCCTTCCGCGGGCGTCCACGTCTCGGCATTGGACGTGCACAAGACGTCAATGTCGAGCGTGCGGTTGACATACCCGGTTGCGTGTTGGTCGCGGACCCGACCGCAATCACGCTCAATCTCCAATCCCAAACGCAACAGCTCAGGCAAAGGCATGTCCGTTTCGCACGCCACAACCATGTTCAAAAACGAAGGCGTTTCAGGCGCCATGCCCCAGGCTTCGGTTTCGTATCTGGGCGACAACGTCATGGATTCCACGGCGCGGTGTTCGACCAGTGCTTCCTCGAGCATGCGCAAGCCCTGATCCAACCATTTGTTGCGGTCGTCCAAGTTGGTTCCCAAGCCCAAATACACCGTTCTCATCCGATTCGCATTCGTTGGGTTCGAAGGTAGGTCCAATCGCAGCGCTTGTCCTACTTTTGGCGCCATGTCTTCATTTGGAAAAAACATCTTGAGTTCGGCCATTGGGTCGACCCTCGGCTTGCTCGTCGCAGGCACAGTTCTCATTTTCATCTTCGTTGGCGTGTTGGTCGGTGGCCTCGTTGGGGCTTTTGCCGATGTCGAAGCGTCCGCAGGCCCAGACCTGGACCTCGACGATGCCAACATTTTGAAAGTGACGTTGAACGCACCCATTGTCGAGAGAGGGGGCAATGACTCTCCATTTTCATTCAGCTTGGCCGGCGGCTTGGAACCCGACATGAAAATGGGTCTCAACCAAATTTTGGATGCGTTTGAGCGCGCGGCTGAGGATGACCAAATCGAAGGGGTGTTGCTCAATGTCGGCAACGTCTCTGCCATGCCAGCCATGATGGAGGACTTGCGTGCCGGCCTCGAAATCCTTCGCGACAGCAACAAGTTCATTGTCGCGTGGTCTGAGATCATGAGTCAGCGAGCTCTGCATTTCAACTCGGCAGCGGATGAGATCTACCTTCATCCTCAAGGAGGGTTGGGTCTGAGTGGTCTTCGAAGCCAAAGCATGTTCTACCCCGGAATGTTCGAAAAGCTCGGCATCGATGTGACGGTGGTGCGCGGTCCTAACAACAAATACAAGAGCGCAGTCGAGCCATTCCTTCGCAAGGACTTCAGCGACGCGAATCGCGAGCAGCTGACAGCCCTGCTCGAAGGGTTTTGGTGGGACATGAGTGTGGATGTGGAAACGGCCCGCAACCTCGAGGAAGGAACCTTGGACAAACTCGCCAACGAATTGGCCATCCGCAGCCCGCAAGACGCAGTGGATGCCGGGCTGATCGATGGCTTGCTCTATGAGGATGAATTGATGGCCTTGCTTGAAGACAAACTCGACGGCGAAGAGCCGTCGTTGATTTCTCTTGGAGAATACACCCTTGAGGAGCGTTTCCTCGGCGGCATGGACGTTTTGACCGCGGCCCTTGAGGAAGCCTCTCAAGAAGAAGAGGAAGACGTGGAAAAGCTGGGTGGCAACGTGGCCGTCATCTATGCGGTCGGGGGCATCGAAAGTGGCAAAGGAGACGCTGAGACCATTGGCTCAGAGACCATTGCTGAGGCTTTGCGTGAGGCCAGGGAGGCCGACGACATTGAAGCTGTGGTGCTTCGCGTCAACTCACCTGGAGGGAGCGCACTCGCCAGCGATGTGATTTGGCGTGAAACCATGTTGCTCAAAGAAGCGGGCAAGCCGTTCGTCGTCAGCATGAGTGACCTCGCAGCATCGGGCGGTTACTACATCAGTTGCGCGGCCGACCGAATTTTCGCCAACGAGACCACAATCACGGGGTCCATTGGGGTGTTTGGCATGATTCCCAACCTGGGAGGCATGCTCGAAAAGCACATGGGCATCACGTTTGACGAGGTGGCGTTGCACGACCATGCGGGTCAGCCGGATGGTATGTTTGCCCCTGACGCGGTCGCGCTCGAAGCCATCAATGAAAGCGTTTCGGACATCTATGATGCCTTCACGCAGCGGGTCGCCGAAGGACGAAACATGACCCGAGAGCGCGTCGAAGAACTGGCACGCGGTCGCGTTTGGACAGGAAAAGACGCTTTGGACAACGGATTGGTCGATGAAATCGGCGACCTCGAGTACGCAGTGGCGCATGCTGCCCAGTTGGCCGGCATTGAAATGGACGAGGTGAAGCGGGTCGCTTTGCCCGAGGCTCGCGATGCGTTCGAAGCCTTTGTGGAGGATTTGGCTGGCGTCGAGTCAGGCCTTCAAGCACTTGGATTCACGGGTGTCGAGGAGGACGTACTTCGCGAGTTGTGGCAAGTTCGCCGCATGGTGGAGACAGGTGATCCCATTCAAGCACGCTTGCCGTTCAGCCTTCGCATCCAGTGAGGCCTTCTCAAGGTCTGGGCGAGCGCATTTCTGCCGACGCATTTGCCACTTCTGAACGGTTGCCCGTTCGCCTTGTTCTGGACAACATTCGGAGTGGCCAAAACGTGGGAGCATGTTTCCGCTCCGGGGACGCATTCCGAATCCACGGTTTGGACCTTTGCGGCATCACTTGCAATCCACCACATCGCGACATCTTGAAAAGTGCCCTTGGTGCGAGCGATCACGTGCCTTGGGCGGCTCACGAAAACACGTTGGCTGCGGTTTTGGCGCTCAAGAAAGAGGGGTGGAAAGTGGCTGCCCTTGAGCAAGCGCCCGAAAGCCTGCCTTTGCAACAGTGGAGGCCTTCAGCCTCCCAACGTTGGGCCGTTGTGGTCGGCAACGAGGTCAGAGGGGTTTCGGATGAGGTCCTTGCCGCATGCGATGAAGTCATCGAGATGCCGCAGTACGGTGTCAAGCAAAGCATCAATGTAAGCGTCTGTGCGGGAGTGGCGCTTTGGCAGGCGGCGCTCCATTTGCGTCATACTTGAGGTGCGCGGGCCAAGGATTGTCGGAAGTGACTGAATAGCTACAGAAAGAAAAAGCCCCGCCATTTTGGCGGGGCTTTTTGCATTGCTGGAATCCGAAATCACATGCCCAAGGCACTTCTGTAATCGCGGAACTCGAGGTCGTTCTGTGCACGGTCGCGCATCGTTGGGTCTTTCGCAAGTGCATCGGTCACGTGCTTTTTGACACCTGCTGCGTCCTGCAATCGTGCAGCGCAGATGGCGAGGAGGTAGCTGGTCACAGCGCTGTCGTCGCCTGAATTTTCGAGGGTGGTGCGGGCACCGTTGGCGTCGCCGTTGAGGATTTTTGCCAGCGCAAGGTTGGCTGTGCTGTTGTTCCCCATGCTGGAAATGGCACGGCCATATTCACCTTGGGTGATGGCCAACACGCCCTTATTGTAGCTGAGCTCAGAGCCTCCGCTGGCCTTGCCGTAGTAGTTGTCAGCTCCGTCGGTGTCGCCGTTTTGTCTTGCAATGGCACCGAGGTTGGTGTTCACCACGCCGTTGTTCGCAGCCAAAGACTTCGCAGCGTTGAAAGCTTCTTCCGCTTGCTTCATGCGGCCCAATGCCATCAAGGTGACCCCAACGTTGTTGTGGCCACGGAAGTCATCTGCGTGGACGCGAGCGGTGTTTTGGTACACTTCCAATTGATCGTTGGCGTCCTCAAAGAGCGTGGCGCTGAACAACAATTCTTCCACAGTCAATGCCTCAGGATTGGTCTTGCACAAATCCATCAACTCTTCGTCGGTGTAGCCTTCAACGGTGTACGTCACGGCGACTTGAGAGCGACGCAAATCGGGAAGGATGCCTTCTTCGATTTCCTTGTATGTCTTGGCGATGTTCTTGATTTCTTCTTCGCGCTTGTTCTTGTCGCTGTACATCTCGAGCACACGCAAAATCAAGTCTTTGTCCGCAATGCTTGAGGCACGCATGGCTTTCTTGAAGCCATCCCAGTCTTCACCTTTGGGCATGGCGCGAACTGCGGATTCTTCAAGCTCGATGCCTTTCCGACCCAACGCTTTGGCGACGGCCTTGTTCGCACTCTTTGCACGATCCATGGCCAAGTCTTCGTTCAATGTGATCTCCCCTTCAGGTGAAGCGTACGATTCAGTGGCCACGCCCACAATGCTCACGCTGTCGGCTGAGCCGGCGAGTGCAATGAGGTCCTTCAATGCCTTCCAATCCTCGTCGCGGTACTCAGGACCGTTGACGTAGCTGCTTTGGTATCCGAAGTTGACGGTCACGTCTTGGACGTAGGTCATCACACGCTGGAAGTTGTCCGAGGCGATGACGAACTTTTCATCGGGTTGAACCATGTCTTGGGTGGCCATGACACCAAGCGCCAGCTCGATGGCGGGGAATTCACCTGTCTTGTCTCCTTGGGCGCCTGACATGCGAAGCTCAAGCTTGGCATTGTCTTTCATGGCAGCTTCGTAAGGGACTTTAGCCGAGTAGGAGAACGACTTGCCATTTTCCCAGCTGACCACCGTGCCGTTGCCTGCAGCATCTTCGCCTAGGTAGTTCGCCGTTTCGAAGGCAGCTTCACCTCCTTCCCAAACCAAAACCGGAGTGACCGCAACCGTCACCTTCTTGGCAAAATACTTAGGGGGGAACGTTCCTGTGATGTCGATGGTGACCTCGTCACCTTGGAGGACAACAGGGGAGGGGTTGACTTCGAGGTTGATGTCCTCAACCGTCTTGATCATTTTGGGCAAGCTGCAGCCCGCAAGAAGGGCGGCGGCAAGCAGGGTGGTAAATAAACGCATTGTGTGTTGTGAATTCAGGGCAAAAGTAACTAACTCATGGACAGCAATCAGCTTCCTACGACTCCCATGTTGGAGAACTTGCGCAGGCGTGTGTTGATCCGTTTGTCGGCGTCTTGTTTTTGAAGTTTATCCAGTTCTTTCGTCAGGAGGGATTTGACCGTGGCAAAAGTGGACTCGCGGTCCGCATGTGCTCCACCGAGCGGCTCTGGCACGATGTCGTCCACAAGGCCCAATCCTTTCATGTCTTCGCCAGTTAATTTCAAAGCCTCAGCGGCTTGCATCTTGTAGTCCCAAGACCGCCACAAAATGCTGGAGCATGATTCCGGGCTGATGACGCTGTACCACGTGTTTTCCATCATGAACACCTTGTCGCCAATGCCAATGCCGAGCGCCCCGCCCGAAGCACCTTCACCAATCACGATGCAGATGATGGGTACGCGCAATTGGCACATCTCCAACAGGTTGCGCGCAATCGCCTCCCCCTGTCCACGTTCCTCTGCTTCCAGTCCTGGATACGCACCCGGCGTGTCGATGAGCGTCACAACCGGCCGGTTGAACTTTTCTGCAAGACGCATCAACCGCAGGGCTTTTCTGTAGCCTTCTGGGTTGGCCATCCCAAAGTTCCTGTACTGACGCATTTTGGTGTTGACACCCTTCTGTTGTCCGATGAACATCACCGGACGTCCATCCAATTCGCCGAGACCACCGACCATCGCTTTGTCGTCCTTGACAGTGCGGTCACCATGAAGCTCCATGAAATTTCCGTCTGTCAGAGCTTCAATGTAATCGAGGGTGTAGGGCCGATCGGGGTGACGACTGACTTGCACGCGCTGCCAAGCGGTCAATTTGCTGTAAATCTCCTTGGTGACTTCGGCAATTTTGACCTCCAACTCCTCAATCGTGGTGGTCATGTCGAGGTCATTCTTGTCTTGAATGTCCCTGGCTTGCTCAAGCTGCTCTCGCAGGGTCTTGATGGGCTCTTCGAAATCGAGGTAATTCATCGCACCAAAGATGCGGTGACTTTTCCTGCATTTCGCACTGTTTTTCATGGCGATGCTCCAAGAAATCAAGGGGATTATCCACAAGATTGTCCAAAACATCGACAAGGTCAGTCGTGGTTTGAGTTACCGCCCTCGATGTGAGGCCTTTGCCTGTGGTTGTTATGTAACTCGCATTCGTCGACATTATGTTGTTGTTTATCGGGGTTTTGTGGTGTATTTTTGAATCACCCAAAATCGCCATGCGTCAATTCCTTGCTGTCTTTGCGAGTCTCCTCGTTGGAGGGGGGACTGCCCTTGCCCAAACGGTGGATCCGTCTGGTGCAGGACCCTGTGGAGGTCAATCGACATACAACTACAACGGGGCAGTATATCGCCTTGCCGAAATCGGCGACCAGTGTTGGTTTGCCGACAACCTGAGAAGCGCGTCCTTCCAAAATGGCGACCCCATCACCTACGCCAACAACGGCGGTGCTTGGACGTCGTTTGGTTCTCCACGCCGAGGGGTGCGGGACAACAACGACGCGTTGGCCGCCCAACAAGGCTACTTCTACAACTTCCCAGCAATCACGGATGCTCGTGGACTCTGTCCAGCTCAGTATCGCGTTCCGACCACCACAGACTTCAACAACATGGTGGCCCAAGTCATCCAGCTCTACGGGAGCAATGACAATGCTTTGTTTCGCGCGCCTGGCACCCTCGGGAATGGTGGGTTTTGGAACGGCGATGCCTTTGTTTCCGGCAGCAACTTGAGTGGTTTTACCGGACAGCCTTGGGGCTGGCGTTCCAACAGTGGGAACGACGACGCGCTCTACACGGCCACGTCATTTTGGACTTCTTCCACGAACTCCAACAACAACCAGCCCATTCGCTGGGTGCTGGGCTACAACGATTTGGCACCCTTTTCTCCTTTGGGAGCATCTTCTGCGTTTGGTGGCTTCGTGCGTTGTCTCAAGAACAATTCCTTCGGCTGCACAGACCCTGGCGCGTGCAATTTTTCGCCAACAGCCCAAACTGACGACGGCACTTGTCTGTTCGCTGAAGACCAAGGTTGGTGTGACTGCGATGGCAGCACCATCCCCGAGGGAACGTGCGACTGCGAGGGCACGCCGATCCCTGAAGGGGAATGCGATTGTGAGGGCAATGTGGAGGACGCTTGTGGCGAGTGTGGAGGTGACGGTTCAGGTTGTGAAGGATGCACCGATCCGTCGGCTTGCAATTTTGACCCCTCAGCTTTGACGGATGATGGCTCGTGCGAGGAAGAGGATGAATGTGGAGTTTGCGGAGGTCCTGGTGCCATTTTTGAGTGTGGCTGTTTCGACATTTTGCCTGGAACGTGCGATTGCGAGGGGAACGTGAAAGACGAATGTGGCGTGTGTGCTGGTCCCGGCATTCCGGAAGGCGAGTGCGACTGCGAAGGCAATGTGGAAGACGATTGTGGTGTGTGCGGCGGCAACAACGACTGTGAGGGCGGATGCACCGACCCAGCTGCGTGCAACTTCAATCCAAACGCGTTGTTCGACGATGGCTCGTGCCAGGAATTGGACGAATGCGGGGTGTGCGGTGGTCCCGGTGCTGTCTTGGAGTGCGGTTGCAACGACCCGTTGCCCGGCACGTGCGATTGTGAGGGCAACGTCGAAGACGAGTGCGGTGTGTGCGATGGCCCTGGCATTCCGGAGGGAGCATGCGATTGCGAAGGCAACGTTGAAGACGAATGTGGAGTTTGCGGCGGCGACGGTTCGACTTGCCTGGAGGGTTGTACTGACCCTGCCGCGTGCAATTTTGACCCAGAGGCCGTGGTAGACGATGGGTCTTGCCAGGAACTCGATGAGTGCGGCGTTTGCGGAGGACCGGGCATTGTTGATCCAGCATGCGATTGCGAAGGCACGCTGATCGACGAATGCGGTGTTTGTGGCGGGCCGGGGATCGAAGACCCGTTTTGCGATTGCGAGGGCAACGTGGAAGATGAGTGCGGTGTGTGCGGGGGCGATGGAACGACCTGCCTTGGTTGCACGGACCCAGAGGCTTGCAACTTCGATCCCAATGCGACGGTCGACGACGGTAGTTGCGAAGAGCTAGATGAATGTGGGGTTTGCGGAGGTCCGGGCATTGAGGCCCCTTTCTGTGATTGCGAAGGCAAAGTGGAGGACGAGTGTGGCGTCTGTGGCGGGCCTGGCATCGAAGATCCGTTCTGCGATTGTGAAGGCAACGAGTTGGATGTGTGCGGGATTTGTGGAGGCGACGGAACCACTTGCCCTGGTTGCATCGATCCGGCTGCATGCAATTACGACCCCACAGCAGGCGTGGATGACGGCAGTTGTGACTTCTGCAGTTGCTCAAGCGACACGACCGATTCTGGAGGCGTGAACTTCCCGTTGGTGGTGACCTCTTCACCTTCCGTGGTGCCTGGCGCGACGGTGTACCGATTCTACGTTCAAATGCAATCGCCAACGGACAAATTGAGCGCCGTGTATGGAGACGGTGAAGCGGCACTTTCAGTGCAGACTCCAGGTGGTGCATTCAACAGTGCGTTCAACGGCAGCTGGAACGCGTCAGGGTTGAACCCGGCGTTCATTGGCACTTTCCCCGAGCTCGCGGACGACAGTTTTGCCACGATCGGCATTGATGTTCCCGCCTCTGTGGCAGGTGGAGGGACGGATGACCCTCTGATCATCGAAGACACGCCTCCAGTCATTGCGAATTTCTTTTTGACGGACAATGCAACTGGATTCACGGTAAGCACGGTTGTTGGGGCTTCTTGGTTTGTCCTGCCAACTTCGACGAATGGTTTGCCAGACGCTGACCTCCGGGTCTTGATCATGCAGGTGACGACAAGCGGCTCAATTTCTGGACAATTGAATTACCAGGTCTTCCCGCTCGGTGACAATTCAAGCGATGAGCGCGTCAGTGTGGAATTTGATGGCACAGGCACGTTTGGAGGTGGGTCTGGTGGCAATGGCACCAACAATGCTTGCGGGTGCACGGATCCGACGGCCACGAATTTTGATCCAGCGGCAGAATACGACGACGGTTCATGTGAATACCTCGAGGGTTGCACCGATCCCGAGGCGTGCAACTACAACCCGGATGCGGTTGAGGACGACGGTTCATGCGAGGAGCTCGACGAGTGCGGCGTGTGTGGCGGTCCTGGTATCGTGGCTCCGGCCTGCGATTGCGAGGGCAACGTTGTAGACGAATGTGGCATTTGTGGTGGACCTGGCATTGAGGATCCGTTCTGCGACTGTGACGGCAATGTGGAGGACGAATGCGGCGTGTGCGGCGGAGATGGCAGCACCTGCGTGGAAGGCTGCACCGACCCCGCGGCGTGCAACTTTGATCCTGCGGCAGTTGTGGACGACGGTTCGTGCGAGGAACTCGACGAGTGCGGCGAGTGCGGCGGTCCTGGCATCGTGGCTCCGGCCTGCGATTGTGAGGGCAACGTTGAAGACGAATGTGGCATTTGTGGTGGACCTGGCATTGAGGATCCGTTCTGCGACTGTGACGGCAATGTGGAGGACGAATGCGGCGTGTGCGGCGGAGACGGCAGCACCTGCGTGGAAGGCTGCACCGACCCCGCGGCGTGCAACTTTGATTCGACAGCTGGTGTGGACGATGGAAGTTGTGACTTCTGCAGTTGCTCAGGAGATTCGACGGACGTCATTCAGTCTGCCTATCCCTTGATCGTGGAGGCTTCCCCTTCCGTTCAGGCAGGGCTGACGGTGTATCGATTCTATGTTCAGCTGGAAAACGAGACGGATCGCATGAGCGCCATTTTTGGCGATGATCAGGTGGCTCTGCAATTGTCGACACCAGCGGGAACATTCAACAGCCCGTTGAACGCCAGTTGGAATGCATCGGGGATCAACCCTGCCTTCACGGGCGCTTTCCCAGAACTCATTGACGACAGTTATGCGACGATTGGGCTGGACGGTCCTGCCTCTGCAGGCCCTGTGGGTTCTGAAGACCCTCTTTTGATTGAAGGCGATGTGCCGGTCATCAACAATCATTTCACCACCGATGGGTCAGATGGCTTTGAGGTGAATTCATTTGTCGGTGCATCTTGGTTTGTCTTGGGGTCTGCGACCAATGGACTTGGCGACCAGGATCAAAGGGCTTTGGTCATGCAGGTCACCACTGGGGGCAGCATCTCAGGTCAGTTGAATTACCAGGTGTTCCCACTGGGCAATGGTTCAGAAGAACAGCGAATCAGCACATCATTCAATGGTGCTGGAATCTTTGGCGAAAGTCAGTCTGGTGGTGGCAACGCTTGCGGTTGCACAGATCCAACAGCGACAAATTTTGATCCTGCTGCAGAGTACGATGATGGGTCTTGTGAGTTCTTGTCTGGGTGCACAGACGAGGCTGCATGCAATTACAACCCTGACGCTTTGGAAGACGACGGTTCTTGCTTGGAGTTGGATGAGTGCGGTGTGTGCGGTGGCCCAGGTGCTGTTTTTGAGTGCGGTTGCAATGATGTGGAGCCCGGTGCTTGCAATTGCGATGGCGATGTCATCGACGATTGCGGTGTTTGCGGTGGTCCAGGCATTCCAGAAGGAGCTTGCGATTGTGAAGGAAACATCGCTGACGAATGCGGTATTTGCGGCGGGGACGGCAGCACTTGCATTGAGGGTTGTACAGATCCGGCTGCCTGCAACTTCAATCCAGCCGCAGTGGTCGATGACGGTTCATGCGAAGAATTGGATGAGTGTGGCGTTTGCGGTGGTCCAGGCATTCCAGAAGGAGCTTGCGATTGCGATGGAAATGTTGAGGACGAGTGCGGCGTGTGTGGAGGGCCTGGGATTGTTGCACCAGCATGCGATTGTGACGGCAACGTGGCCGACGAATGCGGCATTTGTGGCGGCGATGGATCAACTTGCGCGGAGGGCTGTACAGATGCAACTGCCTGCAACTTTGATCCTTCAGCGGTCATCGACGATGGTTCATGCGAGTACGAGTCCTGCTCGGGTTGCATCGATCAGGCTGCATGCAATTACGATGAAAACGCGACCATCGACGATGATTCTTGCGATTACAGCTGTTTGGGTTGCACCGATCCTGAGGCGTGCAATTATGACGAAGACGCCACCATTGATGATGGGTCTTGTGCAGACTTTTTGATCGAGGATGCATTCGAACTTGACATCTCCGCTTCTTTGACTTCCGCTCAAACTGCTTCAGCCACAGCATTCTCTGGCCTTGAAACACTGACGGACGCGACCTTTACGCTTGATTTCTCTGGACAGGGAGGTTCGTACCCAGCCGACATGATGGTGTACATCTATGCTCCCAATGGCAACTGCATCGTTTGGGGTGGGTGGAACGTGATGCCGATGGGCGATTGCGAAGACGAAGGAACTGGGGTTGGCAATGCGTGGCCGCAGAACTGGAACACCACCGCTGCGGGCGAGTACACGTATGAACTCGACTTGATGTCCAACAATTTGGGGGGCTCTGGGGACTGGACCCTGACCATCCAAAATGGTTGGACTGGAGGTGGCACGGCCAACTACGAATTGAATGTGTTGTTCGAGGGCATCGCCATTGCCTGCGACTGTGACGGCAACGTCCTCGACGAATGTGATGTTTGTGGCGGTCCTGGTGCGATTTACGAGTGTGGTTGCTACGACATCCGCGAAGGTGAGTGCGATTGTGAAGGCAATGTGCTCGACGAGTGCGGCGTTTGCGGTGGCGACGGTTCAACCTGCCCACCAGGCTGCACCGACCCAGCTGCGTGTAACTACGACAGCACGGCCACGGTCGACGATGGCACTTGTGACTTCAGCTGCTACGGTTGCACCGACGCTGAGGCGTGCAACTACGACGAGACGGCTACGGTCGACGACGGTACGTGTGATTACAACTGTTATGGCTGCACCGACGCTGAGGCGTGCAACTACGACGAGACGGCTACGGTTGACGATGGCACTTGTGATTACAGCTGTTATGGCTGCACTGACGCTGAAGCGTGCAACTACGACGAGACGGCTACGGTCGACGACGGTACGTGTGCTTACAGCTGTTATGGCTGCACCGACGCTGAAGCGTGCAACTACGATGAGACGGCCACGGTCGACGACGATTCGTGCGATTACAGCTGTTACGGTTGCACCGACGCTGAGGCTTGCAACTACGACGAGACGGCCACGGTCGAAGACGGTACGTGTGATTACAGCTGTTATGGCTGCACCGACGCTGAAGCGTGCAACTACGATGAGACGGCCACGGTTGACGATGGCACTTGTGACTTCAGCTGCTATGGCTGCATTGACGCTGAGGCGTGCAACTACGACGAGACAGCCACGGTCGACGACGTTACGTGTGATTACAGCTGTTATGGCTGCACTGACGCTGAGGCTTGCAACTACGACGAGACGGCTACGGTCGACGATGGCACTTGTGACTTCAGCTGCTATGGCTGCACTAACGCTGAGGCTTGCAACTACGACGAGACGGCCACGGTCGACGACGGTACGTGTGAGTACGACTGTGACGGCTGCACGGACCCGAGCGCCTGCAACTACGACAGCACGGCGTTGTTTGACGATGGCACTTGTGACTTCTGCAGCTGTGCGGGAGAAGACAGTTTGGGCGTGGCCTTCCCCTTGCATGTGGAAGTGACAGAATCCGTCATCCCTGGCATGATGGTCTACCGCTTGTACGTGGAGATGCAAGACCCAACGGATCGCTTGAGTGCGGTTTATGGATTCAACGAAGCCTACATGCAACTCGAATGTCCTGAAGGCGCTTACAACAATGCACTGAATGAGGGGTGGAGCGCAGCAGGCGTCAATCCTCTCTTCTTCTCAGATTTCCCGGAGTTGGCGGACGATTCGTACGCGACCATTGGTCTCGATGGGCCGGCCTCCATGGCGGCGGCGGGGTCCATGGATCCAGGCCTTTTGGAAGACGAGAATGAATTCATTCGAACCTTCATGACCCAAGACGGCGCCACAGGCTTCGTCCTCGAGTCGGTCGTTGGCGGGTCTTGGTATACGTTCGATGCGCCAACCAACACGCTTCCTGACGAAAACATGAAAGTACTGATCATGCAAGTGACCACCGCAGGGAATTTCTCGGGTCGGGTGAATTACCAAGTGTTCCCACTCGGCGAAGGCTTGAATGATGAGCGCATCAGTGTGGACTTTGATGGGGAGGGGGTCTTCGGATTGGGCAGCAATATCAATGCCTGCGGTTGCACCGATCCTGCGGCGTTCAATTTCGATGAGGATGCGATGTACGACGACGGTTCATGCGAATACTTTCCGGGTTGCACCGACGTGGAGGCATGCAACTATGACGAAACTGCGACCCTCGACGACGGCTCTTGCCTGACCTTGGATTGTGCAGGAGAATGTGGCGGTGACGCCGTGATTGACGAGTGCGGCGTGTGTGGCGGGCCAGGAGCGATCTACGAATGCGGTTGCGAAGACCTGCTGACGGATGGCTCGTTCAACATTGAGATTGAAACCTCGCTTGGGTCGTCCGACACCGCCTCTGCAAGCGCCGTCTCGTCGCTTGAGACCCTGACTTCGATCACGTTCAACCTTGAATTTTCGGGTACAGGTGCCGCGTACCCTGCGGACTTGATGGCGTACATCTATGCGCCAGACGACACCTGTTTGGTTTGGGGTGGCTGGAACATCGATCCAGACCCCAATGAAAATTGCGAAGATGCCGGGACAGGGGCCAACAATTCTTGGCCTTCGAACTGGAGCACCACGCAGGCGGGATTCTACACATACACGGTGAATTTGCCAGACAACAATTTGAACGGCTACGGGGAATGGACGTTGGTGGTCCAAAATGCTTGGACGGGAAATGACTTTGCCAATTACAACCTTGAAGTTGTGTTCGAAGGCGTGGTTGAGGCGTGCGACTGTGAGGGCAATGTGCTTGATGCATGTGGCGTGTGTGGTGGGGATGATTCGACATGCCCAACCGGTTGCACCGATGCTGCGGCGTGCAATTTCGATGTGGATGCGGTCATTGACAGCGGCGAATGTTTGTACCTCGATGAATGTGGCATTTGCGGAGGAGAGGGCATTCCAGAAGGTGAATGCGACTGCGACGGAAATGTGCTTGACGACTGTCTTGTGTGCGGAGGAGACAACTTCTCAGGTTGCGCCGGTTGCACTGAACCCAACGCCTGCAACTACGACGAGCTCGCCTTGAATGACGACGGATCTTGCGACTTTTGTAGCTGCAGCGGTCCAGGTGGGGAGGAAGTGCCTTACCCGTTGGTGGTCGAAGCGAGTCCTTCAGTGCTGGAGGGCATGATCGTGTACCGGTTCTACGTCCAGCTCCAAGACTCCACGGACCGCGTCAGTGCTGTTTATGGTGAGGACAATGAATTCCTTTCGATTCAATGTCCTGAAGGGGCTTACAACAACGACCTCAACCCGGGTTGGAATGCTTCAGGCCTCACGCCAGCGTTGTTTGGGAATTATCCTGAATTGGCAGACGACTCCTACGGAACCATCGGTTTGGAAGGGCCTGCGTCACTTGCGGGTGCCAATGCCGAGGACCCGTTGCTGATCGAAGATGAAAATGGGTTCATCGAAAGCCTGTTCACCGAGGACGGCAACCAAGGGTTCATGTTGAACACCACCATTGGTGGTTCTTGGTTCACGGTTCCACCGGCGTCCAATGGGTTGCCAGATGCATCCTTGAAGGTCTTGGTGATGCAGTTGACGACGTCAGGCTCTCTGTCAGGACAAATCAACTACCAAGTCTTCCCGCTCGGCGTGGGACTAGAAGATGTGCGTGTCACGATTGCATTCGACGGCGCCGGGACGTTTGGGCTCGGGGACGAGCAAGGCAATGCGTGCGGTTGCACCGATGACGAGGCGGTCAACTTTGATCCCGACGCGGTGTACGACGATGGATCGTGTGACTACGATGTCTTGGGCTGCACGGACATGGAAGCATGCAATTACAACCCTGAGGCCACCTTGGACGATGGATCGTGCTTGGTTGTGGACGAGTGTGGCGTCTGTGGCGGTGATGGCATTCCTTCAGGAGCATGTGACTGTGATGGCAACGTCGTGGACGAATGCGGCGTGTGTGGTGGGCCAGGTGCGGTTTATGAGTGCGGTTGCGAGGACATTCCTGAAGGGGAGTGCGATTGCGACGGCAACGTGCTCAACGAGTGTGGAGAATGCGTCGAAGAAGGGCAGGGTGGAGATTGTTATGGCTGCACCGATGCGATGGCGTGCAACTACGATTTGGATGCCTTGCTGGACGACGGCACTTGCGATTACTGCAGCTGTTCTGGCGAAGAGGAAGAGGCTTTGCCATTCCCATTGCATGTGGAGGCGTCGCCTTCGGTGTTGCCAGGCATGACAGTTTACCGCTTCTATGTGATGATGCAGGATTCCGCGGACCGTGTCAGCGCGGTGTACGGCACAGATGAAGATGCGTTGATCATTCAATGTCCTTCGGGAGCGTACAACAACGAGCTGAATCCAGGTTGGAGCGCAGCTGGAATCGTTCCAGCCTTTGTGGGGGTGTATCCCGAATTGGCGGACGACTCGTTTGGAACCATCGGATTGGACGGCCCGGCATCGCTCGCTGGACCATCCGCCGAGGATCCGACGCTCGTTGAAGATTCAAGCGAATCCATCCAAGCGCTCTTCACCCAAAACGGCGACCAAGGATTCGTCTTGAACACGGTGATTGGCGGCTCGTGGTTCACGGTGGCAAGTGCATCCAACGGCTTGCCCAACAGCGACCTCAAGGTGCTCGTCATGCAGTTGACCACATCCGGCAACCTGTCGGGGCAATTGAATTACCAAGTGTTCCCGCAGGGCCTTGGTGCCAACGAGGAGCGACTCTCTGTGGCGTTCGACGGTCCGGGCACTTACGGTTTGGGCAACGCGGGTGGCAACGCATGCGGGTGCACAGATGAAGACGCACTCAATTACGATGCTGACGCCGTCTACGAGGATGGGTCTTGCATTTATGACATCCTGGGCTGCACAGACGACGAAGCTTGTAACTACAACGACGAAGCGACGTTGGACGATGGCTCGTGTGAGTACGTGGACGTTTGTGGGGTTTGCGGTGGCGACGGCATTCCCGATGGCTACTGCGATTGCGACGGCAACGTTGTGGACGAATGTGGCGTGTGTGGAGGTGACGGTTCGTGCCAAGGATGCACCGATCCAAATGCTTGCAACTACGAACCTGGAGCTTTGGTGGATGATGGTTCTTGCATCACAGAAGGATGCAACGACGAAGCGGCATGCAACTTCAATCCGGCCGATTCATGTGCAGTGACCTGTGTTTATCCCGACTTTGGTTTCGACTGCGAAGGAGAGGTCACGTTGTGCGGCGAAGGCACGTCATGGAATGAGGCCACGCAGCAATGCGAAGTCATCATGCCCGGTGACTTCGATTTCGACACGTGCGTCACGTTGACAGATTTGCTGGGCTTCCTTGGCAATTACAACGTTTGCACCGACATGGAAGACCTTCCGGGTGTCGTGCTCGACGACGATGGAGGCTTGGTGCCGTACGACGCATGTGGGGAGGGAACCTACTGGAACGCCGATTCGGAAAGCTGCGACATCATCATGCCGGGCGATTTCGACATGGATTACTGCATTGACCTGATTGACCTTTTGGATTTGCTGGTCAAATACAACACCTGTTTGGACGAGTGAGCCTCAGGCCAAAGGTGAATCCAGCAACACCTTCACCATGGCTTGCACGGCTCGTCCTCGGTGACTGATCGCATTTTTGTCCTTGGGGGTCATGTCTGCAAAACTGCAGTCGTGACCCTCTGGGATGAAGATGGGGTCATACCCAAATCCCTCAGCTCCTGATCTCTTAGTGGCGATGCTGCCGCGACACGTCCCCTCTATCAAGTGCTCACGCCCGTTTTGAACGAGGTAAATCACGGTGCGGAATTGCGCTTTCCTGGCTTCTGGTTTTCGTGCCCCGGCTTCATCCAGCTCATGGAGAAGCTTGCTCATGTTGGCCTCTGCATCGCCGTGCGTGCCCGCATATCGGGCACTCCAGACACCGGGAGCTCCACCCAAAGCGTCAACTTCCAGTCCAGTGTCGTCGGCAAAGCAGTCGAGCCCGTAGTGTTCAACAACGTGCTGGGCCTTGATTTGGGCATTGCCTTCCAGCGTGGACGCATCTTCGACAATCTCTTCGTGGCAACCGATGTCGGTCAAGCTCTGAATGCGATAGCGGTGCCCCAGCATTTCTAGGAGCTCTTTCACCTTGTTGGGGTTGTGTGTGGCGAAAACCAGCACAGGGCGGCTTTCTTGGGAGGTGGCGTGGTTGGGGGTGTCCATGTTGCAAAAATGCAACACGCTTACTTGAGTGCTTGGCGGTTGAGTTTGCCGCGCTCCGTTCGAGGGATGGAACCCCACTCCAGCACGCGGGGCGCCTTGGCGGGCCCCACCATGCTTTTGAGTTGGTTCCTCCAATCGTTCAGGATGGCCTGATTGTCGGCCTCTGCGGGAGGGGTGCCTTCGATCCTCAAAATCATCGCTT
>JAOIQU010000025.1 GCA_028141885.1 Flavobacteriales bacterium | reverse complement strand
AGCAAGCTCCACACCAAACCCAATGCCACGGCGCAAGACCAAACCATGGCGCAATGGACCACAGAATGTCATCGAAGTGAAATCGGAATGCCCCGTGAGGCCCGTCAATTGACGGATGTCAATGAGTCGGGGGTGAATCTAAGTCGCGAACGCGCGTGATTCCTTGTCCAAACCGTGCCCAGGTGACGCTTTTTGGCCACCAGCCCACCACATTGGGTGAGGGCGCTTGCACCTCTCTCAATCGACGGCGTTCTTTCAACGTCGAAATCAGTCGCACATAAAAGACGCCGTGTGCACGACCGACCGCCAGGAATTGTTTCCCTTGCCCCTCAAACAGCATACGCCACGCCGCCAGCCCATCCAAGGCCATCCTTCTGAACATGAAGAAGGGCCAAATGCCACGCTTGTTCTTCAACAGAATGATGAGGTTGTTTCTGAAGTTGAGATAGGTCTTGAACGGACTTGAGGTGTTGAGCGTGCCCCCACCGAGATGGAGCACTTTCACCCGACCTGCACAGCCAACCTTGTGACCGAGGTTTTTGAGGCGCCAACACAGATCGATTTCTTCCATGTGGGCGAAAAGGGTAGGGTCAAATCCACCAGACTTCAACCACGCACTCTTGCGAATGAAAAAACATGCCCCTGACGCCCAAAAGACCTCTCTGTCACGAGCCAGCCAATCGTCCACGGGCTCGACCGAATCAAACATGCGTCCTGCACAGAAGGGGAACCCGTCCCGATCCATGAATCCACCTGCAGCGCCAGCATGCTCACACAAGTCTGGATTGACATCTTGGGCGATCAAAGGACTCGCAACATCCCAACCGTGTGCATCCATGACGGATAGGGTTGGCTCGATCCAAGACTCAACAATGCGGACGTCTGAATTCAGCAGAACGTAAACCTCAGCGTCAATTTGGGCGAGTGCTCGGTTGTATCCTGCTGCAAACCCAAAATTTTCACCCAACTCCAACACGTGCACACGGTCGGCATGAGTCGTGGTCAACCATGTCACACTGTCGTCCGAGCTTCCATTGTCAGCCACCCATATGGCCACATCTTGAGAGGTGTGCGCCAACACGCTTGGCAGGTACGTTTTGAGGTGGTCAATCCCATTCCAATTCAGAATGACCACAGCAACATTGGAACGCTCAGGCGGTGCCATCATCTGGGGTTGAAAAAAAGATCTTCAGGTTCTTCTCGTGAAAAGGTGTCTCGAGGATTGAGACGATTCTCCATCGATTGAGACACCCGAATGGTGTTTTCACGAGACCGCAATTGCACCAACCAGTCTTCATTCTGTCGTTCGCCCAGCATGTCGCTGTGCAGCAACTCAAAGCACTCGCCCACAACATGAGGCGCGTAGAACAAGAAACGCTTGTTGTTGAACCTTCCGGCCTTGTGATAATGCCAGATTTCATACGGATAGTAATCCGTGTCATGGTGCCTCTTGACAATGGTGTTTGGCCTGCCAAACCTCAAGTAAATGTTGCCCATCTCGGTCAGGCTGCCTTGACCTTTCTTACAGTCGCCGTATTGCTCGTCGACATGCTCGATTCGAGCCATGTAGTCTCGGTGCAAGGCAAGCGCCTCGGCTTCATTTTGGCTTCGCTCGAGCCAAAATCCCGTGAGGTATTGCCTCATTTGGTCGACATCCCCACCGGGGATCAGCACATGTTGAATTGTGTTTTGCTCGTTGGTTGTGGCCACAGCCAAGTGGTCGATGAGGTGACGGCTCATAGTGGATGCCGTTTCAAAGGCAAGGAGGGTGAGGAGGGGAGGCCTTTCAACATGTGGCGCGTTCTCATCCAGTTTGCCATTTTCCATTCCTGCGTCCTGATTGCTGTTCCTTCGACCAAGTTCGATGTCCCGGGAGACCAACACTTGGCCTTCTTTGGTGCGCGCCTCCAGTTTCAGCACAGGCCGGCCCACCACAGGGAGGGAGGGAGAGCAGGGCAACGACTCAAAAATGGGTACAATTTTGGACGCTCTTTTCCGGGCGTAAGCTGTGGCGGAGGGTTCCCATTCGCCGCTGGAATTGGCCCAACCATAGGACAACAAGAACAAGGAATCCTCACCGACGATTTCCGCAATTCCATGGAGTTCGACGTAAAAGCTTGCGGCCAAAGCGTTGGTTGGGATGGCGCGTCCTACAAGCGGAATCAGCTCCAATCCACTGTGAATCAAGTCTGGTTGACTCCTTTGGGAAGCCTTGGCATGGGTGCTGACGAGGATGGCATCTGTGAATTCAGGCACACCTCCAATGGGAACACGCACATTCATATTATGTAACCAAAGGGGCTTTTCACCGACATTCACCGACCACTCAACCCGTACGGGACCATCGGGCACTTCCAAACGGCGGACATGCACATGCTCAAGGTCCGTTGAATCAACGAGGGCTGGTCTGGCCAGGACTTTGTCTTTGGCGAAGGAGACGATTTCTTCATCTTTGATCGCCAAGACGGTGATCGTGAGGCTGTCTGAAACCGTAGATGCATTGGACGTCCATCTGGTCTGGACTTCAATGTATGCACTGGCGTCAGGCAGCCTTTGCACCAAGGCGTCGCCCTTGAATCGTTCTTGCGCCACACCGTTGCTGGTTGCGCCAAGCATTGCAAGCATCAAGGTTAAGCACCATCGTTGCGAAATCATCCGCGCTGAGAATCGTTCAGAATGAAATAAACTTACCCGTGGGGTGAATGGGTCAAATTTGAGCGACGGCCACATGAACTCAAAAGTACGTCGAGTCCAACAGAGCGTGACCACATGCAAGGTCCTTCAAGGACACAAAAAAAGCGCCCGTAATGACGTGCGCTTTGGAAGCGGAGGCTGAGGGATTCGAACCCCCGGTACCTTTCGGCACGCCGGTTTTCAAGACCGGTGCAATCGACCAACTCTGCCAAACCTCCAGAGGCGCAAAAATAGCGCACTCCATTCAAATTAGGGCGTGTTCGCTGAATTTCTTGATTTCGTGCCGTAAGGCACTCAACCATAGGAATTCAGAATCGGCACCTCTTGATTGATAATATACATTATGGTAAATTATACGTGTAATGACTATGGGACCGCAGTCCCTCTCGCACCGTGCAAAGCATCAATTGGATGCTGCCTTGATCTTGTCCATGAGCTCCAGCATTTTCTCGTCTTCGCCAGTTCGAGCATAGATGTCTTTGAGTGAACGCATGGTCTCCAAATCATCTGCGTCAACGGCGTGCGCGGTCTCGAGATAAGGCTTGGCCGTTTCAAACAACGCTTTCGCATCATCTTCTAGACGCTTTTGTTCAGCAGATTCGGCTTTGGTCATGCGGGGCTTCCACATGTCATTGGCAGCATTCGTACCTTGAACGGCCTGGTTGAAAAACAATGCACCGAGGTTGTAATTCGCATCGAAATAATCAGCCTTCACGGCCAATGCCTTTTTGTAAGCTTCAATGGCTTCGTCAGCATTTCCGAGGTTGTCCAACACACTTCCCAAGCTGAACCACAAAATTTCATTCGTAGGGTCTTGCTCAGCTGCAAGTGTCAGGTTTTCCTTGGCTTTGTCGAATTCCTCGTTGGTGAGGTAAATGTTGAGCTCTTCAATGATGAGGCTCTGTTCACGTGGATACAACCCACGGGCTTCAGCGAGCGTATTCAGCGCCTCTTCCTCCCTGCCGTTGTCCCTGAGCAAGTTGCTGATGAACAAGTAGACATTGGGCACTTGGTATTGAATGTCTGCGCAAGCTCGGTAACGTGCGACGGCCATGTCGACGTCTCCAGCTTTCTCGTAGCAGAGCGCCGCATTGTAAATGGCCATGGTGTCGGTGGCGTCAAAAGCGGAGGCAATCTCAGCGCTCAAGTCGAAAAACGTTCCTGCGCCCGCAAAGTCACCTGTGTTGTAACGACCAATGCCCATGTTGTTGGACGCCATTTGGACTTGACCCAACCCGATTTGGATCTCAGATGCGTAGGAACCTTTCTTGTCCAACTCTTGAGCCTTCATGTAGCTGTCGCGTGAACGCACCAGGGCGTCTGGATACGCAGCGAACAATGTGCTGTCACGGCTGATGTTGAGGTAAATCTCACCTCTGTAGCGCCATGTCTTATTCTTGACGTTGGCCTTGGGGTTCAAAATGGCCTGCTCGATGTAAGTGGCTGCAGAGGCAAAGTCGCCTTCCTTGTTGGCGTTGTAGGCGGAAACGACTTCTTTCTGGCCAAATCCTTGGAAGCAAATGGCCAAGCCCAAAAGGGTGATTGTCTTGTACATGATGTTGTGTTTCGCTGTTTCTTGTTTCAGGTGCTAGCAAAGCTACGACCAGGCGATGCCAAACTTCGTGCCAAGTCGGGCTCGCGGTCATTCCTCTGCTGAAGGCGTGTCATCCGCTGGATTGGATTCTGAAGGAGGGGTTCCGTCGTTGTCGACAGTTCCCTCTTCTGGCATCTCCCCGTCTTCGTCGTCGGATTTTGGCACCTTGCAGATGGCTGCAATCGCGTCTTTCCCACGAAGGCTGATCAAACGAACGCCCTGAGTGGCACGTCCCATCACACGCAACTCTTCCACCGCCATGCGAATGGTGATGCCGGACTTGTTGATGATCATCAAATCGTTTTCGTCTGTGACGTTCAAGATGGAAATCAACTCGCCTGTTTTCTCTGTGACTTGCAAGGTCTTGACGCCCTTGCCACCACGGTTGGTGATGCGGTAATCGTCCACTGCGGAACGCTTGCCGTAGCCGTTTTCGGATACGACGAGGATGTCACTTGACGTGTCGTTGATGCACACCATGCCAATGACTTCATCGTTGGGACCACCAAGCGTAACACCCTTGACCCCCATGGCTGTGCGGCCGACGGCGCGAGCCGTGCTTTCATGGAAACGGATGGCCTTGCCGGAACGCAGTCCCATGAGGATTTCGGAATCCCCGTTGGTCAGACGTGCCGACAACAATTCGTCGCCCTCTCGAATGGTCACAGCATTGATGCCATTGGTTCTTGGACGGCTGTAGGCTTCGAGCTTGGTCTTCTTGATCAAGCCCTTTTTCGTGCACAAAATGACGTAGTTGCCATTGACATATTCCTCGTCCTTAAGGTCTTTGACCGGGATGTAAGCCAACACTTTGTCGTCTCCTTCAAGGTTGATGAGGTTGACGATGGCGCGGCCCTTGCTCTGCTTGCTGCCTTCTGGCACTTCGAAGATGCGCATCCAAAAGCACCGGCCTTTGGCCGTGAAGATCAACAGCCAGTTGTGGTTGGTTGCCGTGAAGATGCTTTCCAAAAAGTCCTCTTCGCGTGTTGTGCTTCCTTTGGATCCAACACCTCCCCTGCCTTGAGCGCGGTATTCGGCCAAACGAGTGCGCTTGATGTAGCCCGCATGACTGATGGTCACCACCACCTGTTCGTCGGGAATCATGTCCTCAATGCTGAGGTCGGCGCTGCTGTATTCAATGGTAGAGCGACGTTCGTCTCCAAAGCGCTCTTTGACGTCGAGAAGCTCGGTCTTGATGATGTCCATGCGACGCTCCACGCGGTCGAGGATGTCCTTCAAATCGGCGATCAGCGTCATCAATTCGTCGTACTCAGCACGAAGCTTGTCACGTTCAAGTCCGGTGAGTTTCTGCAAACGCATGTCCAAGATCGCCCGTGCTTGAATTTCGCTGAGCTCGAACTTCGACATCAAGCCGTTTCGGGCTTCTTCAGGCGTCTTGCTCGCACGAATCAATGCGATGACTTCATCAATGTTGTCAAGGGCAATGATGAGGCCCTGCAAGATGTGCGCTCGCTCCTCTGCCTTGCCCAAATCGCATTGCGTCCGACGCACCACCACCTCGTGACGATGCTCGATGTAGTGGGCCATCATCTGCTTGAGGTTCAGCAGTTCAGGACGACCCTTCACCAGCGCGATGTTGTTCACGGAGAACGACGTCTGAAGTTGGGTGTACTTGTACAACTTGTTCAGGACCACGTTGGGGATGGCATCGCGCTTGAGTTCGTAGACGATGCGCATGCCGTTGCGGTCGCTCTCGTCCCTGATCTCTGATATGCCCTCGATGCGTTTGTCGTTGACAAGATCGGCGGTTTTTCGAACCATGTCCGCCTTGTTCACTTGGTACGGGATCTCCTCAACGATGATCATTTCCCGTCCCGTCTTGGTCTCCTCAAACCTGGCCCTACCCCGCATCACGATGCGACCACGGCCTGTGTGGAATGCGTCCCTGACACCCTCGATGCCATGAATGACGCCTCCAGTTGGGAAGTCTGGCGCTTTCACATGCTCCATCAAGTCATCGACGGCGCAGTCTGGGTTGTCCACCAAGTGGACCATGCCATCCACGACTTCTGTGAGGTTGTGAGGTGGCATGTTCGTGGCCATCCCCACGGCAATGCCCGCAGCTCCATTGACCAGGAGATTTGGAATCTTCGAAGGCAGGACGGTGGGCTCTTTCAAGCTCTCGTCGAAGTTGGGCCTGAAGTCAACGGTTTCCTTGTCCAAATCCGCCAACATGTCCTCGGCCACCTTCCGAAGACGTGCCTCCGTGTAACGCATGGCGGCAGGGTTGTCTCCGTCAATCGAGCCAAAGTTTCCTTGGCCATCCACCATCGGGTAGCGCAATGACCAGTGTTGGGCCATGCGAACCATGGTGTCGTACACCGAGCTGTCGCCATGAGGGTGGTACTTTCCAAGCACCTCCCCCACGATCCTTGCGGACTTCTTGTAAGGTCGGTTCGACAAAACCCCGAGGTCGAGCATGCCGTACAGCACCCTTCTGTGAACTGGTTTCAGTCCATCTCTCACGTCCGGGAGGGCGCGACTCACAATGACAGACATCGAGTAATCGATGTACGCCGACTTCATCTCGTCAGAGATGTTGATTTGAATGATTTTTTCTCCTTCAGCCATGGGTATGTTCCTTCGCTACGTTGGCGATGATGACGCTCTCTGCACCCCATGAACACCCTCGCAATCGGCGAGAAATACTCCTGGGCGCTATTCCCTTCAAAAATACATCGAGGCCCAGTGTTTGCGCGGGAAACACGTGACCTCACTTACTCACAAATGACGTGAATCACATGTGAATAACATTGGGAGGTCAAACCTTCCTTGCCAAAACAGACCTCTAGATTTGGTGATGTGAAAACGGGATGGGTCAAATCCTTTGTTCACAGGCCGCGAGAGGCACGATGAAACACGGGGCATTCCCCACGAACACAAGACATGGACGCTAAATTTTCTCCTCGAGTCAGAGAGGTCATTTCACTCAGTCGCGAAGAAGCCCTGCGATTGGGACACAATTACATTGGTGTCGAGCACCTCCTGTTGGGAATCATCAAGGAAGGCGAAGGCACGGCGGTACGGATCCTCGAAGGATTGAATTGCGACCTTCAGAAATTGAGGAAGCTGGTTGAAGGTTCTGTGAGACCCAGCGCAGCGAAGCCTGGCGGATCCTCTGGGAACATCCCACTCGTGAAACAGGCTGAGAAGATTTTGAAAATCACCTACCTCGAGGCCAAGGTGTTCAAGAGTGCCATCATCGGCACTGAACACCTTCTTCTGAGCATTTTGAAGGACGAAGACAACGTAGCAACCAAGAGCATTCAAGCATTCAACATCGATTACGACGTGGCAAAAGAAGAATTCGAAAACCATTTGTCAGAAAACGGAGGAGGCACCTCTCCACGTGCTGACCACTCTCTCTCTGACGGTGACGCTCCAGGCGATTCTGGAGAAGACTATGGCGGCGCATCTGGTTCCGGAGGCCCCACAGCACGCAAAGGAGATCCAAAATCGAAGACGCCTGTGCTTGACAACTTTGGGCGCGACCTGACCCGCATGGCCGAAGAAGGTCGACTTGACCCGATTGTCGGACGTGCCAAGGAAATCGAGCGCGTGAGCCAAGTCCTCAGCCGTCGGAAGAAGAACAACCCCATCCTCATGGGGGAGCCTGGAGTGGGTAAAAGTGCCATCGCCGAAGGGTTGGCGCTGCGCATCGTCGAAAAGAAAGTCAGTCGCGTTCTGTTCAACAAGCGCATCGTCACCCTTGACGTCGCTTCTTTGGTTGCAGGGACCAAGTATCGCGGGCAGTTCGAGGAGCGGATGAAAGCCGTCATGAATGAGCTCGAAAAATCTCCTGACGTCATCTTGTTCATCGACGAGATCCACACGATTGTCGGTGCTGGAGGGGCAAGCGGCTCATTGGACGCTTCCAACATGTTCAAGCCTGCCCTCGCAAGAGGAGAAATCCAATGCATCGGAGCCACAACCCTGGATGAATACAGGCAGTACATCGAAAAAGATGGAGCCTTGGAACGTCGCTTCCAAAAGGTCATGGTGGAGCCCACCTCCATCGAAGAAACAGTTCAAATCTTGAACAACATCAAGGACAAATACGAGGAGCACCACTCAGTGGCCTACACAGAGGAGGCCATCCGCGCCTGTGTGACCTTGACAAGCCGTTACATCACAGACAGACACCTCCCGGACAAGGCCATTGATGCTTTGGACGAGGTGGGCAGCCGAGTGCACTTGACCAACATCAACGTGCCTGAGGAAATCGTCAAGATTGAAGAAGAGATTGAGCAGGTCAAGGACGAAAAGAGCCGAGTTGTGCGTTCACAGCGCTATGAAGAAGCGGCTCGTCTCAGGGACCAAGAGCGCATTTTGAATGACAAATTGGAAAAGGCCAAACGCGCTTGGGAAGAAGAGTCGAAAAACCACCGCGTCACAGTCACTGAGAGCCACGTTGGAGATGTCGTGGCCATGATGACAGGCATCCCCGTTCAGCGCATTGCTGAAAAAGAAAGCGGCAAACTCGCCCGCATGAACACCGACCTCGAAGGCAAGGTCATTGGCCAAGACGACGCGATCAAGAAGGTGGTGAAGGCCATCAAGAGAAACCGAGCAGGTCTCAAGGACCCCAACAAACCCATCGGTTCCTTCATCTTCTTGGGCCCAACCGGCGTTGGAAAAACGCAACTGGCCAAGGTGCTTTCCAAATTCATGTTTGATTCAGAGGAGGCTTTGATCCGAATTGATATGTCGGAATACATGGAGAAATTCGCCGTGACCCGATTGATTGGAGCGCCTCCGGGCTACGTGGGATACGAAGAAGGTGGTCAGTTGACGGAGAAGGTTCGTCGTCGCCCCTACTCCATTGTCTTGCTCGACGAGATTGAAAAGGCACACCCAGATGTGTTCAATCTTCTGCTGCAGGCCTTGGACGACGGACAATTGACGGACAGCCTTGGGCGCAAAGTGGATTTCCGGAACACAATCATCATCATGACGTCCAACATTGGGGCACGTCAACTCGCTGAATTCGGAACGGGTGTCGGCTTTGGGACCGCCGCCAAGCAAGCCAACGCCAATTCAGACCGCGACAGCGTCATCCAAACGGCATTGAAGCGTGCATTTGCGCCGGAATTCTTGAACCGCATCGACGACGTCATTCTCTTCCAGAGCCTGAAGCGCGAGCACATCCATAGCATCATCAACATCGAGCTTGATGCGCTGAAAAAGCGCGTGGTTGAATTGGGTTATGACCTCGAAATCACTCCTGAAGCCGCGGATTACATCGCTGAACGCGGATACGATGAAAAGTATGGTGCGCGTCCATTGAAGCGTGCCATTCAAAAGCATTTGGAAGACCCTTTTGCCGAGGAAATCATCAACAGCGATGTCTCCGAAGGCGATCTTTTGCGCGCCTCTCTCGAGCAAGGCAAAGACGCCCTGACCATCGAAGTCATCAAAGGTGGCTTGTTGTCCATGCCTGAAGGCGCAGAAGAAGCGCTGAAAGGAGACAAAGCGAAGGCCGTGGATGAAGAGGCGCCCAAGAAGCCTAAGAAGCGGGCGTCTAAGAAAAAAGACGACGATGAAGGTGAGGTGAAGACCGACGAGAAAGGCTGATTGAATGCACATCCCACCTGCACTCAAGCATGCCTTGCAGAACAAGTACATCGCGGCCATGGTGCTTGCCTTGGTTTGGTCTGTCTTCATACATGACTTGGGCTTGCCATTCGTGGTGAGGGAAGCACGCAATCTCGAACGAGCCAAAAAAGAATTGCGTGAAGTCGAAGCGCGCAACGAGAGCCTCCGTCAACAACAAGCAGATCTGAAGAGCGATCAAAAAGCCCTGGAGCGCTATGCGAGGGAGCACTACTTCATGCGCAGGAGCGATGAAGAGGTGTATCGAATCGTCGACTGAACGTCAGCCAAACAGTCCCCAAAGCGATTCCAGAGACTTTCCCAGCGCCTCTGGCTTGGCAAAGACGACCCACAGCAACCCGACGATTGCACCACCCAGGTGGGCGTCGTGCGCCACACGTGTGCCAGACTGTTGACTCATGCGGCTTTCATACCAGAAAAACAACACACCTGCCAAGACGGCTGGGACTGGGATGACAAAGAACAGGAGAAGCGTTGTATCTGGGTGCAGCAGGATGAAGGCAATCAGCACCGCACTCACTGCACCTGAAGCACCCAAACTTCTGTAACCTCGGTTGTTTTTGTGTTTCCTGAGCGCTGGCATGGCCCCTCCCACAACACCTGCGACGTACAACATTGGAAACCCAAATAAACCGAGGTGACCGAGGTCAGTTTCAACGGTTGGGCCAAACTCATAAAGGACAAACATGTTGAATGCCAAATGCATCCAATCGGCGTGCACCAATGCATGCGTCAACACCCGATGCCATTCGGCGTGTTGGTGACAACGATGTGGAATGAGCATCAAATTGTCACGCGCAGGCTTCTCCATGAGCCACCAGGAAGTGGCCACAGTCATCAAAACCACCAAGGTTGTCGCCCCCATTCGATTCAGGAACTGTGGTCCGCGACGATCACCCAGCTGCCTTCTTGTCGGCGCCACAACAAGGTATACATCCCTCCCGAGCTTTCACCATTCAGTCGTTCGAGCTTCCACTTTCCCAAGAGCCACCCGTGATCGCTCCCAAGTGAAAGCCACCGGACGTTGGTGAATGTCAGTTTGCCCATGGCGTCGATGTCAGGATAGCCTGCCTGGTATCGAGATAAGGTTGCCGCGTGTCCTTGAGTGACTCCAGACTTTCCAATGAACATCAGGGAGTCACTTCGCCAATACCCTTGCATGAATCCCTCGAGGTCGCCATGGTTCCACGCGTACTGCTGTCTTTCCATGACAGCCGCCACTTCTTGTGGCATGCCATCGACATGGAGACTGGGACCCGCCCAATCCACTTGTGCGGAAACCACCGACATGCCCACTGAACACAGCAAGCTGATCCAAACCATTTTGTGCAGGTCAAACATTGAATCGGAAATGCATGATGTCCCCGTCTTGCACCACGTACTCCTTGCCCTCCACGCTCAATTTGCCAGCCTCTTTGACCGCAAGTTCAGATCCCAGCCCCACGTAATCGTCGTATTTGGCGACCTCAGCTCGGATGAACCCCTTCTGAAAATCGGTGTGAATGACGCCAGCAGCTTGCGGTGCTGTGTACCCACGTCGAATGGTCCACGCGCGCACCTCCTTCTCACCAGCGGTAAAGTAGGTCTGCAAATCGAGTAGCCCGTATGCTGCCCGAATCAACTTGGCCACACCAGGTTCGTCCAACCCCAGATCTGCCAGAAAAAGGGACCGTTCTTCCGGGTCCTCCAATTCGGCAATGTCAGCTTCAATCGCTGCGCCCAGGACAAGCACGCCAGCACCTTCTGAGGCAGCAACCTCTTTCACTCGGTCGACGTGAGCGTTGCCGTCCACAACAGACCCTTCATCCACGTTGCAGACGTAAAGGATGGGCTTCGAGGTCAACAATTGCATCTCCTTCATCAAAGGCTCCTCAAATTCTTCCAGTTCGAGGGCGCGAGCGCTTTTGCCTTGCTCCAAGTGTTCCACAAGCCTCGAGAAGAATCCCATCTGTTTCACGGCCTCTTTGTCTCCCGTTTGGGCGGCTTTTTTCACCTTGGACATGCGCGACTCCACCGTCTCGAGATCCTTCAATTGCAACTCAATGTCAATGACCTCTTTGTCTCGGATGGGGTCGATGCTGCCGTCCACGTGGACGATGTTGTCGTCCTCAAAGCAACGAAGCACATGCAAAATGGCGTCGGTGGTGCGAATGTTACCCAAGAATTTGTTGCCGAGGCCCTCCCCTTTGCTCGCGCCCTTGACCAGACCTGCGATGTCCACAATCTCTACGGTCGTCGGCACCACATTTTGGGGCTGAACGAGCTCGGCGAGTTTGTTCAATCTGGGGTCGGGCACGGTGATGACTCCGAGGTTGGGCTCAATGGTGCAAAACGGAAAGTTTGCACTTTGTGCTTTGGCGTTCGAAAGACAGTTGAAGAGCGTGGACTTCCCGACATTGGGAAGACCAACAATGCCACATTGCAAAGCCATGTTGGGTTCTATTGGATGAAGGCCCAAAGGTAGCCACGCAAGCGTCACACTCCCGCATTTGGGGTTTTCCAAACGTTTTGCACATGGCCGCATTCTCCCCTGCCACTTCAGGTAATTTTGCCACATGAATTCAACGGAACTGAAATCCATGGCAACCCAAGTGCGCCGTGACATTGTGCGCATGGTCCACGCCGTCCAAAGCGGACACCCAGGCGGGTCTCTGGGATGCACTGACCTGTTGGTCCAATTGTACTTCGACACCATGTCCCTGAATCCTGATGGGTTCAACATGGACGGCACCAACGAGGACGTGTTCTTTTTGTCCAATGGCCACATCAGCCCAGTTTGGTACAGCGTGCTCGCTCGTCGTGGATACTTTCCTGTCAACGAACTCGCCACGTTCCGAAAATTGAACAGCCGCCTTCAAGGTCACCCTGCAACGGAGGAAGGATTGCCTGGCATTCGAGTGGCTTCAGGTTCGCTTGGCCAAGGATTGAGCGTTGCGTTGGGTGCTGCCCAAAGCAAGACGTTGAATGGCGACAGCTGCTGGGTGTATTCTTTGCATGGCGACGGCGAATTGCAAGAAGGCCAAATTTGGGAAGCCGCCATGTATGCCGCCCACCACAAGATTGACAACCTCATTTCATTTGTGGATTGCAATGGCCAGCAAATTGACGGGAGCACAGATGATGTCATGTCGTTGGGTGATTTGGCCGGGAAATGGCAGGCATTTGGCTGGCGCGTTTTGACCTGTGATGGTCACGACTTCGATGACTTGAAGAAGGCCATTGCCACCGCACAAGGTCACCGCGGTTCTGGCGTTCCCACCGTGGTGTTGATGAAAACAGAAATGGGCAAAGGGGTTGATTTCATGGAGGGCACACACAAATGGCATGGCATCGCTCCCAACGATGAGCAACTTGCCAGCGCACTGAACCAGCTTGAATCGTCGTTGGAGGACTACTGACCTCCTGCCACATGTCTGAATCCTCGTCCTCTCCAATGCCTCCTTTCCTGAATCGCCTGCTCGTGTTCTTGGCTTTGTTCGCCAACGAATCCATGCACGCCAGCGCGCAGGTGACAGCAGACTCGGCAGAATCCATGACGAGGATTTTGTTTGTGTTTGATGCGTCCAACAGCATGAATGCGTTTTGGGGCGGAGAGCGAAAGATTGAAACGGCAACCAAACTATTGGCCAAGACCTTGTCTGAGCTTCGTCCCATTGGTCAATTGGAATTGGGACTTCGGGTGTATGGGCATGGAACGAAGCACATTCCTGGTCAGCAAAACTGCAATGACACGGAACTTGTTGTGCCGTTTGGGCCCAACGATCCTGCCAGCATCGAAGCCGCATTGCGGAGACTGCAAGCCAGAGGAACGACGCCCATTGCACGCTCTTTGGAAGAAGCGGCTTACGACTTCCCAGACACTGAAAGCAGGAATGTGATCATCCTCATCACGGATGGCATTGAAGCTTGCGACGAAGACCCATGTGCCGTCAGTCGTGCGGTCAAAGCGAAAGGCATTCTCGTCAAGCCCTTCGTCATTGGGATGGGAATCGATGAGGACATGGCTGCAGCCTTGCACTGCATCGGCAGTTTCTTCGACGCTGCGGATCCTGATTCCTTCGAAGTCATTTTGCAGTTGGTGCTCGAACAAGCCTTGCACAACACTTCAGTCAGCGTGGAATTGCTGGACAGCACTGGAGAATCGACTGTGACGAACTTGCCATACACGTTCACCAATGTTCGATCGGGGGAACACGACCCGCAGTGGTTTCACACCATGTTGCCCAACATGACGGCAGACACCATGTACGTTGATCCTCTGCCCACGTACAACTTCACGGTTCACTCTTTGCCCCCTCGCCAACTGGATTCGATCACCTTGAAACCCGGAGTGCACAACGTCATTTCTGTGCCCAACATGGGACAAGGACAGGTCACGCCTCAGTTCGCGAGTGGTGCATTTACCAACTATGGTGCCATTGACGTGACCTGGACGCAATCCGGGGACTGCTCCCCCTTCTACGCGGGGCCTGTTGGGCAGGAAGTCCAAGTTTGCGAGGGCATGTATGACTTGACATTTGCAACGCTCCCACAAACCGTGATTCACGACGTGGCTGTTCTAGATCAGAAGCGCATGGTGGTTGAAATTCCGCCACCGGGCGCACTGCGATTGACGCGGGAAAACGACGGGTACATCGTGATCCTGGAAGCTGCCTCGAATGACGTCGTTGTGCAGTGGGCACCTGAACAATTCGCTGGCAGGCTGACACTTCAGCCTGGCGACTATGTCATTTTGTATCGGGCCAAAAATGCCCTCAACACCCTCAAGAGTTCTCGAACTTCATTCACCATCCAATCTGGGAAAACCAACAACCTTCATCTCCATGGTTGAAACGCACCACATCACACTCAACCCCACCGAATCCAAAGACACGAGGTCCGGGTTTGGCCAAGGTCTTCTTGAAGCAGGTCAAGCCAACGACCAAGTGGTTGGCCTTTGTGCCGACCTGACCGGGTCTCTTAAAATGAACGCTTTCAAAGATGCCTTCCCAGATCGCTTCTTCCAGGTTGGCATTGCTGAGGCCAACATGATGGGTGTTGCTGCAGGAATGACCATTGGAGGCAAGGTACCATTCACAGGAACCTTTGCCAACTTCTCAACGGGAAGGGTGTATGACCAAATCCGTCAAAGCATCGCTTACTCAGAAAAAAACGTCAAGATTTGCGCATCGCACGCAGGCTTGACGTTGGGTGAAGATGGAGCGACCCACCAAATTTTGGAAGACATCGGCATGATGAAGATGCTTCCCAACATGACTGTCGTCGTCCCAGCGGATTATGAACAAACGCGACAAGCGACCCTGGCGGTGGCGCAACATCACGGTCCGGTTTACCTCCGTTTCGGGCGTCCCAAGGTCCCCGTATTCATCCAGTCCGAAGCCCCCTTTGAACTGGGCAAGATTCAACGCATCATGACTGGATCCGACATTACGATTGCCGCATGCGGCCACCTTGTTTGGGAATCTGTCCAAGCTGCATTGGAACTGGCTGAAGCAGGCATTCACGCTGAAGTCCTGAACGTGCATACCATCAAGCCCCTCGACGTCGATGCATTGGTGGCTTCAGCGAAAAAGACGGGAGCTGTCTTGGTGGCCGAGGAACATCAACGTCTCGGCGGTCTTGGAAGCAGTGTGGCGCAAGCGTTGGCTGCCCACCACCCCACTCCCATGGCTTTTGTGGCTGTCGAAGATCAATTTGGGGAAAGTGGAACCCCAAGTCAATTGATGACGAAATATGGACTGGATGCCAAAACCATTGTCCGCAAAGCGCAGGCGCTGATCGGACGTTGAACATGACACCACCCGACACAAAAAGGGCTGCGTCAGCAGCCCTTTTTCATGGTTGAAACCCTCGATCGGTACCCCTCAAGTCTGCTCAGTGAACCTGAACATCCATGTCTGCGATGGCTTGATAAAGCTGGCCTTTTAGCGTCTCAGACGCTTCGACCAAAGGCAAACGGACGTTGGAGGAACAAAGGTTGAGGTGTTCCATGGCCGCTTTCACTCCCGTAGGATTGCCCTCTTTGAACAACAGTTCAAGGAACGCAGCCATCGCCAAATGGGTGTTTTTGGCTTCATTGGTTTGTCCGAACATGGCCTGCTGAACCATCACTGCCATTCGCTCTGGCAACACATTGCCAGCCACAGAAATGACTCCATCGGCGCCCATGGCAATGGTGGACAACGCCAACGCATCGTCTCCTGACCAAACGCCGAATTGCTCAGGCCTGTGAGCCAGGATGCGGGCAATTTGAGAAAGGTCTCCACTCGCCTCCTTGATGCCAAGAATGTTGGGATGTTTGGCCAACATCAAAGTCGTTTCCGCCGTCATGTTCGAACCTGTTCTCGCAGGCACGTTGTACAACATGACGGGACGTGAAGCAGCGTCAGCAACTGCTTCGAAATGCTTGACGAGACCGGCTTGCTGAGGCTTGTTGTAGGCGGGCGACGCCACAAGAAAACCAGAGATGCCCTCATCAGACCATGTGGCGATGCGCTCACACAACTCACGGGTGTCGTTGCCTGTGACCCCCACAACAACGGGAAGACGTCCCGTATTAACCTCCAACACGAAATCCACCACACGACGACGTTCGTCGGCACTGAGCGTCGGGGTTTCCCCTGTCGTCCCCAGAATCACAAGAAAGCCACATCCCTGTTCATGCTGGAGCTCAATAAGACGTTGCAAAGCGGGGAAATCCACCAGGCCCTGGTTGTTGAATGGAGTGACCATGGCGACTCCCAGGCCATGCAATTTGGATTGGATGTGGTTCATTGCATGTCGATTTGATTCAAAAACGCCAAGGTTCTCTTGGTGTGTTCTCTCCAACGTTCCATGAGATCTTGCAAAATGACATCCACCTCTTCCATGTCTTCATCGTCGGGAACATCCTCCAACACCAAACGAACATCTAGATCGTCATTCCAAGGTGCGTTGTCGATGCCCACTTTCATGGCCGCCAAGCTTTTCCGAACCACGAATTTGAGCTGAAGCACAGGCTCTATTTCCAAGTCAATGAGGATGTCAAAAGGCGTGTCGACAAACGCTTCGAATTCCTTGGTCGGCCAACCATGCCAATTGAGGTCACTTTTGCACAAATAACCGGAATCGAGCTTTTTGACCAGCCAGTTGGGCGTTTCCTTCTCATCTGCCGGGACGTAGCTCATCAACCCCACGCGTTTCACACCATACTCCTCCTTCAAGGCTTTTGCCAATCCCTTGATTTCCCGATAGTGGGCGTGATCTCTTTCCAAATACACAAGGCCCACACTCTTGGCGTTCTTGAGTGAACAGCCTTTGCGTTCTCTCTCGGGTTGAGCCAAGCGCTTGAGACGCCAAAGAAATATGCGGTCCTTCCAGTTCACGGCATTCAAAAATAGCGGCCGCACAGACGTATTGCGCTTGATTGCACCACGTTTCGGACTCAAAGTTTCCAACATGAAGGGCAACTCTTGGTGAAATTGGCATGATTCCTGATTTCTTTGGGCCTCGAAACAAAACTTACATTTTATGCATTCTCGTCGCCACCTCCCCCTTGCCTTCGGTGTCTTGACCCTCTTTCTTTTGGTGTTTGCAAGCTGCAGCTCCTCTGAAGGCACCCAAATCAAAATGCCTTTTTCAGGCAAAAAATACATGTCGGATGCCCGTCATTTTCGTGCGGTAGGAATGGGACAGAGCGCCAACCTGTCGGTGGCAAAAAGCAAAGCCGAACTCGAAGCCCGCAAGTCCATGGCCCAACAAGTTCGGACCAATTTGCAGGTGGTCTCAGACAACTACGCAAGTGAGGTCACAGGGTCAACGGGTACCGAGACGCTGGAACGCTTTCAATCGCTGGCCCGGGAGGTCACCAACACCACCATCGGTGACATTCGAACATTGGGAGATGACATTCGACAACTCGACGACCGCACCTACCGGGTGCACATTGCCTTGGAGATCAAGAAGAAAGCGATGTTCCGTTTTTTGAAATCAAAGGCCAAGAACGACGCCAAAATTGCGGAACTCGAAAGGGCGCAAATGGTCATGATGCTCGATAGCGAGATTGAGCGCCTGGAAGCCGAGGAGTGACTGAGCTCCTTGTCTGCCATACGGAGAGTCAATTCAGGTCAATGACAGCTTTGAACTCCTTGTGGAACTTTGCCAATTTGGGTGCAATCACGGCACGACAATAAGGCGCCTCTTTGTTCAGCTCGTAATACGCCTGATGGTAGTCCTCTGCGGGATAGAACGCATCGAAATCAGTCACCTCGGTGACGATGGGGTTTGGCCAGTCTGACTGGGCCTTTTCAATGGCCTGCTCTGCAATAGAACGTTGGCGGTCGCTGTGGATGTAGATGGCGCTTCGGTATTGGGTGCCAACATCCGCACCCTGGCGGTTCAGCGTGGTGGGGTCGTGTGTGGCAAAAAACACCCTCAGGATCATGGCCAAATCCACTTTGCTCGTGTCGTACGTCAACTGCACGACCTCGGCGTGACCTGTTCGCCCTGTGCAGACTTCGCGATAGGCGGGATTCCTGATGTGCCCCCCCGAGTATCCAGATTCTGCAGTGAGCACGCCGGGGATGGATTCGAAAATGGCTTCTACACACCAAAAGCAACCCGCTCCCAATGTGATTGTATCTGTTAGCTGACCCATGGACATTTGAGCTTTTGTGGGCGATGAGAACACAGAGAGGAACACGACGCACATCGCAAATTCAACACCTTTCATCATGTTGCAAAAAAGCAGAGTAACCCTTTCAAATCAAAAGAGTTGTCAGAATTTGGCTGCCTCGACGAGGGAACTGCCTCACACGGGGATGTTCCAGCCAAATGGATCTTCTCCAGTCCCGTACCTGACGTCTTTCAACAATTCTTTGACCTTGTGGGCCACCACCCATGTTTGGATGTCAGGCAGTTCGCGATCTCCTTCGGGAAGACCCAATCGTTGAATTGGCGATACCGTGGCTGCCGTTCCCAGGCCAAACGCCTCGGTCAACGTGCCGTTGGCAGCGGCGTCCTCCAACTCTTGCACGTGCACCGTGCGCTCCTGGACTTCGAGACCTGCATGGCGCAACAAGGCAATGGCCGACGCTCTCGTCACCCCCGCCAATACGGTGTCACTTGTTTCTGGCACAACCATCACACCATCAATGACAAAGGCCACATTCATCGTTCCGCATTCTTCTACGGTCGTATGTGTGGCTGCGTCAGTCCACAAAATCTGGTCGTAACCCGCCTGTTTGGCCAACTCTGTGGGATGCAATGAACCGGCGTAGTTTCCAGCGGCTTTGGCTGCCCCGGTCCCTCCACGAGCGGCGCGGGTGAAGTGCTGTTCCACCTTCACACTCACAGGTTTGGTGTAATAGGCACCTACAGGACAAGTGAAAATGCAGAAACGGTACTTGAGACTTGGACGCACCCCAACGTGCGATTCCGAGGCAAACATGAAAGGCCTGATGTACAGCGCACTGTCAGGATTGCTTGGCACCCAACCTTGGTCAAGTTTCACCAACTCGACAAGAGACTGGAGAAAGATGTCTTCAGGCACTTCTGGCATGCTCATGCGCCTCGCCGAAAAATTGAACCGCTTGATGTTCTCACCAGGACGGAACAAGGAAACACCTCCATCGGCCTGTCGGAAGGCCTTCATCCCTTCGAAAATGGCCTGTCCATAGTGCAAGGACATCATTGCTGGAGAAAAGGTCATGGGACCAAACGACGAGATCTCACCACGTTTCCACGATCCGTCCTCATAATCCATCACGAACATGTGGTCTGAGAACACCTGGCCAAAGGCCAAATTGTCAAAGTCCACTTCACTCAAACGACTGTTTCCCACAGGGGTAATGTCAAAATCCAACGTCGTGTAGTCCTCCATCATCAGCATAACCTTTCATTTAGGTGGTGCAAAATTCGACCATTTCGGGCCTCAATGCAAGCGCCAAACCGGCCACCACGGCCTTGACCCCATTTTTAACTCTCGTTTTGAAACAAGAACTTGTTGGGACTGACCAAGCCCGTCTTCACGGCGTAC
>JAOIQU010000024.1 GCA_028141885.1 Flavobacteriales bacterium | reverse complement strand
GAGGGCCATAAAGGCGAGGCAAATGTTCGTTCGCATGACTTGAAAAGATTATTTCACCCTAAATATACAACTCGTCGTTAGAATATCTAAGAATGACAGGACTTTTTTATCATTCGTCGAATATTTATACCGATTCGTCGTTTTGCGAGAGAGGCTTACGGCAATCCTTGATTTGGGTTACATCAGAACTACATTTGCATGCCGCAACGCCGCGGAAAGCCTGAGTGAAAGACATGTTTGAAAACCTCCAAGAACGATTTGAGCGCGCCTTCAAGGTGTTGAAAGGACACGGGTCCATCACTGAAGTCAACGTGGGCGACACGTTGAAGGAAGTGCGGAAAGCGCTGTTGGACGCGGACGTCGATTTCAAGACCGCAAAGAATTTTGTCAAGACGGTCAAAGAGCAAGCTCTGGGTCGCGAAGTGTTGACCTCCATCCAACCAGGACAGCTCCTCATCAAAATCACTCATGAGGAACTGACCAAGCTCATGGGGTATGCGGCGGCACCCTTGGAGCTCAAAGGCAAGCCCGCCACCATCCTTCTTGCAGGATTGCAAGGGGCTGGTAAAACCACCCACGCGGGCAAGCTGGCTGCACGGATCGCCAAGTCTGGAAGAAAGCCCTTGCTGATTGCGTGCGATGTTCACCGTCCTGCCGCTGTCGACCAGCTTCACGTCGTGGGAGAGAGTGTGGGGGCAGACGTGTATTCAGAACCAGGTGTGAAGGATGCCGTGGGCATTGCACAGCGTGGAATGGCCAAGGCCAAGGCTGAGGGATATGGAGCAGTCATTGTGGATACCGCGGGACGTTTGGCCATTGACGAAGTGTTGATGGACGAGATTTCGTTGGTACGCGACGTCGTTCAGCCGGACGAGATCCTGTTTGTGGTGGATGCCATGACGGGACAAGACGCTGTGCAGACTGCTAAGGCCTTCAACGACCGACTCGACTTCAGCGGCGTCATCCTCACCAAATTGGACGGCGATGCGAGAGGCGGTGCTGCCCTGAGCATCCATTCCGTGGTCGGCAAGCCGATCAAATTTGTCGGCACGGGTGAAAAGATGGATGCCTTGGACGTCTTCCACCCCGAGCGAATGGCGGATCGCATTTTGGGCAAAGGCGATGTCGTCTCCCTGGTGGAGCGCGCGCAACAGGCCATTGATGAGAAAGAGGCCAAACGAATCGAAGCCAAGCTGCGCAAAAACACCTTTGACCTCGACGACTTTTTGACCCAAATTCAACAAATCAAGAAGATGGGCAACGTCAAGGACCTTCTTGGCATGGTCCCTGGCATGGGTAAAGCGTTGAAAGGCATCGATGTGGATGACAACGCATTTGTGGGCATTGAGAGCATCATTCAATCGATGACCCCGTCTGAACGCGCGGAGCCTGGCATCATCAACGGAAGCCGCCGCAGCCGCATCGCCAAGGGGTGTGGGCGCAGCGTGGAAGAAGTGAACCGACTCCTCAAGCAATTTGAGGACATGAAGAAAGTCATGGGCATGATGGCCAAAGGTGGTGGCATGCCTCGCATCCCTGGCATGCGCATGCCAGGCCGCGGCCGTTGAACATGTCTGCAAGTCGACCTAGTTTCGTCCTTTAAATCAAGCCACCATGCACAACCTGTTGGACGGGAAGGCCACGTCACTGGCCATCGAAGCTGAGCTCACAGAAACGGTTCAAGACCGAATCGCCAAAGGTATGAAGCGACCACACCTCGCCGCGGTGTTGGTGGGTGACAACCCCGCCAGTCGGGCCTATGTCGGCCACAAAGTGAAGGCCTGCGCCCGAGTGGGCTTCGAGAGCACCTTGGTGGAGAAACCGTTGAACATCACACAAGATGCACTGCTCCAGGTGGTGCATGACCTCAACAACGATCCTGACATCGACGGGTTCATTGTCCAACTCCCCCTCCCCGACCACATTGACGATCAAGCGGTGCTTGAAGCGGTGCTTCCCTCCAAAGACGTGGACGGCTTCCATCCCGTCAATGCGGGCAAGATGTCCTTGGACCTCCCCTGCTTCCTCCCTGCAACACCCATGGGCATCATTTCGCTGCTGGACCGTGCAGGCATCGAAACTCAGGGGAAGCACGCGGTGATCTTGGGGCGCAGCTCGATTGTGGGCACGCCCATGGCTCTGTTGCTTCGCCGCAATGGCGCGCCCGGCAACTGCACGGTGACGGTTTGTCACAGCCGCACCGAAGATTTGGCAGAACACACACGCCGCGCCGACATCTTGGTCGCGGCCATAGGACGTGCACACTTCGTGACTGCAGACATGGTGAAAGAAGGCGCCGTCGTCATTGACGTCGGCATCAACCGCATCCCAGACGCTTCGAAAAAATCAGGGTCGCGACTGACGGGTGACGTGGACTTTGACGCCGTCGCGCCCAAAACGAGTTGGATCACCCCTGTTCCTGGCGGCGTCGGTCCCATGACCATCGCCTCACTCATGCAGAACACCCTGCAAGCTTGCGCCAACAAAGACACATGACTTGGACGCCCAGCGACGAGCGCTGGATGCGCAGGGCCCTTGAACTTGCCCAAAAAGGACAACTCACCACTTGGCCCAACCCCATGGTGGGTTGCGTCGTGGTTGAAAACAACCAAATCCTGGGAGAAGGATGGCATCGACGTTTTGGTGAAGGTCATGCCGAAGTCAATGCCCTCGACAAAATCGAAGACAACAAGGACCTCTCCCGCGCCACAGCATACGTGACCCTCGAGCCGTGCAGCCACCACGGAAAAACACCACCGTGCGCAGTCTTGTTGACATCACGTGGTGTTGGCCGAGTGGTTGTGGCGACCCAAGACCCCAACCCAGTGGTGGCGGGCCGAGGGCTGACGACCCTGACCGAGGCAGGAATCGAGGTGATTGCCGGCTGCCTTGAAAAGGAAGCCCTGGAGCTCAACCGGAGGTTTTTCTTCACCATGAATGAGAGCCGTCCTTGGATCACGCTCAAATGGGCCCAGAGCCGTGACGGTTTTGTGGACCCCGATGAACGCGCGAAGGATGGCCGCGGCGGACACCCCTTGACAGGCGCGGCCTCGGCGCGACACACCCATGTGCTGCGCGCCACCCACGACGGCATCCTGGTGGGCATGCGCACCTGGTTGGTGGATCGGCCCGCACTCAGCACCAGGCACGTCCCTGGCAGGAGCCCTCAGAAGTTTGTCTTGACCTCAGGGAACTCTCCCAAACCCGAGGCAGCTCCCTCTGGCGAGGTCGGAGCCACTTTGGTGGTCCCACGCGCCCACAGCCAGTCGCCTGTGCTTGATGCGTGGCGGGAAGCTGGATATGAGGTGCTTGGCATCCAAGGACTCACCTTCTCGGAAACCTGGTGGACCGACTTCCGAGCCAAAACCGGAATCCACGCCTGCATGGTTGAAGGCGGAGCGCAGGTGGCGGCGAGCGTGTTGTCGTCTGACGTTTGGGACGAGGTGCATGTCCTCACTGCCCCCACCGAATTGGGCTCAGGATTGAAGGCTCCAGTGTGGCCCAGCGGTCATCCTGCGGAGACCAAAGCCCTCAGCACAGACATGCTGCACGTCTGGAACGCGGGGCAAAAGTCCTCGCCATGCTGACATTTCTGGCAACCATCTTGAGCACGGTGTTCATCTACCTGTTGTTTGCGAGTTTCAATCGCTGGGGCATCCGAAGCGCTTGGGCCATCACGGTGAATTACTTCGTGGCAGCTGGACTCGGATGGACGCTGGCTGGCGGCACAGAAGCCATGCTGACCAGCGTCCAGTCAGATTGGATTTGGCCGCTCGCCTTGATCGGCATCTTCTTTTACCCCTTGTTCAGGCTGACCGCAACGTGCTCGCAAGAGCTGGGCATCAGCGTCGCAACCATCGCCACCAAATTGTCAATGGCCATCCCCGTGTTGGTTTTCGCCTTGGCCGACGGCGTTCAAGACATAGGCTGGGGCCAATGGCTCGGATTGAGCCTCGCCTTCCCCGCGGTTTGGCTTTCCGCAAAAGCCGGTGATTCTGAGTCCACGCAAGGACATGCAACTACGCCCAGTGCCTTGTGGTGGATGCCGGTGGTGATGTTCGTCGGCAGCGGATGCATTGACCTGGTGTTTGGTTGGTACTCCAAGGATGCAAGTTTGGGTGCCCCAGGCATGCAGATGGCGTTTGCCTCGGTGCCGTTCACGCTGGGAGGTGTGGTTGGGCTTGCGCACCAAATTCGATTGGGCCATGGCCTGCCCAAACAGCGAGACGTCATCGGAGGATTGCTGCTCGGCGTGACCAACTTCGCATCGCTGTATTTCTTGCTCCTCGCCTTCGATGCAGACCTTCTCGCTCGTGCCATGGTGACTCCGCTCTTGAATTTGAGCGTCATCGTGTTGGCCACCGTCGCCGGCGTCGTGCTGTTGAACGACCGCCCCAATCAAAAAGCCCGATGGGGCGTAGCCATGGCCATCGCGTCCATCGGACTCATGGTGCTGTTCAGCTGACCGGGGAAGTGCCCGTCGACAGGTTACTCGTTTGTGTTTTCAAGCTCCGCATTGCGACGCGCACGTTGCATTGGATTCTCCCCTCCGCCTGAGTAGTAACGGCTGTAGGGGCTTCCTTGGAACACTTCAAAGCGCGTGGGCTCTGGACGAGCCGGCCAGTGGTTGTTGCCCATGTCCACATCTGCAGTTTCCATGTAAGGGTCCAACGTGATGCGTGAAGCCGGCCTGTCGGTCACAAACACCTTCGTGACGGTGGGCTCGCTCATTTTCCAGATTTCGGCTGGAATGCGGCGCACCTCCCTCCCGCCATCCGCGTATTCAAACTCGAGGATGAGCGGCATCACCAAGCCGCCGACGTTGCGGAAGGTGATTTCATAAAACTGCTTCCCACTCTCAAGCATCGCCTTTTCCGCTTCGCTAAGCCCCTCACGTGCCTTCTCCGCTTCTTGGCGGTCGAGTTCAAGCACGGCGTAAGGATCGCGTGTGGTGTAGTAATCGTTCAGGGTGGGATCGGCTTCCAAGTACGATTTTGGAATGCCTCCGTTGGCGTTGCGAACTTGGGTGATGTCGGCGGGTTCCATGGCGTCTTTGGCCTTGCGGAACGCCATTTCCACATCGGGGTCTCCAGATTCCATTTGCAACCAACGCACCTCCTCCATGGCGATGTCGCAGTGGTCGGTGGTGTAGAACCATCCACGCCAGAACCAGTCCAAATCCACCCCAGAGGCGTCCTCCATCGTCCTGAAGAAATCTGCGGGCGACGGATGCTTGAACGCCCAACGGCGGCTGTATTCCTTGAACGCGTGGTCGAACAACTCACGGCCCATCACGGTCTCACGAAGGATGTTCAGCGCCGTGGCGGGCTTGCCATAGGCGTTGTTGCCAAACTGGTAGATCGACTCAGAATTCGTCATGATGGGGCTGATGCGGGTTTTGTCTCCGCCCATGTAGTCCCGGATGTTGCGGGCGCTTCCGCGACGTGAAAGATAGTCGCGATCGAATTCCTTCTCCGTCAAGAACTGGACAAACGTATTCAGCCCTTCGTCCATCCAGGTCCACTGCCGCTCGTCCGAGTTGATGATCATTGGGAAGAAGTTGTGTCCGACCTCGTGGATGATCACCCCGATCATGCCATACTTGGTGCGCTCACTGTACGTGCCGTCCTCCTCACAACGCCCGTAGTTGAAACAGATCATGGGGTATTCCATGCCGATTCGTGCGGCATTCACAGAGATCGCCACCGGATATGGGTAGTCGATGGTGTGCTTGCTGTAGGTCTTGAGGGTTTGGGCCACGGCCTTGGTGCTGTACTGCTCCCAGAGCGGGTTGCCCTCCTTGGGGTAAAAGCTCATGGCCAAGGGAGACTTGTTGCCCACTTTCACAGCCATGGCGTCCCAAATGAACTTGCGGCTCGATGCCCAACCGAAGTCGCGCACATTTTTCGCATCGAAGATCCACGTCTTTTCTCCCTCCGCTTTCGTTTTTTCGTTTTCCCGGGCTTCCTCTTCCGTGACAATCAGCACGGGTTGGTCGTAGGACTTCTTTGCCTCGGCGTAGCGACGACGTTGGGCAGGCGTGAGCACGGCACTCGGATTGCTCAACGTGCCGGTGGAGGCCACAATGTGGTCTGCAGGCACGGTCAACTCGACGTGGTAGTCGCCAAAGTTCAACGTGAACTCACCGTTCCCGAGGAACTGCTTGTTCTGCCAGCCTTCGTTGTCGCTGTACACAACCATACGCGGGTAGAATTGCGCGATGGTGTACAGGTAGTTGTCTTCATCCTCGAAGTACTCGTACCCACTCCGTCCGCCGATGTCCATGCGGTCGTTGATGTTGTACCACCAATCGATGCTGAAGGAAAACTTGGTGCCGGGCTTCAACGGACGTGGCAAATCAATGCGCATCATCGTCTTGTTGATGGTGTAGTCCAGCACATTGCCCGCCAAATCAGCCACCTTCTCGATGTTGAACCCGCCATCAAACGTGGGCTCCAGCTTCTCCAAGTCGCTGAAGTACGTCCGGTCGTCAAGCGAGGACTCTCGAATCTTGTAGCTGTCGCTGTCGAGGGCGCGGACATTCTGGTCCAATTGCAGCCACACGTAGTGAAGTGCGTCAGGGCTGTTGTTGGTGTAGGTGATCGTCTCTGAACCGTCGATGCGCTGGGTGGCGTCGTCCAAGCGAATCTTCATGTTGTAGTCCGCCTTTTGCTGCCAGTAGGCATGCCCTGGCGCGCCCGATGCGGTTCTGTACACGTTGGGGGTGGGCAGTTCTTGACCGAGCTGCCTGAACGCATTGGTGTTCACGCGCTGCGGCGTCTCCTGTTGAGCCCAAACTCCGGCTCCGATCATGCAGCTCAACGCTGCGGCCATCCAAATTCTCATGTTCCTTTGTTGTGGCCACAAAAGTACATCGGGCCTTGCAATCTGTGGGTGTTGTTCGACCTTAGTGACATGAAGTACACCACTGCCTCTCAGAACCCACGCAAGCCGTTCCGCGCTTTGGCCATGCTGGCCTCTCTTTTCATCGCGTTTGGCCTGGGTGCTTGCCAAAAAGACACCCCTCCCACCGAACCGGACGTCACCGTGGTTGGATATGATGCCGACACCCTTGTTTTGCAGGGCAACACGATGCGGTATTTGGCCTTGGGGGACAGCTACACCATTGGCGAAAGCGTGCCCGCAGCCGAGCGGTGGCCCAACCAGTTGGTGGACAGCCTCCGCGCACGAAATGCAGCGACTGTCTGGAACGATGCTGCAATCATGGCCACCACAGGCTGGACGACGGCGAACCTGTCCAATGGCATGGATGCTGCCCAAGTGGACACTGCGACTTGGGATTTGGTCTCTCTCTTGATTGGGGTCAACAACCAATACCAAGGCCTGCCTGTCGACGATTACGCCAACGAATTCAGTGCGTTGCTCGATCGGGCTGTGTCCCTGACGGGTGGCCGATCGGATCGGGTCTTTGTGGTGAGCATTCCAGATTACGGATACACTCCGTTTGGGGCATCCAACCAAAGCAGCATCTCGGCCGCGCTGCAGACTTTCAACGACACCTGCCTCGCCCAAACGCAAGCTGCGGGAATCGCTCACTTCAACATCACGCCCATCTCACAACAACATCCGGACACGCCAGGACTCGTCGCCCCTGACGGCCTGCACCCCAGCGGATTGCAGTACAGCTTGTGGGTGGAGTCCTTCGTGGAAGGGGTCCAAGAACTCGTGGAGTGAGCGACGCGTCTGTCAGGCTTTAAGCGCTTCTTTGGCGCGATCCCAATACACGTCCATCTCTTTCAAGGTCATGTTTGACAGGTCCTTGCCGTCCTCGCGGACCGCAGTTTCGAGGTGCTGGAACCGAGCGATGAAGCGCCGGATGGTGCGCTCGAGGGCTTCGTCGGGATTGACGTCCACAAAACGGGCGTAATTGATCAGCGCAAACATCACATCCCCAAATTCGTCGGCAACGCGCTCGGGATCTCGCGCCGGCGCGTCGAGTTCGGCCCGCAACTCCCCCAACTCTTCTTGCACCTTGTCCCACACCTGACCGGCGTTGTCCCAATCGAACCCCACACCTCGGACCTTGTCTTGCACGCGATACGCTTTGACCAAACTCGGCAGCGAACGAGGCACACCTTCGAGCACGGATGTTTTGCCTTCCTTCAGCTTGAGCTTTTCCCAATTCGCTTTGACGGTCTCTTCGTCGTTGGCTTCCACGTCGCCATAAATGTGCGGGTGTCTCTCCACGAGTTTGTCACAAATGCCGTGCAACGCATCGGCGATGTCGTAACCTCCCTCTTCCTCGGGCAATTCTGAGCCAAGCTTCGCGTAGAACACCATGTGCAAGAGCAAGTCGCCCGTTTCCTTTCGGATTTCATCGACGTCCTTGTCCAAGATGGCATCCGCAAGCTCGTACGTTTCCTCGATCGTCAAATGCCGCAGCGATTCAAACGTTTGTTTTCGATCCCATGGGCACTTTTCACGCAAGTCGTCCATGATGTCCAACAACCGTCCAAAGGCCTCCAAATGCTGCTCACGGGTATTCATACCACAAAGGTAGTTCCATGAGGCAAGAACCTTCCAGGAACCCGGCACACTGAACCACATCCTCACATGCGTGTTTCCCTCATTGCATCCTTAATTTCACGCCATGCAATTGCCTGACCTGATTGACCAAATCAAAACCCAGCCCCGCCTCGTCATTCGCTTCCATGCGTCATGGTGCGGCGTGTGCAAATTGTTGGCGCCTCACGTCAACACCTTGAAAGAAGACGCTGCGTTGAGCGAGGTCACCTTCATCGACGTCGATGTGGAAGCTCACCTCGACGTGAAGCAAGCCTTCAAAATCAACGACCTGCCCTACTTCGCGGGGTTCAAAGATGGCAAGTTGATTGAAGAGTTTGCCACGGCCAAAAAAGACAAGGTCACCGAACTCGCCAACGCCGTTGCCTCATGAACGCCGCCGAGATCCGAAAGCTCATTGCTGAACACGACATGGCAGCGCTGGACCGCCTAGAACAGGAAGTCTACGCGTCCATGGACGACGACGCAAACGACGTCGCCGAATTGGGCGACCGGTTAACCAACATCCTCGGGGCGAAGCGCGTGCTCGAAGAAGCTGAAAAGCAAGGCATCGAGCCCAAAGTCGCCCTCCGCACCTTTTTCAAAGACGTTCGCAACATCATTGGCTGAGAACCATGGGCATGACCGAAATCCTTCTTGCAATTGGCCTCCTCGCCCTGGGCGTTGCAGGCATCGCCATCAAAATCCTCGTGAAACCCGATGGTGAATTCAGCGGCACGTGCTCAAGCAACAACCCGCTGCTCAGGAATGACGACGGAGGATGCTCCGTGTGTGGCGCGCGACCCCAAGACGCTTGTCGCGCCGAGGATCCCGCATGAGCCCCTCAGAGGCTCAACACCCCTCGCCGTACAGCGACAAGAATTCCAACAAGTCAATGGAGCTGACGACGCCGTCACCGTTCAAGTCTCCCGGACAATTTGACGGGAACTCAAACGTGCAAGAACCATCGTCGTACACGGCCGAATCGTCGTAGTTGGGGGCGAGTGTGTAGGTGCACCCTGCGCACGACTCCACCTCGCATGAACCATCGTCTTCTGTTGCTTCTGCGTTGTAGTTGCATGCGAACGCGTACGTGCACCCAGGGACCGACTGCACGACTCCATAGAGGCCTTTGGCGGAGAGCATGCTCCATCCCAAAAACCACGGGTCCTCAGTGGGATGAAAAGCGCCGTGGTAAGACACCGACTCCAATCTTGGGTCCAAGTCTTGGTAAAACGCAGAAACCGTTTCGCCTTGCAAAGGCCTTGGATCCAGACCTTCTGTAAGGAGACCAGATTCGAGCGCAAACGAACCATCCGTCAACAAGCTTTGGAAGGTGAACCCACTGTCCACGAGGTACGGATTCAACAAAGTAGTGATGGGGCTTTGGTAGAACGTCCCATAGACGGTCCCAAACGTCAAGTCATCCACAGCCTCGTCTGTTCCTGAAACCATCCAGTTGCGCATGCGGAGCACGGAAAATCCACCGCCGACGTTGGCAGGCAAGATTGCGGCGTAACCGTCGCAGTAGTAGCTGTAGCGTAGTGACAACGCGGATTCACTGACACCATGGACAATGCTGTTGACCCAATCTCCGCCGGGTAAGCTCAAGCCGCGCACCGCCACGTCGTTTCCGTTGGTCAGCAGAGTCAAGTTGCTCATCCAGGGCGACGTGTAGGGCTCGTAGTACAAATCCATGTTGAACTCCTCAAAGTCGTCGCCTTGCATCATCCAAACCTGTGAAGTCATGGGTGGATTGGTGGGATGGGCCAAGGCCGTGTCTTGGATGCCAAACAAAAACTGTCCCGCTCCTTGCCAGCCTTGGTCGCTTTCAAAGGCATCTTCCGCGTGAAAGGCGCTGACCACGTGGCGAACCTCAACGGTGCCTCCCAAAATGTGGAGGCCGTCGTCTGCCGACCCCACCAATTCGACGTATTCAACTTCGGTCCCGGAACCGCACCCTGCCAGTTGAAGCAAATCGGTTTCGTTGCCGTTCAGGAATTGGTTCCATCCCAAGTTGGTGCTGCCGTGACGAATGGACACGTGTCGCAGAACGCCTGAAGAGCCGTCCGGATCGGTGTTGCCACCATAGACGTGGCGGTCTTGACCGGAGCCGTCCACAATGCCCTCTGCACGGTCCTCGCCTGTGCCGACGCCACCAGTTTGGGACGGACTTTCCGTGCCTTCCAAATAAAACGTATTCAAGGCACCGGCCCCACAAAGGACCACTCCACCCCATTGGCCTTGAACGTCAAGCCCAACACTGCCATCCATGGGGTCGCCCAAGAACGAAAACTGAATGGGACACGTGGCGTTGCCAGCGGCCATCAACATGCCTCCGCGAGCCACGACAAGGGCTCCTGGATACGAACTGTAAGAAACGGAACGAACCAAACCCACGTCATTGTTGGCCGGCACCTCGATGACCGACATCCCCTGTCCTGGAGCGCCGAGCACCACCGTCCCCGGTTCAAGGGTCAATGTGTCGGCAGCGTTCACAAAAACCTGCTCTGTCAGCACGTATATGTGATCGCATGTCCACGTCATCGTCCCGACACCGCTCCCGCTGTTGTCGTCAATCCAAACCGTGTCACGTGCGCTGAGCTCAGGGCATCCGCATGCACTTCCTGCATCCAGAACTCCCTGCCCTGAACCGGTCGTGGACATCAAAAACATCCCTGCAACGAATGCGAGGATGGAAACTTTCAAAGAGGGCACGTTGTGAGTCATGACCGAGGGTTGAAGCGTATTGTTAGGGCGACGAAAGGTGGAATTTCTTCGACGCACTCTTGAAGATACGACAAAATCTCCGTTTAGTTTCGACACTCAAGTCACTCAACCAGAGTGGAGTCGTATTTGTCCAATGGCTCAAGCCATTCCAATTGCGCCTCCAACGACGGCGTTGCCCAATAGGTGAACGCTTCACCAGCGCCATCCATGATGAACAACGCCTCAACCTCCTCGCCTTGTGCTTGCATTTGGGCGATCCAGCGTTGCCCGGCTTCTGGCCCCAGCACCATGCAGGCTGTGGCAAATGCATCGGCGTAGGCCGCCTCAGGTGCGAGCACAGTGGCGCTGAGCAACCCGTGCGTGACGGGAGCTCCCGTGCGTGGGTCGAGGGTGTGCGAAAACCGCTGCCCGTTCACGACACTGACTTTTCGGTAGTTGCCACTGGTGCAAATCGACATGTCAGCCACAGGCAGAACGGCTTGCAGCGTACGCCCCTCCTCTTGCGGTCGGTCGATGGCAATGCGCCACGGCTGGCTGTGTTGATTCAGTCCAAGGCATTTGACTTCGCCGCCGAGTTCGACCATCATGTTGGTTACACCTCGATCGAGCAGGACTTGAGCCATGGCATCCACGGTGTATCCTTGGGCGACGGCATTGAAATCAAGTTCTGTCCGGGGGTCGCTCTTGCTGAGTGCGGCACCTCCTGCCCGGGACTTGGGCACGAAGCGGATGACGTCACCCGCAAAATGCGCGAATTGGCGAACGCTGTCCACCATGGTTGGGGTCACCACATCACGACGTTCCATCCTGAATCCCCAAAGCTTCATCAACGGCCCCACCGTCACATCAAAAGCCCCACCGGACAATCGGTGAACTTCTTCCGAAATGCGCCAGACATCCTCCCACACCCCAGCGGAGTCCGCAAAACTGAAAGCTGTGCCAACCTCAGTGGAGCCATTGAATTGAGACAACGTGGACGAAGGACGCCACGCATTCATTTCCACGTCCACCTCCTCCAAGCAGGCCTCAAACGCCGTTTGCGACACCGAATCTTGCGACACGTACTTCACCGTATAGGTCGTGCCTTGCGCCTCCCCTTGGTGCACCCACACACGTCCTGCTGAGCTGGAAGGAACCGGATTTGACTCGCCACATCCGAAGGCGACAAAGGCCCCTGCAACCGCAAGAGCCTTTGTGATTCGGTCGAGACTTGGCTTAGCCACCGAAGTCATCAAACGCAACATTTTCAGGGGGAACGCCCCAGTCGTCACACATCTTGAGCACCGCCTGGTTCATCATGGGCGGTCCGCAGAAATAGAATTCGATGTCTTCGGGTGCCTCGTGGTCCTTCAAGTGGTGATCGATCACCGCGTTGTGCACAAAGCCAAGGAAGCCGTCACCTTCGTCGTGGATGTCCTTCTTCTCGTTCCAGTTGTCGCCTTCGGCGGGCTCTGACAACACGAGGTGGAATTTGAAGTTGGGGAACTCCTTCTCGATGGCGCGGAAGTCGTCCACGTAGAACAACTCGCGCTTGGAGCGTCCGCCGTAGAAGAACGTCACCTTGCGGCCGGTCTTCAACGTGTGGAAAAGGTGGAACAAGTGCGAACGCATTGGCGCCATGCCGGCACCACCGCCGATGTACACCATTTCTGCCTCGGTCTCCTTGATGAAAAATTCCCCGTAAGGACCGGAGATGGTGACCTTGTCGCCTGGCTTTTGGGCAAAGACGAACGAAGAACAGATGCCGGGGTTTACCTGCATCCAACCGTTGCGTGCGCGGTCCCATGGTGGCGTCGCGATGCGGATGTTGAGCATCACGATGTTGCCTTCTGCAGGGTGGTTGGCCATGGAGTAGGCGCGGACAATGGGCTCGTCGTTGACCATCTTCAGGTCCCACAACCCAAACTTGTCCCACTCCGACTGGAAGGTGTTGGGATCGGGGTGATGCTCAGGGTGCGCCGTGATGTCGATGTTTTTGTACTCCACCGTGGTCGTCGGGACGTCCACTTGGATGTAGCCACCTGCCTCGAAGTCAAGGGTCTCGTCTTCCGGCAAGCGCACCACGAACTCCTTGATGAAGGACGCGACGTTGTAGTTGGACACCACTTCGCATTCCCACTTCTTGATGCCGAAGACTTCTTCAGGCACTTGGATCTCCATGTCTTCCTTCACCTTGACCTGGCAACCGAGGCGCCAGTTGTCCGCCACCTCCTTGCGAGAGAAGTGCGGTGTTTCTGTGGGAAGGATCGAACCTCCGCCCGTGTTCACTTGGCACTTGCACTGGACGCACGTGCCACCGCCGCCGCATGCAGATGGCAAGAACACCCCGTTGTTGCCCAACGTGGTCAGCAGCGTGGAGCCGCCATCCACTTCGATGGTTTGCTCCCCGTTGATGGTGATCTTGAGTTTGCCCGAGGGCGAGAGTTTGGCCTTCACAAAGAGCAGGAGGCTCACGAGCATCAAGATGACCGTGAGGAAGAAGGCGATGGTCAGAATCAGCGTGGTCGTCATGTCTGATCAGATTTCAATGCCCATGAAGCTCATGAACGCGATGCCCATGAGTCCAGTGATGATGAATGTGATGCCCAAACCACGGAGTGGAGCAGGCACATGTGAGTAACGAATCTTTTCACGGATGGCCGCGATGGCCACGATGGCGAGCCACCATCCCACGCCGCTGCCCAATCCAAAGACCGTGGCCTCCCCGATGCTCGGGTACTGACGGTCCTGCATGAAGAGGGCGCCACCGAGGATGGAACAGTTCACCGCGATGAGTGGCAGGAAGATGCCGAGTGCGCCGTAGAGCGCGGGAGCGAACTTCTCGACGATCATTTCCACGAGCTGCACCATCGATGCGATGACCGCGATGAACATGATGAAGCTCAAGAAGCTCAAGTCGACGTTGGCGTACTCAGGGTTCAGCCAGGCAAGCGCCCCCTCCTTGAGCACGTAGTTCTCGAGGAGGTAGTTGATCGGCACTGTGATGCCCAACACGAAAATCACCGCGAGGCCGAGACCGTTGGCGGTTTTGACGGTTTTGGACACCGCGAGGTAAGAACACATGCCCAGGAAGTAGGCGAAAATCATGTTCTCGATGAAGATGCCCTTCACGAAGATGCTTAGGTATTCCATGTCTTAGTTTTCTTCGATGAGTGCCTGGTTGCGGCTGCGTTGAATCCAAATGATGATGCCCACTGTGATCAAGGCCATCGGAGGCAAAATCATCAAGTTGTTGTTCTCGTAGAAGCCCCCTTCAGAGATGAACCAGCTCGAAGGCAAGAACTTCACTTGGCCCATGCCGGGAAGCGAGATGGCCCCGCTGCCGAAGATCTCACGAACGATGGAGACCACGAGGAGGATCCACGCGTATCCCATTGCGTTGCCGATGGCGTCAAGGAGCGACGGCCCAGGCTTGTTGCCCAAGGCGAACGCCTCAAGGCGGCCCATTATGATGCAGTTCGTGATGATCAATCCGACAAAGACGGAGAGCTTTTCGCTGATGTCGGGCTGGAAGGCCTTCAAAACTTGGTCCACGATGATCACGAGCGAGGCCACAACCACGAGCTGCACGATGATGCGGATTCGGTCTGGAACGAGGTTGCGGAGCAAAGAGATGATGACGTTGCCGCCAATCATCACGAAGAGCACCGAGAGGCTCATGATGACCGCCTGTTGGAGCTGCACCGTGATGGCCAGCGCAGAGCAAATGCCCAAGACCTGCACCGTGATGGGGTTGCTGTCGTCCAGGGGATCCTTGAGGAGTTTGCGGTTCTTTTTGCTGAACAAGCTCTCACGCTTGGTTTCGACCGCAGTGTTGGTGTCTGTGCTCATCGTTGCGCGCGTTGTTCGTTGTTGAAATACTTGAGGTAAATGCCCATGGTGCGGTTGAGCATTTCATCCACGCCCTTGGAGGTGATCGTGCCGCCTGTGATGCCGTCGACACTGTGCTCGTTGGTGATGGCCCCACCCTTCAGCACGGAGAAGTACGTGGGTCCAACCTCTGCGAGGGTTTTGCCTTCAAACTTCACGGTGAAGAAATCTTCCTTGATTTCTGCGCCAAGGCCAGGCGTTTCCGTTTTGTGGTCAAACTTGGCGCCATAGATGGTTTGCATGTCGCCTTCGAGCGCCACGTAGCCCCAAATCGGACCCCAAAGTCCTGAACCCACCATGGGAACGACGTAATACGTCTCCCCTTCTTTTTGGCATTCAAACACTGGGAAATTCAAGTCGCCTGCATTGTCCCATGCGAGGTCGCCCTTGGCCGGCTTGTGCGAACGGTAGTCCTTCTTGATGTCAATGTTGAACGGGTCGGTCGCATCGGTCGCGCTCACTTCCCCTTGTTTCACCGACACTTGAGTGCCTGAAGCGTCGATGGCCACACGAGACGTGACATACTCTGCAAAGAGCTGCTTCGCGTTGTCGCGTTGTGCGTCCACCTTGATGGCCCCGAGGATGTCCATCATCTTTTTGTCGGCCGCGTTGGCTTGCTGGAGAGGCTTCAGCGAAATCGCTGTGGCCGCAAGGGCCGCTCCCACCACAACCACCATCACGATGGCAAAGCCAAACGTGTAGCCGGTTCCGTTTTTGTTGATCGCCATGAGGTTCGTCTTGATCGTTGGTGTTTGGGTTAAGCTGCAGCCACGGTCAGGCGCTTTTCACGGCGCTTGATGTTGGCCTCAATCACATAGTGGTCGATGAGCGGCGCCATGACATTCATGAAGAGAATGGCCATCATGACCCCTTCTGGGTAAGCTGGGTTGAAGACCCGAATCATGATGCTGAACAAACCACCAAAGAAGCCGTACCAGAGCTTGCCCGTGTTGGTTTGGGCGGCACTCACTGGATCCGTGGCCATGAACACCATGCCAAACATGAATCCACCCATCACCACCTGGTGAATCGGACTGATGGTCATGTAAGCGTTGGCGCCGATGAGGTTGAACAAGAAGCCCATCACCAATCCGCCTGCGAGGAACGACGTGATGACACGCCAGCTGCCGATGCCGGTCCAGATGAGGATCGCCGCGCCAATCAAGCAGGCCAGCGCAGAGGTCTCACCGACAGAGCCTGGAATCAACCCCAGGAAGCAGTTGCTCAGAGAGAACATGCCTCCCTCCGCGAACAACGACATGGTGGCTGCGCTCGCTTGGTCCGCGGCCGTGCCTACGGTGCCGGCGAGGTGGCCCAGAGCCGTCGCACCGGTGTAGCCGTCGGCGAGCATGCCTCCAGCCTTGCTGGTGGCCACGTCGTGAATCCAAATCTCACCGCTGAGCTGCTTGGGGTAAGCGAAGAACAAGAACGCACGCGCTGTGAGGGCCACGTTCAAGATGTTCATACCTGTGCCGCCGAAGACTTCCTTCGCCACAATCACGGCGAACGCCACGGCCAAGGCCACCATCCAAAGCGGCACGTCCACTGGCATGATGAGCGGAATCAACATGCCCGACACGAGGTAGCCCTCGTTGATGCTGTGTCCGCGCATGCCCGCAAAAAGAAATTCAATCCCAAGGCCCACACCGTAGCTGACAACGATGAGTGGAATGACCTTCCAAGCCCCCACCATCACGTTGGCGATGATGTCGGAGGTTTGGCCCAAGCTCAAGTGGTATTGGTGTCCAATGTTCCACATGCCAAACAACAGGCAGGGGATCATCGCCACAATGACCAAGAACATGGTGCGCTTCAGGTCAATGCCGTCCCGGATGTGCGCGCCGCTGTGCGTCACGTGCCCAGGTGTGAAGGCAAACGTTTCAAGAGAGTCAAACACCACCCAAAAGCGCGACAGGCTGCCGCCCTCTTCGAAGTGAGGCTTGACCGATTGAAGGAGATTGTGAATGGCTTTCATCGTAATCTGATTCTTGCGTTCTGTTCCGATTGGATCAACCGAGTTCCACTTTCAAAGCGTCCAAACCGTCGCGCACGATGGATTGAACAGGGATTTTCGAGGTGCACACAAACTCGCACAAGGCAAAGTCCTCAGGGGCCACTTCGTAGATGCCGAGCTTCTCCATCGCATCGATGTCGTTCACCATGATGCTCTTGATCAAGTGCACGGGATAGATGTCAAATGGGAAAACCGCTTCGTACTGGCCACTCACCACAAACGCGCGGTCTTCGCCGTTTTGGTTGGTGTCCAACGTGTACTGCTTCTTCTTGGGCATGAGCCATGTGGGATACGCACGGCTCATGGAAAACTTGTTAAGGCCTGGGCTGAGCCAGCCCTCTGTCAACAGGAACTTGGGGTCGTGGCCTTCTGGCAACGCCACCACCTGCGTGGCAAATGCGCCGAGGTAGCCCTCCGCGCCGGCAGTGTTGCCTGTCAAGACGCTGCCGCTGATGATGCGGGCTCCATCCTTGGCGGAAACGCCGAGGTCGCTGAGCTTCGCACCTGCCACCGAACGGACGTGGCGCGGGTCATTCATTTCTGACCCACCGAGGGCCACCACGCGCGAGGCGCTGTATTGACCCGTCCGGAGGAAGGTTCCGAGGTTGATCACATCCTGAAGCCCCATGGTCCACAACACCTCGCCCTTGTTGATTGGCGCGGTGTGGTGAATCTGCACGCCCACGTTGCCAGCCGGATGCGGCCCTGCAAATCCCGTGAGGGTGCACCCTTTCAGCGCACCGAGGGTGTTGTCTCCGGCACGGGTTCCGACGTGCACACCACCTTCGCCGGCCAGAACGCCAAGCGCATCGATGCCGCGCTGGAGGTCGTCCATGCGTCCCTCCACCACAACGCCAGTGTCCACAGCCAAGGGGGCCGAGTCGAATCCGCTGACATAGATGGCACGCGGCGTGTCGGCTGGGTTGGCCAACACGTCAAACGGACGCTGCCTCATTGCAGCGAATGCACCTCCGGCCGCCATGTGGGCCACGAGGGCATCGCGATCTCCCCCACTCCAGGCGCCAAAATCTTTGGCCGTGCCTGCGCCATCCGACTCCACGGTCACGGCGAGGATGCGACGCTTGGCGCCTCGCACCACTTCTTTCACCGTGCCCGAAACCGGGCTCGCAAACATGACCGAAGAGAACGTTTTGTCGTAGAACAGGGCGTCGCCGGCCTGCACTTGGGCTCCTTCCTTGACCGCCAGTTTGGGCGTCAAACCTGGAAAGTCGGTGGGCTGAATCGCGACCACCTTGGGTTGTGGTGCATCACCACATTGAAGGGAGGGTTCACCCGTCAGTCGAATGTCGACCCCCTTCTTGATTCGCAAAGTGTTGGACATGTCCAAAGGTTTTCGGGGCGCAAAGGTAGCCCCCACAAAACAAAAGAACACCCCAAGTCGATGCCAGATTTGTCCACGGTCGCAAAGGGAAATCGTGAAAGGATTTCCGACGAACTTTGGGGCATGACTTTGTCGAGAGGAATTTTTGCGTGGTTCATGGCATTGACGTTGCCCCTGTGCTCCATGGGGCAGCAAACGTCCCTTCCCCCGCTCCCTCCTGACCTCGACAACCTGAGAACAGTCTTGCTGCATCCCGCAGGCGCACCGTTGGCCCCTCCGGTTGTGCCATTGACCGAGGAAGATGGCCTCGGCATGCTCGAGTTGAGGTTTGACGATTTGTCTGGCGATTACGTGACTTGGGAAGTCCGGGTGGTGCATTGCGACCGTCACTGGCAGCCCTCTGACATGCACCCAAGCGAATACATTCAGGGGTTTCACACGACCCCCATGGCGGACGAAGAGGCCAGCTTTGGAACCAAGGTGGACTACACGCACCATCAACTGGTTCTGCCCAACGAGGACCTCAAATGGACCCGCAGCGGCAATTACCTCTTGGAGGTGTTTGATCCCGCTGAGCCGGAGACACCGGTGATCGTGCGTCGCTTCGTGGTGTATGAGGATTTGTGTCGTGTGGAAGCCCAAACCGGAGAACCCACCAAGAAATTCACTTCTCCATTTTTGAAGAGGGCTACAGTTTGTCCGACCCCTACGACCGCCTGCATGTCAGCGTCGTTCCCAATTGGAGATGGGATCGCGCTGTCGGCGGCCTCCAACCGCGTTTCATCAAAGGCACCGAAATCGATTTTCAGCGGGCGGGATACGTTTTTGAAGGTGGAAACACCCACCGATTTGCAGACCTCAAAGGCCTCGAATTCGCCGCACGTGGCGTGGCACGGCTGGAAGAGCGGGTCGACCACTTCTACTTCTACCTGGAACAGGATGAACGACGCACTTACGACTACTTCGGCGGAGGCGAGGACATCCACGGCGCCATGGTCACCTACAACGACCGCCTCGAAGCCTTCACGGGGAGCGATTACGTTTGGGTGCATTGGCGTTTGGACACCAGACATCCTTTGGTCAACCGAGACATCTACCTTGTCGGGGCCATGTCACATCACCAATGCTTGGATGCATTCCGCATGGAATACGACGAAGCACAAGGCATCTACACCCATCGCCACCTTCTGAAGCAAGGGTATTACAACTACCACTACGTCGCCCGCGAGCGGGGCCAAAAGCCAGGTCACCCAGGCGCGTTGTCCGACCTCGAAGGGACCCACTTTCAAACCAACAACTTGTACACCCTCCTCGTGCATTACGACGATTGGGACGGCTACGACCGGGTCATCGGATTTGCACAATGGGAATCCAATCCTTGAGCCATGAAGACTCCCCTTCGCATCTGGATCACAGGCGCTTCGAGCGGCATTGGCCGCGCTTGCGCGCTCGCCTTGGCAGGCGCTGGACACCGCGTTTGGGCTTCCGCGAGAAGCCTCGATCAACTCGAAAGTCTGTCACGTGAGACGGCAAACCTCCAAGGCGAATTGATCGCCCACCCCTTGGACGTGACGGCACCAGAGCAAGTGTCCGCCTGCGCCAAGGCCATGGTGGAGACGTGGGGTGGCATTGACGTGGTCATCCCCAACGCGGGCATGGGCCTCTTCAATCCGCTTCAAGAAGCGCCGCTGACTGAATGGCACACGATGGTGGAAGTGAACATCAGTGGCGTGTTGTCCACCATTCACGCCGCCCTTCCCTCCTTGCTGTCGAACAAAGGCCATGTCATCAACATCGGGTCTCTTGCCGCACGACAAGTCTTCCCCAACAGCGGCGTGTACTGCGCCACCAAGCATGCCGTTTTGGCCATTTCTGAATCCTTGAGAACGGAATTCCGCAACGACCTTGCGGTGACCACAATCAACCCTGGCGCAGTCAACACTCCCTTCATTGACCGCACCAACAACGAAGAACTGCGCGCGAATTACCGACCTCAATTTGACGCCGGCATGACCCCAGAATACGTGGCCGAGGGCGTGCTCTTCGCGGTGGAAAGCCGAGGGAAAGGTGTGGTCAGCGAGTTGACCCTCCGTCCCGATCGTCGAGAATCATAAAGAACAAACAAAACATTGTCCAACAAGAACATATGCTTTTTCACCTCTTCTGATGGTTGGGGTGGTTTGGAGCGCAACATGTTGGTCATGGCTCGCTGGATGCAGGAGGCCGGACACCACGTCGATGTGGTTTTGCCCGCAGGAACCCTGGCGTGGCAACAAGGACTGGATTGGGGACTCTCCTTGATTCCTGCGCCTTCGATTTCGAGGACGGGTGGCAAGAGGCATGCGCGGTCTTGGGCGCGCGGAAGGAAGGCGGACGTCGTTTGGATTCGTGACCGTCGCGATTTGGATTGGGGCGGACATTTGGCCAAATCCCTTGGTGCCGCACTTGTCATGCAACAAGCCATGCAAGTCCCTCGGCCCAAAAACATGCCCTGGCATTGGGTTCGATACCGCCGTGTTGATGCTTGGGTGGCTGGACTTGACTGGCTCAAGGCGGAGTGCGTTGCCAAAACCCCCATGTCCGAGCACCGTTGCCACGTGCTGCCCCTTCCCCTTGACGAACGCTGGTTCACCACGAAGTCCATCGACAAGCGCGAAGCGCGACAATCGTTGGGACTGAAGCTGCCCCCGGACGTGTTTCTGATGGGGACTGTGGGGCGCTTGGACGCGGGCAAAGGCCAAAGGGACGCCCTTCACGCCTTGGCACAATTGCCACCCGCCTTCCATTGGCTGTTCGTGGGGGACAACACCAACAACAACGGTACCGATGAGCGCCATGTGCTCCTTGAGATGGCGGGCAACCTCGGCATCCTCGAACGAGCCCACTTCCTTCCAGGCCAAGCCGATGTGCTTCCGGTGCACGACGCCCTGGACGGCTTTGCCATGACCAGCAGCGCAGAAACCATTGGCACGGTGACGCTTGAAGCCTTGGCCCGCCGCGTGCCGGTCGTTGGAACGGACGCCGGCGGGACCTCAGAGATCCTCGGAGGGGGGCGCGGGATGCTTTACCCCCCGCGAGATGTCGGTGCCTTGGTCGAAGCAGTTCAGCAACTTGCGATGAGACCGGCCGAACAGCGAGGGACCAGCACCGAACCGGGGTACGATTACGTTCAGTCGTGTCGCGCGCAGCACCTCGTTCCTGCGTGGAATGAATTGCTGGACATGCTCGTGCAGTCGCTTAGGAAGGCGTAATTTTGGGCTTCCCATGAGTGCCGCGATCCAACAGCAAATCGAGCGTCGACGAACGTTCGCCATCATCTCCCACCCTGACGCAGGGAAAACCACCTTGACCGAGAAGTTTCTGCTCTTTGGTGGGGCGATCCAAACCGCGGGGGCCGTCAAAAACAACAAGATCACGAAGACCGCGGCCTCGGACTTCATGGAAATCGAGCGCCAACGCGGCATTTCGGTGGCCACCTCTGTGATGGCTTTCCACTACAAGGATTTGCTGATCAACTTGCTCGACACGCCAGGTCACCGCGATTTCGCCGAGGACACGTACCGCACCTTGACCGCCGTCGACAGCGTCATCCTCGTGATCGATTGTGTGAAGGGTGTGGAGCCCCAAACCGAGCGTCTCATGGAGGTTTGTCGTATGCGCAATACCCCGGTGATTGTGTTCATCAACAAGATGGACCTCGAGGGACGCGACCCGACCGACCTGCTCGACGAGGTCGAGGCCAAGCTCAACATTCAAGTCCGCCCCCTCTCTTGGCCCATTTCGCAAGGCCACACCTTTCAAGGAGTGTACAACCTCTACAACAAGAGTTTGCGTCTGTTTCAAGCGGACAAAACCAAAGTCGCCAAGGACGTGGTGGCCATCGACTCCCTTGACGACGCCTCTCTCGACGATTTGGTGGGAGAACACGCCGACACGTTGCGCGAGGATGTGGAGCTGATCGAGGGCGTGTACGACGCGTGGGACCCTGCACCCTACCTCGAGGGCAAGTTGGCGCCCGTGTTCTTCGGCAGTGCGGTCAACAACTTTGGGGTGCAAGAGATGCTCGACACGTTTGTGGACATTGCCCCCAACCCCAAACCGCGAGAGACATCGTCCCGCATGGTGGCCCCGGATGAAGCAAAATTCACGGGCTTCATCTTCAAGATCCACGCGAACATTGACCCCAAGCACCGCGATCGCATCGCCTTCTTGAGGGTGTGCTCAGGCAGCTTCGAGCGCAACACGTTCTACCAGCACACGCGCTTGGACAAGAAGCTCAAGTTTGCCAACCCGGCAAGCTTTTTGGCCCAAGAAAAAAGTGTGGTGGAACAAGCCTGGCCTGGTGACGTGGTGGGGCTTTACGACACGGGCAACTTCAAGATTGGCGACACCCTGACGGAAGGCGAAGACTTGCAATTCCGGGGCATCCCAAGCTTCTCACCCGAAATCTTCAAGGAACTCGTGAACAAGGACCCCATGAAGAGCAAGCAGCTCGAGAAGGGCATCCAACAACTCACCGACGAAGGGGTCGCCCAGCTGTTCATCCGCGAAGCCGGTAACCGCAAAATTGTGGGCACCGTTGGTGAACTTCAATTCGAAGTGATTCAGTACCGTCTGGAGCATGAATACGGGGCCAAATGCGAATTCCAGGCCAAGCCTTACTCGAAAGCATGTT
>JAOIQU010000023.1 GCA_028141885.1 Flavobacteriales bacterium | reverse complement strand
ACGCCTATGGCAACGTCACACTTCCTGAGATCGTCAACCCTTCTGCTTCGGACAACTGTCAGGAAGCCGAAGCCTGTGACTCTGCTGCCACCGCTGAAGCCAACGCCATGTTGACGGAAGCGTTGGGTCTGGAAGACACCATTGCCTACCTCAGCAATGTCGAGGCAACAGGATTGAACAACCCATTCTTGACGGGAGGTGCATTCACGACTGGTGTGTTGACCACGCCCGAGGTGATGGCGGATGGACAAACGTGCGACAACAACCCTGTTCCGCATGGCGTGCGCCTCTTCAACTTCGATGGTGGCGAATACTACACGACGGATGCAGGAACGGTCACGGTGAATGCCGATGGCACGGTGCACGTCTCGATGGAGGCGCGGATGGTCGACGATGCAGATGCCCTGTTGATGGTGAATGCGCACTTCGCAAGCCTGATGACATGGGACGAGTGGCTCGACACACCAGGTCCTGAGAACTACAAGTCCGATTGCGGATTGGGAGACCACACGGAGTGGAAGTACACCACCTTGTTAGACAGCAGCTCCATCACTGGTGCAGGCTCGCTTGCCGGCACGCACTTGGAGTTGACGCATCAGCCGATGAACGAATACTTCGGATTCCAGTTCGGTGAAGGTGCCAACAACAAGAACGGCAACTTCGGATTCAGCGGCTGGTTCTACTACAGCGGCACCCTCGTCGTCGACGGCGATGCGGGCACCCAGGTCATGGGATCCGGTGACTTGTTCGGAGACATCGACTTCATGCAAGATTGGAGCACCACTTTGACCTACTGCATCACAGACTGCGTTGGCAACACGAGCCAATTCAGCTACATCATTGAGAGCAGTGGTGAAGTGTTGAACCCACTCGAAGGAGACGGCGTTCAAGGCGGTGAAGTCTTCAGCGCACCAGCGGCGCCTAAGGATTTGGTCACCGTTGCCACGCTCCACCCCAACCCAACTTCAAGTCAAACCTTGTTGGTGTTGGATGCCAAAATGGACGTTCAGGTGAAAGTGGTCTTAATGGACATGAGCGGCAACCTCGTGATCAACATCTTCGACGGCATGCTCTACGAAGGTTGGGACACGTCGTTGCCCATGAATCTCGAGGGCGTTGAGTCTGGCATGTACCAGGTTCAAATCACGGCCAAGGAATTCGTGACGACGAAAAAACTCTTGGTGACCGACTGACCCTCCCACTGATATTGCACATGAAATTTGGAAGGTCGTCCCCTGGGGCGACCTTCCTTTTTCGAGGTCACCTTAACTTTTATGCCATGAACCGCATTCTTCTCCCTTCCAGTGTTTTAACGCTGCTTTTCGCAGGTTTCTTAAATGCCCCAACTTGGGCCCAGTCGTCGGTCAGCTTTCCCTACAACCCCGACGCCAACGAAAACGGGTTGGTGGAATCTGCTGACTTGCTCGAGTTTTTGACGTTCTATGGCGCCGCGTTTCAAGCCTCAGGCGTGCTCCCTGTGCAAGGCGGGGGCACCGGTGTGTCCACGGTGGACAGCGCCAAAGTGGTGCTCGGTGTCAGCACGTATACGGACATCACGCTTGCAGGTCAAGTGGGGCCCACAGGCCAAATCACCGGCTCCCTCAACATCACCCAGAGGCTGGCACAAGGATTTGGCACAGACGCCAGCGGAACCTATGCCCAGGCGCAGGGTCGCAACACCACAGCCTCTGGAGCGTACAGCTTTGCTTGCAACCAAAACAGCACGGCCACGGCCACTTGCTCAAGCGCCATCGGTGAAGGATCCACGGCGACGGCAGTTGCAGCCCACTCACAAGGGTTTGGCACCAACGCTGAAGGTCTGGCATCCCACGCGGAAGGGTATTACTCGGACGCCACCAGCAACTACGCACACGCGGAAGGATACAGGACGGACGCCTTGAACACAGCTGCCCATTCCGAGGGCTATCAAAGCGAAGCATCAGGACTGTACAGCCACGCAGAAAACAGAAACACCGTCGCCTCTGGCACCTCGTCCCATGCCGAAGGCCAAGCCACGACTGCCAGCTCGGATGGAGCCCACAGTGAAGGCTATGAAACGGTGGCGAGTGGCTTTGCCTCGCACGCAGAAGGGTACGCCACCACGGCGTCAGGGTTGTACAGCCACGCCTCCGGCCGTTCCACCGCAGCAACGGGAAACAGCGCGGCCGCCATTGGATACAACGTGATCGCAGATCAAGAAAACAGCACCGTTGTAGGACAATGGAACCTGGAAGGCCAAACCGGCGTGCTCTTCGCCGTGGGGAACGGGGCAGATGCCGACAACCGCAGCGATGCGCTTCAGGTGGACAACCTCGGCAACCTGACCTTGAGCGGAAGCGTGGTGGCCAACGGCCAAGACCTGCTCAGCCTCATCGCGACGCTTCAGGCCCAAGTTGATTCCTTGACACAGCAAGTCGCAGCGCTCGGGGGCAACTGAGTCCGACCCTGTCAGAGCTTTATGCAGATGTTTTGGGGTTCGGTGAAGAACTCGAGCGCATCGAAGCCTCCTTCTCGCCCCAAACCTGAGGCCTTCACGCCACCAAATGGCGTGCGAAGGTCCCGCAACAACCATGTGTTGACCCACACGATGCCGGATTCAATTCCAGAGGCAACGCGGTGCGCGCGCTTGAGGTCAGAAGTCCAGAGCGTGGCCGTCAAACCGTAGGCCGTGTCGTTGGCCAAGGCCAAGGCTTCCGCCTCGGTGTCAAAAGGTTGCAACGTCACCACCGGACCGAAGATCTCTTCTTGGTTGGTGCGGCATTTGGGGCCGAGGCCTTCGATGACCGTGGGCGCCACGTAGTATCCCTGTTCGACGCCCTCGGGGTGCAGTCGCCCGCCTCCGCACAACACCGTTCCGCCCTCTTCTTTGGCCAATTCGATGTGGCCCAAAATTTTGTTCATGTGCCCTTCCGACACCACCGCGCCCAACTTCGTGGCCGGATCCAAGGGGTCGCCTGCCACCATGGCCGAGGCCTTGGCCACGAGGGCATCGCGGAACCGATCGTAGATGGAACGCTGCACCAAGACTCGGGAGCCGCACAAGCAAATTTGACCTTGGTTGGCGAAAGAACTGCGCAGGGTGACTTTCAAGGCTTCGTCGAAATCGGCATCCTCGAAAATGATGGCTGGGTTTTTTCCTCCAAGTTCAAGGCTCATCTTCTTGAACTTCGGCGCCACGTGGCCAGCGATCCGTGCACCGGTCGCAGTGCCCCCCGTGAACGACACCGCCGCCACGTCTGGGTGAGTCACCATGGCCTCTCCCACTTCTGGGCCCAAACCATGCAAGACGTTGAAGACCCCATCCGGGAAACCGGCTTCCTTGATCCACGTGCTCAGGAAATACGCCGTGACGGGTGTTACTTCAGAAGGTTTGGCCACAACACAATTGCCAGCGGCCAAGGCCGGCGCAACCTTCCAGGTGAAGAGGTACAACGGGAGATTCCAAGGACTGATGCACGCCACCACGCCCAAAGGTTTGCGCAACGTGTAGTTGATGGCTTCTCCCTCCATGGCGTGGCTCTGGCTCGCAAAGTGTTGGATGCCGGACGCGTAAAACCGGAGATTCTTCTCCGCGCGAGGAATGTCCGCATGGGCTGCGAGCGAGACGGGCTTGCCGTTGTCTCTGGCCTCCGCCTCAGCGAGCATGGCCGCATTGGCTTGAATGGCATCGGCCAACCGCTCCAAACATGCAGCCCGTTCCGCAGCAGGGGTTTGCGACCACGCCGGAAAAGCGCGCTTGGCGGCACGCATCGCCTGGTCCACCTCAGCCTTGCCCGAGCGCGGAATGGTGCCATACACTTGGCCCGATCCGGGCGCCACATTTTCAAGTACTTCGGGGGTGGTGACCCATGATCCATCGACAAAATTCCGTACCTCGAGCATGCTCGAAAGTTACCTCCGCTTGTTTATCTTTGCACCGCTTTTGGCACTATTGCCCCATGGTGTAATGGTAACACACCGGTTTTTGGTACCGTTTTTCCAGGTTCGAGTCCTGGTGGGGCAACTGAACAAAGCACCAAGCCGCCTCCTGTGAGGTGGCTTTTTTTATGCCCAAATGAAGAAGGCCGCTCGGTCCAGCCGTCAGTCGGAAATCAGCTCGTACAAGCTGTCCAGGTTGGGGGCCAAAATGACTTCGATGCGGCGGTTTTTGGCCTTATCAGAGGTGTCCACAGGGTGGTACTCGCTGCGCCCTGATGCAGACAGCATGGAGGGGTCAACGCCGGGAGTTTCAAGCAAGATGCTCACGACAGCGGTTGCCCGCAGCACACTCAGCTCCCAGTTGTTGCGTGGGATGGAAGTGCTTCGAACCTGGTCCGTGTCGGTGTGGCCTTCCACCACGATTTCAAGATCTGTCTGTTCTGCAATGACCTCAGCCAATCCTGCGAGGGCTTCCCGGCCCACAGGGTCCACCTGTGCGCTGCCTGAGGGGAACAGCAATTGTGCCTCCATGCTGACATACACTTTGCCGTTGCGCTGCTCCACGTTCAACCCCTTGCCTTGGAATCCGAGCAAGGCTTCAGCAAGTCGCGCCCGAAGCGCCTCGGCGGCGCGCTCTCTTGCCTCGAGGAGCGACTCCAATTCTTCCACACGTTGGCTCCTCGCTTCGAGCAGCGCGGACTTTTCATTCAAGTCCCGCTCCAAGCGATTCAGACGATCCTCCCGCTCCTGCAACTCTTCCCGAATGCGCATGACGTCTTCCAAGAGTTGGCGGTTTTCCTCGGCGATGTTGCTCAATCGACCTGAACTCTGGTCCGTGAGGGCGTCGTTCAGCTCCGAGAGTCGACCAACCTCCTCACGCAGCCGTTTTGCTTGGGCTCCAATGCGCTCCAAATCCTCGTTGAGGGATGCGTTTTGGTCTGTCAACTTGGCCAACTCCCCTTCCAATTCACGGCTCGCGATTTCGGCGTCCTGCCGCGACAGGCGCAACGACGCGTTCTCCGCTTCCGCTTCATCGAGCTGGAACTGCAGTGCTTCGTACTGCTGGGTGGACACACACCCCGCGAACACAAGGCAAAGGGCGGTCAACAAGCCCACCAAGGGGCGACTCAAACGGAACGAGAAAAGTGGGAGGAACGTCATGTCAGGAGGAATTCGAAGGGACCTGCACGAAGGTCAATTCAAATCACCCTGTTTGGCCGGACACGGCCAACGCTTATTCACACAAGCGTGTCAATCCCGGCCCAAGCCCATCAAGGCATTTCGAGCAAGAACAAGCCGTCGCTGATGGCTGTGGGCGTGCCCAAACCGGTCAGGTCGCCCATGCCACCATTGAAGTTGCCCGCGATGATGCCTCCAGAAACTGGATCGCCCGTTGCGGGGTCCAATTCAATGTACGTGATGGTCAACGTCATGTTTCCACCCACAACCGTCGAGTACTGACCCAAGGGGCTGTTGTAGGTCGCAGCTTGAGGGATGGTGCCCGCGTTCAACGGAATGGTCATGCCGTTGGACCAGCCTTCAGCCGGTTCTGTGATCAAGAAATTGATCTCGGCTTGGGCCGGTGCCGGAGTGCTTCCCGTCAACGTGATTTGGGTGCCTCCCAAGGGGTTGGGTGCAATGGTCACCGTGGCTGCGGGGTCGATGAAGGGGTTCGAGAGGTTCGACCAAGACATTTCAAATGCGCAGTCTGGGCAGCTTGGGCCCCCACAATCAATGAATTGCTCAAACCCGTCCTGGACGCCGTTGGTGCAATCACATTCGCAGGCGCAAGGCTCGCAGTAGCTTCCTCCGCAATCGATGCCCGTTTCATCACCGTTCATGAGGGCGTCGTCGCACGTGGGACAAGGCTCGCAATCCGGACCTCCACAGTCGGGAATGCTGTTGGGGTTGTCCTGAAATTCCAATCCGTTCAAAAGGCCGTCACCGCACAACTCTGGGCACGCCGGGCAGCCGTCACAGCCGCAGTCGATGCCAATCTCTCCTGCGTCCTCGTCCAGGACCCCATTGGCGTTAACGTCACAGGGTGCACAGCTGCCGCCACAATCCACCCACTGCTCTCCCAAAAGCGGGTCATATTCCCCGTTCTCGCAGGGATCGCAGGGGTCGCAAATGGGACCTCCACAATCCACCAACTCCTCCCCGTTGTTGAGGATTTCATCGTAGCAGTTTTCGCCGATGAGGTTGTCGTCGTTCAAGCAACCGGTCAATGTGAGGCCGGACAAGGCGACCACAAAAAGGACCGCCAAAGTGCGAACCAAAGTTGAAGATGGAGACGTTTGAGAGGTCATGTGCGTAGTTTTGACAAGGCGAAAGATACAACTGGAACAACACCTGACCCCGCATTTCAATCAGCACCATGGACAACCTCGAATGGAAGCCTTCCACAGCCCCTGACTTTTCCGAAGTCGGTCGCTTGTCTCAAGACACGGGGTTGAGTCCTTTGGTTGCATCTCTGCTGATCCAGAGAGGCATGGCCAGCTTGGCTGAGGTGGAGGATTTTTTGGACCCCAACCGCGACAAACTCCACGACCCCTTCTTGATGAAGGACATGGACAAGGCCGTGTCCCGAATCATGAAAGCGATTGAACGGAACGAGCGCATCATGGTCTACGGCGATTATGACGTGGACGGCACAACGTCGGTGGCCATGGTGTCTTCTTTCCTCAAGGGACTCCAAGTGCCTGTGCTCCCCTACATCCCGATGCGATATGGGGAAGGCTATGGGGTGTCGCCCAAAGGGGTGGAACGCGCCAAGGTGTCGGGTTGCACGCTGATCATCACCTTGGATTGTGGCACCAAAGATTTTGACGCTTTGGCCGCGGCAGCTGAAGCCGGCATTGACACCATCGTCTGTGATCACCACCTGCCTGCGGAGACCTTGCCTGTCACCCATGCGCTGTTGAACCCCAAACGCGAAGACTGCGACTACCCCTTCAAGGAATTGTCCGGTGCCGGGGTCGCCTTCAAACTGCTCACAGGCTTGGTCAACACCATTGGGTTGACCATGTCCTCGGTCTACGACCACCTCGACCTGTTGGCTTTGAGCATTGGGGCGGACTTGGTGGACATCACAGGCGAGAACCGCATCCTGGCCCACCACGGCATGCGCAAGCTGAGAAAGACCATGCGCCCAGGCATCCGCGCGATGCTTCACGTGGCCAACATTGACCGCGTGCCCAACACGGTTCGCGACATCAGCTTCACCCTCGGGCCACGCATCAACGCCGCAGGCCGAGTGGGGCACGCCCTCAAAGCCGTGGAATTGCTCATGGCCTCTGACGACAACACGGCGTACGAACTGGCCTACGAATTGGAGTCGATGAACCAAGCTCGACGAGACTTGGACGAAGACATGACCGAGGAGGCCCTGGCCCAAATGGCGGAACAACCCGCTGGACGGTGCTGCACGGTCGTGTGCGGCGAAGGGTGGCACCGCGGGGTGCTGGGAATCGTGGCCAGTCGCTTGGTCGAAGCGCGTTACCGCCCGACGATTGTGCTCAGCGAAGAAAACGGACTTCTGATGGGCAGTGCCCGTTCGGTACAGGGCGTGGACATCCACGAAGCGCTTGAGGAGTGCCGCTCGTACTTGGAACAGTTCGGAGGGCACCCCATGGCTGCAGGATTGCAATTGCGGAGCGACCAGCTGAAAGAATTCACGATTGCGATCGAAAAAAGCATCGCCAAACAAGTCAACGGACGCATCCCGGCGCCGACGATCAGCTACCACCTCGAAATCGACCTGAACGCCATTACGCCTGCAGTCTTTGAGGAGATGGGCAAACTGGCGCCGTTTGGTCCCGGGAATGGCGTGCCGGTGTTCATGGCCAGCGGCCTGAAAGCGGCCGTGCCTCCCCGCACCGTAGGCCACAGGGGACGTCACCTGAAGCTGATCCTTCAAACGACCGACGCCCCCCACACGCGCTTTGAGGCCATTGGATTTGGCATGGGCGATCGGCTGGAAGAGGTGCGGCAGATGTCTGAGATGGATTTGGTCTTCACCTTGGTCCAAAACACGTTCCGCGGACGCACTTCGCTCAACATGCACATCCGGGCCATTCGCCCGTGCGAAGCCTGAAGCTCAAGCCAGCTTGGGACCTTCCACGATGTGGAGGTCGCGCTGGGGGAACGGAATGGTCACGTTATGGGCACGGAAGCGCTCGTCAATGGCCATGCGCACGCGACTTTGGATGCCCATGCGGTCCCAAGGGTCGTCCAACCAACCCGTGACGCTGAAGTGCAACGACGAATCGGCAAAGTTTTGGAAAAACACTGCAGGAGCGGGCGTGGACAACACTTCAGGTTGTGCCGCCATTGCCTCACTGAGCAACCGCATCACCAGCTCGACATCGCTGCCATACGCCACGCCGACGTCCACGCGGATGCGCATGGCACTTTCTCCTTGAGTCAGATTGTTGACCGCCTCCCCTGCCACCTTGGAATTGGGCAACACAATCAGTTCCCCCGTGACGGTCACGACTCGGGTTGAGCGCAAATCGATGCGTTCCACACGCACCAATTCCCCGTCCACGTCAAGCACGTTGCCCACCGCGACGCCTCCCTCAAACAGCAAGACAAATCCGCTGACCACGTCGTTGAAAAAGCCTTGCAATCCGATGCCCACGCCAACAAGCAAGGCTGCAGACCCCGCCCAAAGTGCCGTCAAATCCACGCCCAGCGTGGACAACGCCACCATCGCCGCCACCGCCCAAACCACGGACGTCAACAAACGCCCCAAAATGAATGTCTTGCCGGCATCCATCGCTTTGGCTGCCGTGCGGTTCAAACCTCGTCGTGCAATGGCCAGGCCAATCCGTGCAAGCACAAGCACGGCAAACGCCTCCAGCACCTGCAAGACCGTCACGTGGTGGTGGCCCAGGTCGAGTGATTGACTCAGAAACTCATTCATGATTGCTTCGGAAGGATGACCGTTCCAAAATGAGCCGACGTCTCTCGGATGTCGCGGTCGAGTCGGACTTTTTGGGCCAAGAGCGTGCGCTCTTCGTCCAAGTCCAAACCACCCGCCTCCAACTTCGATTGAACCTCGAGGGCCTCTTCACGCAAGTCGATGAGATGCAGTCGCCGCAACGAATCCTCCAACAAGGACGTCAGCTGGTCACGCTCCACAACAGGATAAATTTTGTGGCGCTGGGACCAATTGGGGCTGAGCACGTGCTGCTGGACCAGAGCGCCGGCCACCTTTTGCTGCAAGCCCACATCTTGGTCGTTGGCCAATTGATCGGCGGTCAGGATGCGCTCGTGATCCAGCTCTTCTGAAAACCGCTTGACCACCGTTTGATTGACGGCTTCCTTGATGGCAATGTCCTCTTCCTCCAGGCGGTGGATGACCAATTCGGCAAAAGGCACCTCCATCGTGGAGGGCTCGGCCCCGTCTTCCCCTTCCAGAGTCACTTGGACCATGTCTGCTGCGTATTCAATCAGGGCGCGGATGAGGTCGTTTTCGGTGACTGCCCGTTCCGAGACGTGAGGCACAACCTCCATGGGCGGAACGCCGGGCATAGGCGCTTCCGAAGGATGGGGCGCCTGGCTCAGTGGAGGCGCGCCGGGGTGGCCTCCTGGCTGGCCATGGGGACTGGTTCGGGCTGCGCGCTTCGCGGCAGCCTTGGATTGCTCGTGCAGAACCTTGGCGACTTCGGTCCCCAAGACCGTCTCGTCCATTTTCAGCTGGGTCGCCGAGGACTGCAGGTAAACCGAACGCTGGATGGCGTCGGGAATCGCTGCGATCGACGTCACCACGGAGCGAATCATCTCAGCGCGCTTCAGTGGGTCGGTGCCGGCCACGTCGGAGAGCAATTGGGCCTTGAATTGCAGGAAGTCCTGCGCATCGTCGTGGATGGCGCGGTGCAACGCATCGCTGCCAACTTTCTTGGCGTACGTGTCGGGATCGTCACCGTCAGGAAGGAGCACGACTTTGACCGACATGCCTTCCGACAACAACATGTCAATGCCCCGAAGCGAGGCCCGGATCCCTGCCGCGTCGCCGTCAAAAATGACCGTGACATGCTTGGTGTAGCGACGGATCAGATGGATTTGGCCTATCGTCAACGCCGTCCCACTGGAAGACACCACATTGGTCACCCCCGCCTGGTGCATCGCCATCACGTCGGTGTAGCCTTCCACCAAGAAGCAACGCTCTTCCTTGACGATTTCCGGCTTCGCGAGGTGCATGCCATAGAGCACCTTCGACTTGTTGTAGAGGGCGCTTTCGGGCGAATTGAAGTATTTGGCAACCTTCTTGTCCGTCGTCAGGGTGCGGCCCCCAAAACCGATCACGCGGCCCGTGACATCCCGGATGGGGAACATGACGCGGCCTTTGAAGAAGTCCCAAATCGACCCATCGTCTCGCTGCTTGCACAGTCCGGCCTCCACCAACTTCTCGGCGGAATAACCCGCTTCTTGCGCCGCCGTCGCCAGGGCGTCCCAACTGTCCGGGCTGTACCCAATGAGGAACGTGTCGAGGACGTCGTCACGGAATCCACGTTCCACGAAATAGCTGCGCCCAATCGCCTTGCCGGCATCGGTGTTGCGCATTTGGTCCATGAACCACTTGGACGCCCAAGCCACCAAATTGCCGAGGCCCTCCTTGGCCGTTGCGGCCGCGATCTCCTCCGGCGTGCGCTCTTTTTCCTGAACCTCGATGTTGTACCTGCGCGCCAACATCTTGAGCGCCTCGGGATAGTTGGCCTTTTCGAGCTCCATCAAAAAAGTCACCACGCTGCCGCCCTTGCCGCTCGAGAAGCATTTGAAAATGCCCTTGGCTGGGAGCACGTAAAACGACGGTGTCTTTTCGTTGGTGAAGGGACTCAGTCCGCGAAGCGAGCTGCCCGATTTCTTCAGCTCCACGTAGTCGCCCACCACCTCTTCGATGACGGCGGCATTCATGATTTGATCGACGGTTTCCTGCGGAATCATGGGGTGAAAATGGGGCGCGAGCGGCTCACGAAGATACCCAAGATTGCGAACCGGAAACCTCCGCCGCCATACCAATGACCTGGACACAAAAAAACGGCACTCCTCTCAAAGATGCCGTTCTTGACGACGTCGTGGACGTGCCTAACCTGTTGCAGAAAAGTGCGTTCACCCCCCTGACTGTTCACCTGGTTTTCTTGTGTTGTGCCCGTTGGCGCTTCGCAAGACTGAATCCAGGGTAAACCTACTGGACGACTTTCCGGCCGACCTGACGCTTGTATGAACAGGATGTGAATGTTTGTTGATGGCAGCGTTCGCAAACATGTCTTCTGTTCCCAAATCCGTGCCGGCCGTGCCATCTTTGGTGCATGAAAGGCCGATTGATCACGGTGCTTGTGGGCGCGATGACCACTGCGATGCTCGTCATTGTGGCCGTGCAGGTGAGTTGGCTGGAATCTTCTGCGAAACTCCGCAAAGAGGTCTTCGACCAAAGTGTGGAACAAAGCCTGCAACTTGTGGCGACCTGGCTCTCTGCAAGCCACCTAGACCCTGCAGACGATCGCGATCCGTCCTTGCTCCGAACCGACGAACTCGCTCCTGACGACCGGCTCCTCGTCATGCGCATGGAAGCCCTGCCCATGGACTCCTTGCTGCGTTTGGCGTTGGACGAACAGGGCATTGCGGCGGACCCTGTATTCGGGGCGTTTGACCGCTACGGCCAACCGGTTTATCTGCTCGAAGCTTCAGAGCCTTTTGGCGAAGCCCTGTTGGAGCAGGGTTATTCCGTAGCCTTGGGCAGCCTGCAATTCCGAGTCCACTTCCCCAAACTCGGCCGATATCTGTTGGGCCAAATGTTGGGCGCCTTTGCGCTGAGCGTCCTGATGATGTGTTTGATTGCTGGCGGGTTTGGGTACACCCTGTTTGCCATTCAGCGCACCAAGCGCACGGACCGCCTCCAACGCGACCTCGTCAACAACCTCACCCACGAACTCAAAACGCCCATCTCGAGCATAGGTCTGGCCAGCGAGGCGCTGTCGGACCCAGCCTTTGACGAGGAATCTCGCAAGCATTACCTCGGGCTGATCCGCGAGGAAAACAAGCGCTTGGGCGTGCTGGTTGAAAACGTTCTTCGCGCGAGCCTTTCAGAAAACGGGGCCATGCGCCTGTACGTTCAGTCCCTGAACGTGCACGACCTCGTCAAGGATGTGGTCAGAAACATGGTCGTGAAGTTTCACAAGCAGGGGGTGAAGGTGGATTTGGACTTGCAAGCGAGCAACCCCAACCTCGTGGCGGACCGCATTCACTTGACCAACATCCTGTTCAACCTGATCGACAACGCCGTCAAATATTCCGGAGAAGACCCGCACATTGTCATCCGCACCGCCCAAACCCCTGACGGAGTGTCACTCGACATCCAAGACAATGGGGTCGGCATCGCCAAAGAACATCTTGGCAAGGTCTTTGAAAGGCTCTATCGTGTTCCCACCGGCAACGTCCACGACGTGAAGGGGTTTGGCCTGGGCTTGAGCTACGTGAAAAACGTGGTCGAACGCCACGGCGGATCCGTTCAAATCGCGAGCCGAGTTGGTGAGGGCACAACATTAAAGCTGCTGCTTCCGTTTGAGAGTCAACCCGAGAAAACTGAACCATGAAAGACATCCGCATCCTCCTCTGTGAAGACGACCCCAGCTTGGGGCGCTTGCTCTCCGATTACCTCAAGGCCAAAGGCTTTGAAGTGACCTGGGCCCAAGACGGCGTCGAAGGCTTGAAGGCATTTCACCGCGACACCTTTGATTTCATTGTGCTGGATGTGATGATGCCGCGCAAGGACGGTTTCCAAGTGGCAGAAGAAATTCGACTGGAAAGCCGCAGCATTCCGATTTTGTTCCTCACCGCGCGGTCGACCAAAGACGACACGTTGGAGGGATTCAAGGTGGGTGCCGACGATTACATGACCAAACCATTCAGCATGGAAGAACTCGTGCTCCGCATCCAGGCCATTTTGCGCCGTTCCGCGGCGCTGCCCGAGGCCGGCGAAGAGGTCACCGAGTTCTCCGTGGGACTGTATGCGTACGACTACACCACACAGTCGCTCACCCTTCGAGGAGAATCCCAAAGGCTGACCACGAAAGAGAATGAATTGCTGTTCATGCTTTGCAAGCACAAGAATGCGTTGCTCGAACGGGCGCATGCGTTGCGGAACATTTGGGGGGATGCCAACTACTTCAATGGGCGCAGCATGGACGTGTACATCGCCAAGCTCAGGAAGCACCTCAAGGGGGACGATCGCATCGAAATCTTGAACGTCCACGGAAAGGGCTTCAAGCTCGTGGCTCCAACCGACTGAGAATGCCTATCTTTGCGGCCTCGAAGCGCCGCCCATGTCTGACATGATCAAAATCCTCGCTGCCTCTGCGTCCCAAGAATTTGGAGAGCGCGTGGCCGCTGCCTACGGAACCAAATTGGTGCCCGTACGCACCCAGAAATTCTCCGACGGAGAGTTCACGGTGAGCATAGAGGAAACCGTGCGTGGCAAGGAAGTCATCATCGTTCAGTCAACCTTCCCTCCTTCAGACAATCTGCTTGAGCTTTTGATGCTCATCGACGCCGCCAAGCGCGCCAGCGCGAAGCGCATCGTGGCGGTGATGCCGTACTTCGGCTTCGCCCGCCAAGACCGCAAGGACAAGCCTCGCGTGGCGATTGGTGCCAAGTTGGTGGCCAACATGCTGATGGCCGCTGGTGTGAACCGCGTCATCACCATGGACCTTCATGCGGACCAAATTCAAGGATTCTTCGAAGTTCCTGTGGACCACTTGTTTGGCTCCACACTGTTCTTGCCTTGGATTGAAACGCACATTTCCAAAGAGAACCTGTGCATCGCCACGCCTGACACAGGCGGCACCAAGCGCGCCAGCACCTACGCCAAGCACCTCGGGGTGGACATGGCGATTTGCTACAAGCAGCGGAAAGTGGCCAACCAAGTGGATAACATGACGGTCATCGGCGACGTGGCTGGCAAAAACGTCGTCATCGTCGACGACATGTGTGACACTGCAGGAACGCTCACCAAAGCTGCGGACCTGATGATGGAACACGGCGCATTGAGCGTCCGCGCCATCTGCACCCACCCCGTTTTGAGCGGCCCTGCTTACGAGCGCATCGCCGCCAGCAGCTTGCAAGAGCTCATCGTCACCGACTCCATCCCATTGCGCACGGACGTGGACACTTCGAAAATCACCGTGCTTCCTGTGCACGACATGTTTGCCCAAACACTTCAGTGTTTGATGCGCAACGAATCGATCAGTACTCAATTCACTCTTCAATAATTTTTTCATCATGAAAACAGCATCATTGAGCGGCTCTCTGCGTGAGAGCGTAGGGAAAAAAGATGCCGATGCGCTCCGCGCAGACAACCGTGTTCCCGGCGTGTTGTATGGCGGCAGCGAGCAGATTCACTTCAGCGTGTCTGAAGTCCAACTCAATAAGATTGTCTTCAATCCAGACGTCTTCAAAATCGAGTTGGACATCGACGGCAAAAAAGTGGACTGCATCATTCAGGACATCCAGTTCCACCCAGTGACCGACCGCGTCACACACCTCGACTTCCTCGAAATCCTTCCTGGCAAGCCCGTCAAGGTTGCGCTCCCATTGCGCACCACAGGTCAAGCCATCGGTGTGATGAACGGGGGTCGCTTGGAGTTGAACTACCGTCGTGTGCCCGTTCGCGGCATCGCCGACGAGTTGCCCGAATGCCTCACTGTGGACATCACGTCGCTGGACATTGGTGACAACGCCCGTGTGCGTGATTTGAATGTGGAAGGCCTCGAAATCCTCCTCAGCGAAAGCGCGCTTCTCGTGGCTTGCAAGCGCACCCGTGCTGCCATGTCTGCTGAAGCTGGTCTTGAAGAAGGCGCTGAAGGTGGCGAAGGCGCTGAAGGCGGCGAAAGCGCTGAAGGCGGCGAAGGCGGCGAAGGCGGCGAAGGCGGCGGCGAATAAGCTCCTCGCTGCATGAAGTACCTCATGGTGGGCCTTGGCAATCCCGGGGCAGAATATGAGGAAACCCGACACAACATCGGGTTCAAGGTGGTGGACTCCCTCGCCCAACGTCTGTCCGGATCTTTCGAGACCGGCAGGCTGGGCGAGGTGTCCACCGTCCGTTTTAAGGGACGTCACATTGTGCTTCTCAAGCCGTCGACATTCATGAACCTGAGTGGCAAGGCCGTTCGCTATTGGATGGACGCGGAGAAGATTCCTTTGGAACGGGTGGTCGTCATCACGGACGACCTGAATTTGCCGTTTGGCACACTCAGGCTCAGGGCCAAGGGAAGTGACGGTGGCCACAACGGACTGAAAGACATCCAAGACGTGCTGGCCACGACGAAGTACCCGAGGCTGAGGTTTGGGATTGGGGCGGAGTTTGGAAAGGGCCAACAGGTCGATTACGTCCTGGGGAAATGGAGCGCTGAGGAGCAAGAGCGCATGGATGAACGCTTGACGAAGGCGGGCGATGCCGTCCTCAACATCACCACGGCGGGATTGGCAAGGGCCATGAACGCCTACAACGGGCAGTGACCCGATCTAGTCTTCTTCGTAGAAATGGTTGTTTCCGATGTACGCCACCACGGCGTCGGGCAACAAGAACTGCACGTCATGGCCTGCCATGATGGCATCTCGGATGTACGTCGAACTGATGGCAATGAGCGGCGCCTGATGGACCTCCACGTTGGGATGGGTGAGCCAGTCCTTGGGTGACGGTGGAGGGGCTTTCGCACCAGGATTCAAACGGGGGTAAATGAGGAGTCGATGCGCCGCCACGAGGGACTCGTGGTCTTTCCACGTGTGGAACGATGTGAGGTTGTCCTGTCCCATGATGATGCTGAACACCACCTCGGGATGGGCCTCGCGGAGGTGCCGCATCGTCTCGGCCGTGTAGTTGGGTCGAGGCAACGCAAACTCCACGTCGATGGCCTTGAGATGGGGGTGGTCTGCGATGGCCAAACGCGCCATCTGAAGCCTGTGCTGCTCGGGGATCAATTCCACGCCTTGCTTGTGTGGGCTGCTCGGCGTCACCACAAACCACACTTCGTCGAGGTCGGCTTCGTGAAGCATGTGGTTGGCGATGACCAAATGCCCCAAATGGATTGGATTGAACGACCCGAAATAGAGGCCGACGCGCAGAGATGTGGAAGAGCGATCCATGTCAAGATTGGGCTCGCTGGCCCGTCACAAAAATGCACGTTCAAGGAAATCGCCAACCATGTCTTCCGCTTCTTGTTTGGCAAGGTCCAGGTCGTCGTTGACCAAGCGCAGGTCAAAGGCCGGTGCCGCATCCATCTCTTGCTGGGATTTGGCGATGCGCTTTTCGAGGGCGGCTTCGTCTTCGGTGCCGCGGCTGCGCAGGCGGTCCTCCAGGGCGAACATCGATGGCGGCATGACGAAGATGGACAAGGCGCTGTCGCCAAAGACAGATTTGAGGGTTTGGCCTCCCACCACGTCCACGTCAAACAGCGGGGTCCGACCGTCCCTCCACAGGCGCTCCACTTCGCTGCACAACGTGCCATACGAGAGCCCTTCGTAGACCTCTTCATATTCCACGAAAGCGCCGTTTTTCACGCGCTGGGCGAAGTCTTCAGGGGCCAAAAAGTGGTAGTCCCTGCCGTCCACTTCACCTTCTCTCGGGCCGCGCGTGGTCGCACTGACGCTGAAGCCGAGGGCCAACTCAGGTTTGGTCATTAGGTGGCGGACCAGCGTGGTTTTTCCGGCGCCTGAAGGGGCCGAGAAAATGATGGCGAGGCCGTCGCCTTGGGGTTTGGTGCCGGCAGGCATGGGGTCAGAGGACGTTGAGGACTTGTTCTTTGATCTTCTCCAGCTCGTCTTTCATCTGAACGACAATGCGCTGCAACTCCGCGTCGTTGGCTTTGCTGCCCAGGGTGTTGATTTCCCGGCCCATTTCTTGGGCGACAAATCCGAGCTTCTTGCCTTGGTTCTCCCCCGTGTCCATGATTTCGCGGAAGTACGCGATGTGAGCGGTGAGTCGGGTACGCTCCTCGCTGACGTCCATCTTCTCGATGTAATAGAGGACTTCCTGCTCAAAACGACCCTCGTCCAAGGTGCTGCGGCCGATGGTCTCTTCAAGGTTGGTCCGAATGCGGTCTCGGACGCGCTGGATTCGGGCCTCCAACAATGGGTCCAAACCCGTTTCCAGTGTGGCGATGGCGTCGAGGCGGCCCTTGAAATCGGCCGCGAGTGTGGCGCCCTCAGTGTCGCGGAACGCGTCAAACTGGTCGGTGGCTTCCAGCACCAACGCGTGGATGCCCTTCCAGGCCTCCTCGTCGAAGGCCTCTTTGGACGTTTGCATGGCGTCCGGGAACCGCACGGCGGTGGCCAACAAGTTGTCTGAGGGCTGGCCCGTTTCTGACGCCAGCGCTTCGAGGTCCTTGACGTATTGGCGAATGGCCGGCCCGTTCAACTCGTGACGGGCTTCCGAAGCGTCCGCCTCAAAATGAATGGCCACGTCGCTTTTGCCGCGCACGATGCGGGCGCCGAGCTCCGTACGAAGATCCATTTCTTTTTGCTTGAGCACGGACGGCATCCGCACTTGGAGGTCGAAGTTTTTGCCGTTCAAGGAACGCACCTCCACCGTGTATTTTCGGGAACCGACGGCACCTTCCGCCTTTCCGTAGCCTGTCATCGAACGCAGCATGAAGCGAAGATACGCTCTCGAACCGGTGCACGCCTTCCATGCCGCCGCAAAGGTCATTGGCCCACAGGGGCGCGCTACCTTTGCAGCCATGTCCGATCTGAAACGCGTGACCTCCCTCTTGGCTGGAGACATGGCGGCCTTCAAGCCCAAATTCCGGGCGGCCGTCACCACCGACGTCGCCTTGCTCGACAAGGTCATGCGTTACATCCTGCGTCGCAAAGGCAAGCAGATGCGGCCCATGTTTGTCTTCCTCAGCGCACGATTGCACGGCGGCGTCGATGCCCAGGGCGGCGCCACCGACCGCGCCCACACCGCCGCGGCGCTCATTGAACTCCTGCACACCGCGACCCTTGTGCATGACGACGTCGTCGACGAAAGTCCCCTCCGCCGCGGCGTGTTCAGCATCCAGGCGCTTTGGAAAAAGAAGGTCGCTGTTCTTGTCGGCGACTACCTCCTGTCTCGGGGCCTCCTCGCCGCAGTCGATGCCGAAGCGTTTGACCTGCTCAAAATCACGTCCCGTGCGGTGCGCGAAATGAGTGAGGGCGAGCTGCTTCAGATCGAGAAAGCACGCCGCCTCGACATCACCAAGGAGGTGTACTTCGACATCATCCGACGCAAAACCGCCTCCCTCCTCGCGGCCTGTTGTGCTTGTGGCGCGGCGGCGGCTGGCGCGGACAACAAGACTGTGGAGCGGATGTGGGGGTTGGGGGAGCGCGTGGGGTTGGCCTTCCAAATCCAAGACGACCTGCTCGACCTCGGCGAAGGCGACCGCACTGGAAAGCCCACAGGACAGGACATCCGCGAGCGCAAGATGACGCTGCCGCTCATCCACACGCTGGCCAAGGCGTCGCCCTCCGAGCGCCGTCGACTCATCAAGCTGGTGAAACACAAGAGTGAGGATCCCGCCGCCGTCAAAGAGGTCATGGACGCCATCCTCGCCGGTCCGGGCATGGAGCGCGCGCGGTCCGAGATGCGACGACTCAAAGAAGAGGCCTTGACCATGCTGGACGAACTCGGTGGCGACGAGGCGGTCAGCACCGAAGCGCGTGACGCCCTCCGCGATTTGATCGAATACACGATTCGCCGCGTGAAATGACACTCCGAACGCACCTTGGCCAGTGGATGTTGGGCGCCAGTCTGGCCCTCAGCGCGTGCACCTCAGTCGACCCCAATGCGCCACGCCAAGAAGTCCAATCCACATGGTCCAACGGGGACCCCAAGGTCGTCCTCGGGTTCCGTGCAGACACCGTTTACGAGCAGCTTGAGTACCACGAAACCGGCCAACTCAAATCCCGAGGACAGCTCCTGAAGGGCGAGCGTCACGGGGTTTGGAACAGCTACTACGACACGGGCATGCCTTGGTCTCAGGTCAGCTACAACGCGGGGCTCGAAGACGGCTCCTACCGGACGTACCACCCCAACGGCGAACCCGCCATCGAAGGTGCCTACCTGCAAGGCGAGCGCTCCGGGACGTGGCGCTTCTACAGCCCCGAAGGAACGCTGCTCGACACCAGGTCAGGCACGAATTTGGCGCGCTGAGCCGTTCTTTGGTCCATGAACACTGCCCTTCCCCCCTTTCTTGTCATGTGCTTGCTGGCCTTTCAGCTTGAATGCGCATCCCAAACACCCAACGTCGACAACGATGTGCAAGACGCGCTTGACGTGCACAACGCGGCAAGGTCCGAGGTGGGCGTGGCACCACTCACCTGGGACGATACCCTTGCCAAAGAGGCCGAAGCGTACGCCAAAGAACTCGCCAGACGGCATCGATTTGAGCATGCCCGAGACAACAACGGGCATGGCGAAAACCTCTACTGGTACAGCGCCACGACCAACACCCCCATGAGCGACGCCAGCAAGTCTTGGTACGACGAAATTGAAGTCTACAGGTACCGCAAATGCTGTGGCCCCGACTTCAGCGAAACGGGGCACTACACCCAAATGGTTTGGCACTCCACCACCGCCGTTGGCATCGGCGTGGCCGTATCGAGCCGGGGCGAGACCTACGTCGTCGCGCGTTACAATCCCAGTGGGAATTGGCAAGGGGAGTACCCCTACCCCAAACGCTGATCAGCGGCGCTTTTTCTTCCCCTTCTTTTTGACACTGAACCCGGGTGCGCCGCCTGAACCTGACGTGTTCCACGGCTCCTGTCCAGGCTTGAAGTAGGGCTTCTTCTTGGCCTTTTTCTTGGCCTTGCCCGCGCCCATGGGCTTGCCTGGCTTGTCCGAGAACCCGTCTTGAGGCTTGTCCCACTTAGGAGCACCTCCCGACGGCTTGCGCTTCTTAGAAAACGGCTTTTTGCGGAAGGGGCGAGACCCGCGCGCATCCCAGTTGTCTCGGTCGTCCCGGTCGCGGCGGCGACTGGCCATGCCGGATTGGTTCAGGTCGGCCTTGCCACCGGTCTCGAGCTTGCGCATCTCGGCGAGGACGATTTGGCGCAACAAATCTTCTTTCGAATGGCCCTGGAACAACAAGGACATCTGCTCCCAAATGGCTTCTGGGATGCCGCGCCCCACAGGCAACTCGATCAACCCCTGGCCCCATGTGGACATGCGGGCGTTGACGATTTCCTCAGGATTGGGCACCATGGCGCGTGCAAACTCAATGCCCAACGTTTTGGCGATCCGGTTCAAGTGGCTGCGCTCCTTGACGCTCATCAACACCAGGGAAATGCCCTTGTTGCCGGCCCGAGCGGTCCGACCCGAGCGGTGGGTGTACTGCGCCGCTTCGCCCGGAAGCGAGTGGTGGAAGACGTGGGTGAGGTTGTCCACGTCGATGCCCCGCGCCGCCACGTCGGTGGCCACGAGGACCTGCAAGTGCTTTTGCTTGAAGCGCAGCATCACGCGGTCCCGTTGGGCCTGAGACATTTCCCCGTGCAAGGCGTCGGCGCGGTAGCCACGCTTCAGCAACTCCTCGGCCAAGGCCTGCGTGTCGCGACGGGTGCGACAAAACACCACCCCGTACAATTCCGGGTCGAGGTCGAGGAAGCGCGCAATGGCCTCGCTTTTGTCGGAGTGACGCACGAGGGCGTAGCGGTGATCGATGTTCTTGTTGACGGTGGCCGACTGGTTGACTTTGACCTCGAGCGGATCGGTCATGTACTGGCCTACCATGCGGCGGATTTCGCGCGGCATGGTGGCGGAGAAGAGCCACGTGCATTTGTCCTCCGGCGTGAAGGACAAAATCTCATCCAGCTCCTCCTTGAAGCCCATGTTCAGCATCTCATCCGCCTCGTCCAACACGAGGTGACGAATGCGGTCGAGCTTGACCGCCTTGCGCTTGGCGAGGTCGATCAGACGGCCCGGCGTGGCGATGACCACGTGGCAAGGCTTCTTCAATTGGGCGATTTGGGTGGCGATGTTGGCGCCGCCATACACCGCAACCGTGCGCAGCCCCTTCTTGTGCTTCGCAAACTTCTCGAGCTGCTCGGCGATTTGTTGCCCCAGCTCGCGGGTGGGCGCCAGCACCAAGGCCTGGACGTGGTCCCACTCGGTGTCGAGGTGGTCGAGGAGTGGCAAGCCAAAGGCGGCGGTCTTGCCGGTGCCTGTTTGGGCCAAACCAATGAAATCGCGGTCACCCTCCAGCAACAGGGGAATCGCCTGAGCCTGGATGTCGGTGGGCGTCTCGAACCCCATCTCAGTGATGGACTTCAGCAGGGGGGCGGAGAGCCCAAGGGTGTCAAATGATTGCAAAAGGAGGGGAATCTGGCCGCAAAGGTCGGCCATTTCAACCTAGTAAAAACCCAAAACAAAAACTGGACCTCACACCTGTTTGTTCATCCTCAAGAGGTCAGCAGCGGCTCGTTTGGTTAAGGTTCGCAGAGCAACCCAAATGAGCTCAACAAGCTCAACAAATCCCCCGTCCCAACTGCACCATCCCCATCGAGATCTTCTTGACATGCAGCGTTGCAAGGTTCGAATTCGCATGAACCGTTCTCAACATTTGCCAAAGGGTTGAAGTTGGTAGCTTCACTGTTCATGCAGCCTTCAAAAACACAAGAGCCGTCGTCTAAGGAAGCAATGGTCGAGAAGTTGCTCGCGTTGGAATAAGTGCATCCCTGAATGTCGTTGGGATTGTCACCAACCTCCATTTGCGCTGTGAGATTCCAAGCCCCCAGTTCAAATGGACTTCCAAAAACAGAAATCGTCATGATGCCAGAGACGGACCAATCAAACACACCAACTTCTTCAGGGATGCCTGCCAACGCAATGCACGATTGTGAGTTAGCGCCCATGTTTCCCGGTTCATCTACCCAACTCATGCCTTCGGGCAAGCCGGATAACTCGATGTTGTCCCAGGAAATGACTGCGTATATCGAACCAGTAATGGGTTCCGTGATGAACTCTGGCAAGTGGATGACGCGCTCGAACTCGGAAAACATCCCGAGCGTCAAGAGCATTGTATCATTTGGGTAAATCCCCTCTGCTACCTCCATCCATTCAGCATCTCCAAGGGTGGTACAATCAAAAGTAAAATCGATGCATTGGCCATCATCTATGGTCGCGCTTGGCTCGTAGTTAAATGCCTCAGAGTCAGTACATCCGTAGCACTCATAACTGCAAGAATCATTGCCAATGTTGGCTTGAGGGTTGAAATTGCACGCCAACTCATCTATACAACCTTCAATGGGGACAATGGAAACCATGACCGGCGTGCGCTGCGAGGCACATTCGATTGGTTTGGGCTCGGCCACCCATTCGTAGAAGAAGTAGTAGTAGTCCAGGCTTGGCCCTGCCGTGCTGTTCGTGATGGTCAACAATTCGCCCACCTCATAGGGATAGTTCAAATCAGAGCTTGTGCCTTCACGCCAGAGCTGAGGGTCCTCGGATACGCAGCGCAACCCGTAGCCCTGCCCTGGCTGGATGTCCCAATCCAATTCTAGCACAAACGTGCCATCCTCCACGAGGACCGTCGTGCTTTCAAGGACCACGTCAAACGCATTGATCAATTCGAAGCTGCGCTCGTAGGTGCCATTAGCGAACAACGTCACGCTATTCAAACGAAGTTCTTCGTGAACGTCAAACTCCAGCCAACGCGCGCTGTTGGAATGATACGCCCCCCCATCTTGTTTGGACAGCTCCCCCCCAGTCTTGGATTCACCTTGGGTGATGCGTGCATCCTCTGCCCAAAACGTTGTGTCCTGGTCAACTCCCACGACAATGCTGGCTCCCTCTCCAAGTAATTCGCCCCCCACAGGAAGATCATACCATTTAATGTTCTCACCGATTGCAACCAGCTCTACCACATTAGATGTTGGAATGACAACTTCGCTCTCTTCAACAATCGGAGGGCCAAGAGGCGCTTCAAACACCTGCACCACCAATGTGTCTGAGGTGACCGCATTCCCACAAATGTCCACGCTGTAAACCGCATAGGCACCGCTGGTGGTGACCTCGATGCTTTGGGTGTCTTCGCCCGTAGACCACGTGTAGTTGTCTGCATCAGAAGCCGTCAAGGTCAAGGTGCCGCCTTCGCACAAATCACTGTCGCCATCCAAGGCAATGGTGGGCGCGTTGCCCACAATTTCCTGCAACGTCACCAAGTTGGAAATCCCGGCACAACCCTCGGCATCGTACGCAATCACTGAGTACGCTCCGGGTTCAGAAATCTCAATGGATGCAGTTTCATCGCCGTTGGACCATTGGTACGTCGCAAAACCGTCAGTTGCGGTCACCGTGACCACTTCACCAGGACAGAACGAGGTCGCAGTTGCCGTGGCCGTCACTTCTGCAGTGCATGGCACTTCCAACACATTGTGGTATTGGTCGATTTCCGGATTGGCAATCACCGTTTCAAACCCGCTCGGCCACTTCACGACCGCTTGGTCCACGGTTTCGTGGGCTCCCAGTCCAAACCGGCAGGCAAACGTGCAGGTGATCCCGTAGCTCTCGCCGCCACGCACCTCACGGACCATGGTCCCAAAATCGCCGGTCAAAATCACCTTGGCCCCGACGGCGTCGACGTTGCTTTCGAAACCTTCCAAATCAAACGCAATCCAGTGGTTCTCGTTTCCATCGTTCAACCACAACACGTCGGGGTTGTTGTTGTCAGGCGACACGTAGCCATCGCCGTAGCTCGCGTAGACGTCCAATTGCCCGTCGCGATTGACGTCGCCAGAAGCAAAGCTGTGCATGGTGTCGCCGTAAGGAAACGTGTTGGGCATCTCTGTGAACGTGCCGTCCCCGTTGTTGCGAAAATAACCGTTGTCGCCACCTGTGTAGATCAGGTCCACGAAGCCATCGTTGTCGAAGTCGTCCATTTTGGCCTGCAGAAAGAATCCAGAGATCTCCAAGCCGCTTCCTGGCGTGATGTCCGTAAAGTAGCCTGTGCCGTCGTTCTCGAGGAGCTTGATGGTGGAGCTGTGGTTCGTTGCCAAACAATCGAAGTCCCCGTCGTTGTCGATGTCGGCGAAGTCCGTTGTCCAGCTCTGCTCATACAACACCAACCCACGTTCTAGGGCCTCTTCCGTCCACCCTCCGTTGCCGTCATTCACCCACAACTGGTTGATGCGACGTGGGTCGTTGGGGTCGTTCACAAACTGACGACACTTGGCGATGAACAAGTCGATGTCTCCATCGCTGTCAAAGTCCGTCCACACCGTTCCGTAGTTGCCGCTGTGATCGTTGCCTTGGTAGTCGGCCAGGTCGTAGTCGGTCAAATCAATAAACTCCGGTGCAGGC